>JARLIH010000108.1 GCA_031291845.1 Isosphaeraceae bacterium | reverse complement strand
GAGCACGTTACGCCGACTCCAACGGCTATCAGGCCGATTTTGAACGCTACATGTGGCGCTGGCGCGACTGGGTCATCGATGCCTATAACCGCAACCTCCCGTTCGACCGCTTCACGATCGAGCAGCTTGCCGGCGACCTCCTCCCCGCACCGACGCTCGACCAGATGATCGCGACCGGCTTCAACCGCAACCACCGCGGCAACGGCGAAGGGGGAATCATCCCCGAGGAGTACGCCGTGGAGTACGTCGTCGACCGCGTCGAAACCACAGCCACCGTCTGGCTCGGCCTCACGATGGGCTGCGCCCGCTGCCATGACCACAAGTTCGACCCGATCACGCAACGGGAGTTCTATCGCGTCTTTGCCTTCTTCAACAACGTCCCCGAGCGCGGCAAGGCCATCAAGTTTGGCAACTCACCCCCGCTCATTTCCGCCCCGACTCCGCCGCAGCAGGAAGCCGTGAAACGCCTCGACGAACTTATCGCGACCGCCGAACTGCGCTTTCGCTCGCTCGAGCCCGAGCTCATGCGCGCGCAAGCCGAGTGGGAGCGTTCGCTTGACGCCGCTCGGGCCCAGGATTGGTCGCCGCCCGACGGGTTGATCGCGCACTTTGCGCTCGACTCCAGTACGCAAAACACGGCCGGCAGCGCTCCGCTGTCCCGGTCCCCCGTCGGAGTGCCCCCGTTCGCGCCTGGCCGGCTCGGCGACGCCGCCATGTTCGACGACCGGTATTACGTGGACGCGGGCGACATCGCCCCGTTCGGCTTCTACGACAAGTTCACCTGCGCTGGCTGGGTCAAGCTCGACGGCCCCCGTGGCGGTACCGTCATCTCGCGCATGACCGACAAACCGCAGGCCGACGGCTACGCCCTGGTCATCGAGCGCGGCAGGATCCAGGTCAACCTGGTCAAGCGCTGGCTCGACGATGCCATCCGGGTCGAGACCGAACGCGCGATCGCGCCCGGCGCCTGGCACCACGTATCGTTCACGTACGACGGCTCGCGCGTCGCCGACGGGATCAAGATCTACGTCGACGGCCAGCCACAGCCGCTCAAGGTGCTGCTCGACGACCTGAACCAGACCTTCCAGACCGCGGAACCGCTCCGGATTGGTGCTGGCGGCGGACCCGAAGGTCGTTTCCGAGGCCTGATCGACGAGGTCCGCATCTACGACCGGGCGCTCGCGAGCGAGGAAGTCGCTGTGCTCGCGACGATCGACCCAGTACCAGCGATCGCGGCTCTTCCCGCGAAAGAGCGCACGGCCCAACAAGCACAGAAGCTGCATGCGTACTACCTGGCCGAACAGGCCCCGCAGGCGATCAAGGACGCCTGGCGGCAGCTCGTCTCGTTGCACGACGAGCGCGTCCGGCTGGTCGAGAGCTTCCCAACGACGATGATCATGCGCGAACGGGCCGAGCCGCGGGTCACTCACGTCCTCCTGCGCGGAGCGTATGACAAGCCCGGTGAGGTTGTTTTGCCCGGCGTCCCCGCGAGCTTGCCCCCGCTTCCCACAGCCGAGCCGGCCAACCGCCTGGTGCTCGCGCGCTGGCTCGTCGCGCCGGACCACCCTCTCACGGCGCGCGTCGCGGTCAACCGCCTCTGGCAGATGCTGTTCGGCGCCGGCCTGGTGAAGACCGCTGAGGACTTCGGTACCCAGGGCGAGCGCCCCAGTCACCCCGAGCTGCTCGACTGGCTCGCGACGGAGCTCGTCCGCACCGGGTGGGACGTCAAGGCGCTTCTGCGCACGATCGTCACGAGCGCGACGTACCGGCAGTCGTCGCGCGTCACCGCCGAGCTCCTCCGCAAGGACCCGGAAAACCGCCTCCTCGCGCGCGGACCGCGCGTCCGCCTCTCGGCCGAGACAATCCGCGACCAGGCCCTTGCCGCGTCCGGCCTGCTCGTCGAACGCCTCGGCGGGCCCTCCGTTCGCCCCTACCAGCCCGCCGGACTCTGGAAAGAGCTGGCCGGCGGCGACGATTACAAACCTGACACCGGGCCGAACCTCTACCGCCGCAGCCTGTACACCTACTGGAAACGCACCGTCGCCCCGCCGTCGATGATGAACTTCGACGCCGCCGGCCGCGAGACCTGCACCGTGCGCGAGGTGCGTACCAACACGCCGCTCCAGGCCCTCAACCTTCAGAACGACGTCACCTTCGTCGAGGCCTCCCGCGCACTCGCCCAGCGCACCGTGAAGGACGCCGGCCCGAGCCCCGCAGCACGGATCGACCTCGCCTTCCGCCTCGCCACGGCGCGCCCGCCGTCGGCCAAGGAACGAGATCTCCTCCTCCGCGACCTCGCCACCCACCGCGCGCACTTCGACAGAGACCCGCACGCGGCTCGACGCCTGATCCACACCGGCGCGAGCGCGCCGGACGGTACCCTCGACCCGTCCGAGCTCGCGGCGTACACCGCGACGTGCAGCCTAATCTTGAACCTCGACGAGACCATCACCAAGGAATGAGCCATGGACCCACGCCTGGAACACCGGCTCCTTCTCTCGCGCCGTCACTTCTTCGGCCGCGTAGCGACCGGCCCGGGAGTCGCCGCGTTTGCGTCACTCCTGTCGCGCGCGAGCGCTGCCGAGCCCGGTGGCCTTCCCGGCCTGCCCCATTTCGCGCCCAGAGCCAAACGCGTCATCTACCTCTTCCAGTCGGGCGCGCCGTCGCAGATGGACCTGTTCGACCCCAAACCCGCCCTGAACGGCCGGCGCGGGACCGGGCTCCCCGATTCGATCCGCAACGGCCAGCGGCTCACCGGCATGACCGCCACCCAGGCGACCTTTCCCGTCGCCCCGAGCCGCTTCCGCTTCGCCCAGCACGGCAGCAGCGGCGCGTGGGTCAGCGAGCTGATGCCCCACACCGCGCGCGTGGCTGATGAACTCTGTTTCATCCGCTCGATGCACACCGAGGCCATTAACCATGACCCCGCCGTCACCTTCTTCCAGACCGGTGCCCAGCTCGCCGGCCGCCCCAGCATCGGCGCGTGGTTGTCCTACGGCCTCGGGACCGAAAACGACGACTTGCCCGCGTTCGTCGCCATGATCTCACAAGGCTCGGGCAACCCAAACGACCAGCCTCTTTATGACCGCCTCTGGGGAAGCGGATTCCTCCCCACCAAGTACCAAGGGGTCAAGTTTCGCTCCCTCGGCGACCCGGTGCTATACCTCTCGAACCCCGACGGGATCGACGGCAGCACCCGCCGGCGCATGCTCGACGACCTGGCCCGGCTCAACCAGTTGCGCCTCGACGAAGCGGGCGACCCCGAGATCGCCACCCGGATCTCCCAGTACGAGCTCGCCTACCGGATGCAAACCGCCGTCCCCGAGCTGATCGACGTCTCGTCCGAGCCGGCCCACGTCTTCGACATGTATGGCCCCGACTCCCGCAAGCCCGGCACCTTCGCCGCCAACTGCCTACTCGCCCGCCGGCTGGCTGAGCGCGGAGTGCGCTTCATTCAACTCTTCCACCGTGGCTGGGATCAGCATACGAACCTCCCCAAGCAGATCGCCGGCCAGTGCCGCGACACCGACCAGGCCTCCGCCGCACTCGTGACCGACCTCAAACAGCGCGGCTTGCTCGACGAGACCCTGGTCGTGTGGGGTGGCGAATTCGGCCGCACCGTCTATTGCCAGGGCCCTCTGTCGGCCGACGACTACGGCCGCGACCACCACCCTCGCTGCTTCACCGTCTGGCTCGCCGGCGGCGGCATCAAGGGAGGACTGACGCACGGCGAAACGGATGATTTCTCCTACAATATCACACGCGACCCGGTGCACGTCCACGACCTGCACGCGACGATCCTGCGCTGCCTGGGCGTCGACCACACACGCTTGACGTTCCGCTTCCAGGGCCGTGATTTCCGGTTGACCGACGTCGCGGGAAAGGTCGTCGGCGCGATTCTGTCATAGAACCCGGGCCGGCCATGGCCGCCCCTACGAAATGATCTCCCGGATCGGCTTCCCGTAATCGACCTCCAGGCGCTTTTGCCCGGGGACCTCCAACCGCCGCGGGTCGAGGCCCAACTGGTGCAACACGGTCGCGTGGATATCGGTCACGTAGTGGCGGTGCTCCACGGCGTGGAACCCGAGCTCGTCCGTCGCGCCGTGCGCGATTCCACCCTTTAGACCACCACCGGCCATCCAGACTGAGAAGCCGAACGGATGGTGGTCCCGGCCGTCCGCGTTCTGCGAGCCGGGGGTGCGGCCAAACTCGGTGGCCCACACGACGATCGTCTCGTCGAGCAGACCGCGCTGCTTGAGGTCCTTGAGCAAGCCCGCGGCAGGGCGGTCGACCTGTCCGCAAAGCGTGGCGTGCCCGGATTTCAGGTTGCTGTGGGCGTCCCAAGCCCCTGCGCCGCCGTTGCTGCCGTGAAAGATCTGCACGAACCGCACCCCGCGCTCGACCAGCCGGCGGGCGGCGAGGCACTGCTCGCCGAACACCCTCGTCGCCGGCTCATCGAGCCCATACAGGCGCTGCATGGACTGGCTCTCGCTGGAGAACCGCAACACCTCCGGCACAGCCGTCTGCATGCGGAAGGCGAGCTCATACGACTTCACGCGCGCCCGCAGGGCGGGGTCGTCCGGGTACTTCACGGCCGATAGTCCATTGAGCTTCCGCAGAAGCCGGAACTCGCTCTCTTGTTCCTCGTGGTAGACGTCCGGACCCGGGGCCGCGAAGGGAAGCGGGTTGCTCGGGTCGACGGCGAGTTGGACCCCGTCGTGCTCGGGCCCCAGGTAGCTCGCGCCATGCGCTCCCATACCGCCGCAGCAGTCCGCGATGGGCGTGCCCAGGACGACGAACTGCGGCAGGTCGTCGTTGAGCGAGCCCAGGCCGTAATGGACCCACGAGCCGATCGTCGGGAAATTCCCCTCGAGCGCGTGACGCCCGGTGTGAAACTGAAGCTGGGCGCCGTGGTTGTTGTCGGTGGTCCACATCGAGCGGACGATCGCCATATCGTCGACGCAGTCTCCCAGGTGGGGCCACCAATCGCTCACCGCGATCCCGCTCTGTCCCCTCGGCCGGTGACCGATTTGAAGCGGGTACACCTGTTGCCGGATGTGGCCGTTGGCGTCATTCGGCACGACAATCCGCACGTTGTCGGTCAGTTTGTTCTTGAGCGCCTCGGCGTACGGCGTCTCGGCGATCGTCTTCCCCGCGTACCGGTTCAGCATCGGCTTGGGGTCGAAGCTCTCCATGTGGCTCGTGCCGCCGACCATGAACAGCCAGATCACGTTCTTCGCCCGGGGCGCGAAGTGCGGACGGGTCCCAGCCGCGACGCCTTCGCGCTGAAGCATCGCGCCCAGCACCAGGCCGGTGAAACCCATCCCAACGTCGGCCAGAAACAACCTGCGAGACGTCGCACTCATCGGCTGGGCCTCAAGAAGAGATTTCACCACAGAGCACACAGAGAGAAAGACCGAGGAAGAGAAAGCGAGAGAACCACATAGGCACAAAGACAAGAAGCAAAGACGAGCCTGGCGAATCGGCCAACAACAGTTTTCCGCTTAGAGGTATTTATTGTATGTTCTTTTATAATTAATCCTCTTCCCTCACCTTCTCTCTTCCTCGGTCTTCCTTTCTGTGATCTCTGTGTGCTCTGTGGTGAAATCTCTTCTCTCATCGAATCGTCAGAAAGTCGTTGTGGTTCATCAGCACATGCACCAAATTCTCCCGCGCCCGCTGGCGTGGGTCACCGGAAGGCTTGACCGCCCCCGGCGGGCCAGAGGCAAACGCTGACAGGTGCGCCTTGTCCACCAATCGGCTCGCCTGTTCGGACAGGTACTGCGTGCAAGCGGCCTGTTCGTCGCTGGTCGGCTCACGGCCGAGGACGCGTTCGAAGGCTGCGATGACGAAGGTCGCGTCGTCGCCGGAGAGCTTGGCGGCAAGCAGACGGGACTGGTCGAGCGCGAGCGGGCTGTTCGCGAGCGCCAGCGCCTGCTGGGGCATGACGCTCTCGGTGCGCCGGTAGCAGGAGTTGACGTTGGCCGAGTCGAATAGCCGGAGGAACGTCATCCGCTTCTCTTTCGCGTGGCGGAAATAGAGGCTGCGACGGCGGGAGGACAAGCCGCTGTCCGGGTCGAGGTCCGCGCCCCCGAGGGCCGGGTCAAGGTTGCCCGCGACGTGCAGCACGTTGTCGCGGACCGTTTCGGCCTCCATCCGCCGCGGGTTCATCCGCCAGAGATACGCATTCGCCGGGTCGACCGCGTGGTTCGGGTCGTCGCGGCGGTCGCCGGCGGAGTCCATCCGATAGGCGGGGCTCGTCACGATCTGGCGGTGCAACGCCTTGAGGCTCCAGCCCCGGTCCATCAGCTCCACCGCGAGCCAATCCAGGAGCGCGGGGTGAGTCGGAGGACGCCCGTTGAGCCCGAAGTCGAATACGGTGGGCACCAGTGGTTCGCCGAAATGCCGCGCCCACACGTGATTGACCGCCACGCGGGCCGTGAGCGGGTTTTCCCGGCGCGCGAGCCAGCGGGCCAGCGCCAGCCGACGGCCGGTGCTGCTCGCGGGGTAGACCGGGCCGAGGGGCGAATAGTCCGTCGACTCCTTCGCCTGGGCCACTCTGGCTGTCTCCGCGGCCTTTCTTGCTTCGTCGAGCCCCTTCTGCGCCGCCGCAACGTCCTTCCCAGCCTGCTTGGCCTCGCTCAGGGCGACCTCCGCACGGAGCAGTTTCTCCTCGGCCTGGAGCGCGGCGAGCCGCCGGTCCGCGAGCGAGGCCTCTTTCGCGAGCCGTTCGGCGTCGGGGCTCGGCGGCTCGGCGAACTTCGCGCGGTCGGCCGCGACCTTTGCGGATACGGCCGCCGCGTTCGCCCGGCTCACCTCCACGGCCTTTTCGGCGACTGGGACGCCGGCCTCCGCCTTCGCCAGCGCGGCCCGCGCGCCCGCCTCGTTCGTCACGGGAGCGCCCGATCCGGCGGGCGGCTCGACGAGCCGGGCGTCGCCCGCCAAGGAATCGACCCGGACGTTCACGAACTCGGCCGACGCATCGAACGTCCAGACCGCGAAACGCCCCGCCTGACGGGGCACCGACAGGCGATACGCCAGGACCACCTGGCCATCGACCGCCACGTTCACGAGCTGCCCGCGAACGTCGACGCGCAGCGTGTGTTCGCGGTCGAGCTGGACGGCGTAGGGCTTTGTACCCGTCGCGGGGTACTGGCTCTGCCCGTTGCGCCGCTCGAAGACCTGGACCTTCGGCCCGCCGGCAAAGTGACTGAGATAGACCCCAAGCGCGTTCCCCGCGTCGGCAAAGTCAAAGCTCAGCCCGACCGACTGCCATTGGTTACCGCCTTGGATCTTGAACCGGAACTCGGCCGAGAAGTCGCGCGGGTGCTCGGCGTGCGAGAGCAACCGGCATTCCTCGTCGCCGACCTTCGATTGCAGCAATTTTCCCTTCTCGTATCGCCACTCCCCCGCGCTGACCTGCCAGCGCTCGGGGTTGGGCGAGGCGAAGTCGTCGGCCAGGAACGGCTCGGCCTTCGCCGAGGGCATCGGCTTCGCATCGCCCCCGGCCACGATCGCGTCGAGTCGCTGCCGCGAGTCGGCCACCTGCTGCTTGGCTTGCGTCAGCGCTGCGAGCTTCGCATCGATGTCGGCCCTCGCCTGGGCCAGCGATTCCTCCTGCACGAACGGACGCAACCCGGGGTAATAAACCGGCGGCGGCAGGCTCACCCCCTGCACGGCGAGCGACCCGCGGTGGAGCACCGCGGGGAGGCCGGGAGCGAGCGGCCTGTCCGTCACCGGGTGCTTCTCGTCTCCCCGTTCCAGCAGGAACGTCGGAGCGTCGGCCTTGGCGTCGAACGCGTGGACCAGTCCGTCCTTCGCCACGTCCGGCTGCCCCGGCAGGCGATCGGTCCGGACTTCGTGCGGCTCGAAGAACGCCCGGACCCGATAGTAGTCCGCCTGAGCGATCGGGTCGTACTTGTGGTCGTGGCACCGCGCGCAGTTGAGCGTGATCCCGAGGAAGGCCTTGCCGGTGTGCTCGACCGTGGCATCGAGCCAGACGTTGCGATTGAACTTGTACCAGTTGCGCACCAGAAAGCCCGTGGCACGCAGCTCCCGCTCATCGCCCGGCACCGACTCATCGGCGGCGAGCATGGCAACGAGCATCTCGTCGTAAGCCCGATCGCCGTTCAGCGACTCGACGATCCAATCACGCCAGCGCCAGATATGCGGCTGGCTCTCGCGCACCTCGGCCCCGAACCCGTCCCAGTCGCTGTAGCGCCAGACGTCCATCCAATGTCTACCCCAGCGCTCGCCGAACCGGGAATCCGCGAGCAGCCATTCGACGACCCGCTCGTAGGCGTCGGGCGAGGGGTCGTTCAGAAACCTCCGCCGTTCTTCGGGGGTGGGCGCGAGGCCGATCAAGTCGAGAGTGACCCGGCGCAGGAGCGTCGACCGGTCCGCCTCCGGCCTGGGCTTTAGCCTTCGCTTGGCGTGCTCGGCGGCAAGGAACGCGTCGACCGGGTTCCGGCTCCAACCGCCATCCTGAACCTGCGGAACGGCCGGCCGCGCGGGTGGGACGAAGGCCCAGTGCTTCCGCGGGTCCAACTGGGGCGCCTCGTCGGCCGGCGACTCCGCCCCCTGGTCGACCCACGCTTTGAGCGTGGCGACCTCCTCGGCCGAGAGCCGCTCCCCTTCCGGCGGCATGCGCCAGCTCTCGTCCCCCGTCACCGCGTCGACCAGGAGGCTCTCATCGCTCGCGCCGGCCACGACCGCCGGTCCCCCCTCGCCCCCGCGCTTGATCGAACCGCCGGTGTCGAGCCGCAGCTTCGCCTTCTGCTGGAGCGCCCCGTGACAGGCATAACACCGTTTCGCGAGGATCGGCTTGACCGCGCGCACGTAATCAACCCGCTCCTCCGCGCGCAACCCGCCCGGCAGCACGAGCAACCCGACCCAAAGCAGTGCCGCGTACCGCGTCATCCCACGTTCCCCGGCCAGCGCGACGTCATACGAATGTTCGACAATTCCGACGATGCATCCTAACCCAGCCGGCGCGGCATCGACAAGCCACTGTTAAACCTGTTCGCGGCTCGGAAGGAGGTTATCCGCAGATGACGCAGATGGTCGCAGATTAAACGCAGGATCTAACACCGCACACAAAAATAAATAATCATCTGTGGATTTCTTGATAGTTTGAATTTATCTGCGACCATCTGCGTCATCTGCGGATAACCCGCTTTCCTTAGTGGAGCGTCGTCCGCTTCATCACACCCCCCTGCACGTCCGCCAGCGGATAGACAATGATAAACGCGCCTGTGTCGATCCCCTGGGCGATGCCTCGCACCTTGCCGATCTCGAGCCGCGTCACGACGCAGAACAGAATGTCCTGGTCTGCCCCGCTCATCCCGCCGCGCCCCTTGTACACGGTCACGCCTCGGCCGAGGCCGCCGGTGATCGCCTGCCGGATCGCGTCGCTCTTTTCGGAGATGATGGTGATCGCCGTGAACTCCTCGATCCCGTGCAGCAGGAAGTCGAGCGTCTTGGACGCCGAGACGTACGTGAGGATCGAATAGAGGGCCGACTCGACACCGAGGAAGAACGCGGCGGTCAGGAAGATCGCGACGTTCAGGCCGAGGATCACGTCTCCCACCCGGAACGTCCCGCTCCGCTTGCTGATCAAGAGCGCGGCGATCTCCGTTCCGTCGAGCACGGCCCCGCCCCGCATCGCCAGGCCGATCCCGGCACCGATGAAGAAGCCGCCGAAGACCGCCGTCAGCAGTTTGTCGGGCGTGACGTCCGGGAAGTGGACCACCGCCAGGCAGATCGACAGGCCGAGGATCGCCGCCGCGCTCCGCGCTGCGAACGCGCGCCCGATCTGCTTGTATCCCAGCGCAATGAACCGCAGATTGATTACGAGGATCAACACCGACAGGGGGAGGCCGAGCACGTTCGAGATCAGCATCGAGATGCCCGTCACCCCGCCGTCGATGAACCGGCTTGAGCGCAGGAACCCGTGCAGGCCCATCCCGGCCGACAGGACGCCCAGCGTGATGGAGACAGCGTTCCTCAGTTCGCGCAGGAAGTTTGACATAGGCAGGACCATAACCCGCAGAGGCTCGTCCGACAAGCTCGGCCCGGCCGGCACGACTCGCTCGTCGTCTACCGACCGGCCCTGACGCATCATCACGATGCCGAGGACGCGTTTCAGGCAACGTTTCTCGTGCTCGCCACGAAGGCAGCCACGATTGCGCTCCCGGACATGCTGCCCAACTGGCTTCACGGTGCGGCGTGTCGCGCCGCGCAAAGAGCGAGAGCCGCCGCGGCGAAAGGATACCGGAGGGTGAGGCAGGTGGAAGCAATACCCGAGCTCGCGGACGACGGCGCGCCGCCGCAAGACGAGCACTGGTGGTTCCTGGACCGGGAGCTGAGCCACCTTCCCGAAAAGTATCGCGCGCCGATCGTCCGGGACTCCGCTCGACAACGCCCTGATGACCTCGACCGTCGTGCGGGTATCTTCCTCGCACGGCGGCCGAGGCCGTTACTCGTCGAGGACCAGGAGACGCGGATAATCGAGCACGGACACGTCCGCTTCGACCGCGTCTTGTGCTTGCGCGCGAAGCGCCACCGCAGTCGACCGACCTGTGACCGGGTCGAGAAGGCGAGCCGAACGGGGGACCGCGGCGAATCCCCGGATGCCCAGGCGGTAGCGTTCCTCGGGCATCGGCCTGGTCGCATCGTACGTCGCGACGTAGACCGCGACGATGTGTCGCGTCGCGCTGGCCTGGAAGGGGAGGAAGGCGAACACGTCCTGGTGCCGGAGTGGCACCGGTCCCTCGAACACCGTGCGCGGGGCGTCCACCGGTGTCACGTCCAACTGGAGGGCCTGAACTGCGCGCAACGGCACGCATCCCTCAAAAGCACGGGTGAGACGGCGGATGGCCTGGAGCGGCGGCGTGGCGACGTCGTCGAACTTCGCGTCCGGGGGGAGTTTCCTCACGTCGGGCGGCAGCAGCCCCATGCCGAGCGCCTGCTCGTCGTAGCCGGAGAAGTAGTGCATCACGTCGACGCCCTTGTTCAGCCACAGGCAGAACGATCGCAACGCGCAGAGCGTCTTGAGCCTCCAGGCCGCCTCCGCATCCTTCGCGCCGCACTCCGCGGCGAGCACGCCGTGCTCGGTCATGTAGTGGTAGAACCGCTCGACTCCGGGCGGGTGCTTATGGCGCGCCTCGGGGTTCAGGAGCCGCATCAGGCTCTCGGTCTTGATGAACGTCTCGGCGAGGCCCTCGGGGATGCGGAACTCGGCCTCCGGGGTGAAGCCATCGAGATTCAGGTCCGGCCGATCGCGGTAGTCTTCGTCTCGTGGGAATTCGCGCGTGCCGGTCCCGTACGGGTGGTAGCTCTGACCGTCAGTCCCCGGCGGCAGCTTCTCGATAGGAGTGTGGAAGAAGGTCGTGTTTGAGAACCCCCAGATGCAGCGCACCTCCGGATACTGCCGCTTCACCGCCGCCACGGTGCGCTTGGCGAGTTCCCACGACGGTCCTCCCTCGTTCAGGCGGTCCCCCTTGTACGGAGCGGCGTCGGGTTCGTAGTAATAGTCGTTGATGTCGAGGAAGTGGGTCCCAAAGGTCAGCTCGTTCCAGATTTCCACGTCGAACCCCGCGATGCCCGCCGCCTTGGCCTGCGCGCACACCAAGAGGGCGAAGCGGACCCACCCGTCGGCCGTTTCGTCGAACTCCCTCGTGCCGACCGGGTACAGCGGCAGGTACTTCAGCGTCATCAGGCGCAGCTCTTGGCCCTGCTTGAGCGCCTTGGGCAACGGCTTGCTGAGTTCACACGCACCCGTCCCTTCGTCGACCTTCGTGATGAGCACCTCAGCGCCCCAGTAATCCGACTGGTTGCTGATTCCCGTCCGCCCGGCGACAACCTCCCGCACATCGGCGAGCTTCACCCGGCGCCCCCCCTGCGGCGTATCCGCCGCCAATCGCTTGACCAGCACGCGATGGGGGCACGGAACGCCATGGTGGGCGTTCAACAGCAAGGTCGGACGGATTTCATGAGTACGGCAGAGCCCCAGGAGCCACCGTAGCCGCTTCATCTCGTTCACGCCTTTCTCGTCCCACTGCACGCCCCCCCATCCGGTCTCGATCCGGAACGTCTTGAAACCGGCCTCGGCGAGGAGCCGCACGGCGAGGTCGCATTGCCCGGGAACGTTGTAGTTGACCCCCACGCCGCGGACGAAGTCGACGCCTCGCTTCGTCTCGAGGAAGCCCCGCCACGGCACCCGCGCGAAGCTGTGCTTGGGCCAGGGGACTTCGAGCTGCGTGGGGTCGACGTACGGCGTGCGAGGCGGGCTCTGGGCCTGCGTCGAAAGGCATAAGGCCGGCGCCAGGACCAGACCGGCACAGAACCAAGCCGCGCGCAACATCGAGAAGCTCCTGGACTTTGAGACCGCCCTCTGGGTGCGTCCCTTCGAATTCCCGTGACCTTCGCGAACGTGGCTGCTCGAACCGCGAGGAGGGTCTCCAAGCCTACAAGATCGACTTGGCGGTAACCAGGACCATACGGTTCGCCGAGCCAGCTCGAAACGTTCGACGTGAAGCCCGAGGCACCCGCCGAGGTCCGGGGCGAACTCCGATCCATCCCGACGGCCATTGGTCGTTTGCATCAGCGAGCACGGCCGCATGCCCCGACTGTACAAAGGGAACGTCGGCGGCCGCGATCACTCGCCCCGCGCGTATTCCGCCATCATGGCCGGCGGCGGGTAGCGTGGTCGGCAAGACCGGCCGCATCGCGTCGGACGTGGTCCATACCCCGATCTCACGCAAGAACATCCTGGCCACCGTCTCTCACTTGCACGGCATCGACCCCGAGACCATGATCCTCGATCGGCTGAACCGGCCCCTCCTCATTGCGGGCACGGGCAAGGTTCGCATTAAGCTCCTGACCTGAGCGGCTCGAAGCCAGCCCGGGGGCTTGATCGTGACCGACCGTCTCGACAAACTGGCAACGTCGCGAGATGGCCGCCAACCGCCGTCGAACCTGATCGGTTGCAGAGTTCCCACGACGAGCGGCCTTTCGCAGTGCTCCGCTCCGAGTCTCGATCCTCCTGCCTGTTGACGACCCCGCCCACCCCGAGATCCACGTCATGACGCGAACTCAGCGCACCATCCGCCGGCCGCGTACGGTCGCCTTCTCCCTCTGGGCCATGCTCGGCCTGGGGCTTTGCTCCCCCTTGGCCGTCGCGGCGGCCGACGCCGGCCCGACGAACGAGTTCCTGGAGTTCATCCGTGCGCAGGCCTCGGCATTACGTGCGGGAGACAAGCCGCCGGCGAGCCGGGAAGCGTGGCAGCAACAAAACGAGGCGATCCGCCGGGGCCTGCGCGAGGCGTGGGGCCGCTTCCCGGCCGAGCCCTGCCCGCTCGAGCCGCGCACGCTCGGGACGCTGAAGCGAGACGGCTACACGGTCGAGAAGGTCGTGTTCCAGACGCGGCCCGGCGTGTGGATGACCGCGAACGCCTACGTGCCCGACCGGCCGGGCAAGCTGCCGGCGATTCTTCAGGTGCACGGCCACTGGAAAGGGGCGAAGCAGGACCCGGTCGTTCAGTCGCGCTGTATCGGGGCGGCGAAGGTCGGATTTTTCGTGCTGGCCGTCGACGCGTTCGGCGCGGGCGAGCGGGGGATCGGCAAGGCGCTCGGGGAGTACCACGGCGAGATGACCGGCGCGACCCTGTTCCCGGTCGGTCTCCCACTCTCGGGGCTCCAAGTTTATGAGAACATGCGGGCAGTCGATTACTTGCGCACGAGGCCCGAGGTGGACGGCGAGCGGATCGGGATCACGGGCGCGAGCGGCGGCGGCAACCAGACGATGTACGCCGGGGCGTGGGACGAGCGGCTCGGCGCGGCGGTGCCGGTCTGCTCGGTCGGCAACTATGGGGCGTACCTCGGCGGCGCTTGCTGCATGTGCGAGGTCGTTCCGGGGGCCGTGCGGTTTACCGAGGAGTGGGGCGTGCTGGCACTGACCGCGCCGCGGGGGCTGATGGTTGTGAGTGCGACGGGGGACGCCCCGCAGTTCTCGGTCCAGGCAGCCAAGAAGTCGATCGCGGGGGCGGAGGCGGTCTTCCGGCTGTTCGACCGCCCGGGCCACCTGCGGCACGCCATCTTCGAGTCGGGCCACGACTACAACCACGCGATGCGCGAGGCAATGTACGGCTGGATGACCCTGCACCTGAAACACGAAGGGGACGGGTCGCCAATCGCCGAGCCGGCATTCAAGACCGAGGACCCCGAAACCCTGCGCTGTTTTCCGGGGGACTCGCGCCCCAACGACTGGGTCACCCTCCCGCGATTCGCGGCCGAGGAGGCGAGAAAGATCCTCGCGGCCAGAGCCACGACGCCCAAAGATCCGGCCGAATGGCGGGCGTCGGCCGACGCGACACGCAAGACGCTTGTCGGCACGGTGTTTGGCGGATTCCCCGACGCCCCGGCCGCGGCGTCGAAGGTGGAGACGGCCGAGGGAGCCCGCATCGTCCACTTCGAGCCGGAGCCGGGGATTCATCTCTCAGCGCGGGTCGAGCCGGGCAAGGAACCGAACGCGCCAAGCGTGGTGTTGATCGACCTGGACGGCGCGGAGAAGGCGGTAAAAAGCGCGCTGGCCGGGGAAGTCCGGAAAGCCGGCTGGGGGCTCGTCACGCTCGACCTGCGGGCGACTGGCAAGCACGCGTGGCCGTCGGATTTGATCGGCCGTGCTCCCGACCACAATAGCGCGGAGTGGGCCCTCTGGATCGGGCGCCCGTTGATCGGTCAGTGGGCGTTCGACGTCCGGCGCCTGCTCGATGCGCTGGAGAAGCTGGAAGGAGGGGCCGACGCCCGGGTCGTGCTCGTGGGCCTGGGCCCCGGCGGGCTGGTTGCGCTGAGCGCAGGGGCGACGGACCCCCGAGTGAGCGCGGTGGCCGCCGTGGACACGCTGGCAAGCTTCGTGACGGCCGAGCCGTACACGGGCCAGCGTCTGGGCGTCATGGCCCCGGGCATCTTGCGAACGGTCGGCGACGTGGCCCACCTCGCCGCGCTCAATGCACCCCGGCCGGTGGTGATTGCGGGGGGCATCTCAGGAGCGGGCAAGCCGCTGGCGCTTGAAGATCTTCGCGAGGCATACCGCCCGGCCTCGGCAGTCTGGGGGTTGCTCGGCGTGCCCGGCGGGCTCGCCGTGCTGGAAAAAGACGACGCGGCCGTCGTGATTCGGGCGTTGCCGTAGGGCCGGCCATTGCTGGCCGAATTGCGGCCGGTCACGGCGGCCCCGACACGCAGAGGTTTTCATGCATATCCTGGCAGTCAGCGACCTGCACGGCGACCTCGCATCGGTCCACAAGGCGATCGACCGCTTTGCGCCCGATGCCCTGCTCTGCTGCGGCGACTGGGGCGATCCGCAGGAGGTCACCGAGGCCGACCTGGCGGCCTTTCCCGCGAAGCTCCCGACTCTCAGCACGTTCGGCAACCACGACGCCGTCGAGCAGCTAAAGGCGCTGCGGAACTCGGACGGGTCGACCGTGCTGCTCGGGCAGGGCGAAGTGCGTGGAATCGACGGTTTGCGCATCGCGGCAATCGGCGGCATCTGGGCCAAGTCGCATCGCTTGCCGTATTACGTGACGGACGAGGACGTGGCCGCGTACGCCGCGAAGATCGCCGCGGATGGTGCCGTCGACATCCTGCTGACGCACGGCTGTCCGGTAGGGTTGGCCGACCTCACCGAAAAGGGGAACCACGGTGGTCAGCGCTGTTTTCTCAAGGCGTTCCAGACGATCGGTCCGCGGGTCCATTTATGCGGGCACCTGCACGTCGCGCAGGAGCACGTGCTCAAGGACGGCCGGCGCGTCCTCAACGTCGGCGCGACGCCGTCTGGCTCCGTCGTCCTGATCGACGCAAGCGCCGGCAGCCTGACGGCTCGCCTGGAGCGTATTCCGTAGGGTACGTGAAACGCGCCCGACTGTATTAGGTCGGACGTTGGAGTCACGCCGCGCGGATTATCAAACCGTAGGGCCGGCACTGGCCCGCCCTACATCAATCCGGATGCGGCTCCGCGCGTTGCGAGAGATCACCCCGGACCCAGCAGCCACAGCAAGTGCGGCAACGCATGCTGGAACGGCGGGTCGACACGCGACGACTCCAGACCGCCGGCCACGCGCCGCGCGGCGTCGAGCTCGGGGGCAAGCACCAGGCGGGGGAGCGTGCAATAGCTGTGCGAGTCGATATGAATTTGAACCTCGGAGGAGCCCGGCGCGGACCGGACCAGGCGAAACGTCTCGGCTCCTTCAGCGGCACGAGTGGTCAGCGTCGTTTCCAAGATCTGCGGCGCGCCAGCCGACGGATCCGCCTGGGTCAAAAGCGTGACGGCGACGTCTCCGCCCGGGCCCCGAAAGCGCGCCCGCAGGCATCCTGGAGTCCGTTCGGGCTCGCCCTGGGGTTGCCAGCCAAGCTGGCCGGCCAGCCAGGCCGCGAGCCAGGCGGACAAACGGGGGAGGGTGTGGGCGTCAGGTGACAGCGCGGTGATGGTGACCGAATCGATCCGCGCGAGGGCGTCCGTGTGGCACGGCGGGTCGAAGAACTGGGCGACCAGCTCGCGCCAGCGGGGGAGGCCGAACCAGGCCGAGTCCCGGCCGTGCGCCGTCACACTGGTATCCAGCCCGAGCCGAAGGGCCCCGGGGTCGGCCCCCGGGTCGGGCAGGTCGAGGATCAGGCGGGTGCACTCGTCGCCGAGGTCGCGGAAGAGGTTCTCGGCCTCTCGCGGGTCGTAGGTCCACCAGAGGACGAACGGCAGGTCCGCTTCCAGCAGCGGGCGCACAGCGCCGGGGAGCAGGTCCTCGGCCTCGGGCCCCGCGCGCAGCTCGATGCGCTCGCTACAAACCTGGGGCATCCCCGGGGCGGGCAAGTGGCAGAGTGCCGATACTTCCGCGCTGACGGTCCGCCCGGGCTCGTCGGTCCGGCGGAGCACGATCGCCCGGCAGGGGAACCGCGTGGTCACCTCGTCGAGCACGCCCTCCAGCCTCGGCAGGTCCGCCTCGCGGCTGACGACGACGAGGTTCGCCAGGACGATCCGCGTGACGTGCGGACTCTCCAGGTCGGGTCCCCCGACGTGCTGGGCGGCCGGGCCCCACAAGCGGGTCAGCTCCGTCTCGATGTCGCGCGGGTTCACGGGCACGCCGTGGCCGCTCAGGAAGGCGTCGGAGGTGGATTCGGGCATGGCCTGCAATCCCCATCTATGTTCGAGACGGCGAGTCTTAAGGAGAACAGACGCGTTTCACGTATCTGATCGCGGGGAACTATAACCTCCGCCAGTGCGCTCCGTCCCGCGCCGGCAGGGCATCGGCCTCCGGCGGCCCCCAAGAACCCGCCGGGTACGTCACGGGCGACGGTGCGCTGGGCTTCTCCCACGCGTTGAGGATCTGGGTAATGAACCGCCAGGCGCTATCGACCTCGTCGGTGCGTGTGAACAACGTCGGGTCGCCGAGCATGACATCGAGCAGCAGCCGTTCGTACGCCTCAGGGGGCGGCACGGCGAAGGCCGTCCCATAGCGGAAGTCCATCCGCACCTCCTGGAGCCGCCTGCGTGAGCCGGGAATTTTGGCCTGGAACGCGAGGCTCGCCCCTTCGTTCGGCTGGATGCGCAGGACGAGCTGGTTCGCGCCGCTGGTGCCGTCCTCCTCGGGCTCGAAGAGGGCCGTCGGCGGCTTGTGGAACTGGATTGCGATCTCCGTCGCGCGCTTCGGCAGGCGCTTGCCGGTCCGGAGGTAGAACGGCACGTCGGCCCAGCGCCAGGTGTTGAGGGTCAGCCGGAGCGCGACGTAGGGACTGGTCTTCGAGTCGGGCTTGACCCCTTTCTCCTGGAGGTAGCCCGGCACGTCCTCCCCCTGGATCGAGCCCGCGGTGTACTGGGCGCGGACGACGTGTTCGTAGACCTCGGCCTCAGTCCACTTCGGCAGGGCCTGGAGGACCTTCACCTTCTCGTTCCGCACGGCGTCGGCCGAGAGGTCGACCGGGGGCTCCATCGCCACGAGGCAGAGGAGCTGCATCATATGGTTCTGGACCATGTCCCGGATCGCGCCCGCGGTGTCATAATAGGCCCCGCGTCCGCCGGCCATCCCCACTTCCTCGGCCACGGTGATTTGCACGGAGGCGACGTGCCGGCGGTTCCAGATCGGCTCGAAGATCGAGTTGCCGAACCGCAAGGCGAGGATGTTCTGGACCGTTTCCTTGCCCAAGTAGTGGTCGATACGATAAACCTGAGTCTCGTCGAGCACGTTTGAGACCTCGCGGTTGAGCGCCCGGGCGCTCGCGAGGTCGTGGCCGAACGGCTTCTCGATGACGACGCGGCTCCAGGGCGATTCCTGGTGGGCCGGGTAGATGAGCCCGGCGTCCCCCAGTTGCTGGATGATCGTGGCGAAGAACTCAGGCGCGACCGCCAGGTAATATAGCCGGTTCCCGCGCGTGCCGTGCGACGAGTCGAGCTGTTCGAGCCGCTGCTTGAGCTTCGCGTAGCCCGCGGGATCGTCGAAGGTACCGGGTGCGAAGACGATGTGGCTGGCGAACTGGTCCCAGAACCGTTCGAAGTCCGAGTCCCCCTCTTTCGCCAGGCTCTTCTTGAGCTCCTCGCGGAGCTGCTCGTCGGTCCAATCGCGCCGGGCATAGCCGACGATGGCAAACTCGGACGGTAAGTTCCCCCCACGCGCGAGGTGGTAGAGAGCCGGCACGAGCTTGCGGTGCGTGAGGTCGCCGGTCGCGCCGAACAGGACCACGGTACAAGGGTCCGGGACGCGCGTCCTCGGCAAGGCTTCCCGCAAGGGATTGGTTTCGACCACGCCCAACGTTTCCGCCATTCGAACCACTCCCGAGCGAGGAAAACAGGCCTCCACCGGCGCTGTCTCCGAGAGTGTACGGGCCGACCCGGCGCGAAGTCAAACCAGTGCGGCACGCGATTCGCCTTGTGTTCGACCCTTCAAGAAGGGGGCCCGCGCTGGCGCCCCCGCACAGTTCCGACTTGCCAGGGGGGGAACCTCGCATGAGCTTTGGACCAGGACCGGGCGGAATGATGGGCGGTGGCGGATGGTATTCGCCAAGGGGACCCTACGGCGCCTATCCGGGCTGCGGCTGCAGCAGCGTTTTCATCATCCTCGCGGGCATCCTGCTCGTCTTCGGCGGGCTGCTGCGATCGTGCAACATGTGAATCATTGGACATTCCACGAACGGCTCTCTGCGAGGAACCCGCCATGCGCGCGCTCTGTGCTTCGATCATTACCGCCGGCGCCTTGATTGGACTGGGGCTGGCGGGCGTCGGCCTTGGCCTGCGATACCAGGGGCTTGGCATGCAAGACCCGAGTAAGATCGTCTATGTCAAATGGGTTCAACTTGACACCCCGATGATGCTCATCATGGTCGTCCTGCTGGGCATGGTCGTGGTCGGGCTCGCCGCCGCCTACGTCGGCCTGGCCTACCACCACGAGCGCAGGCACCACGAGAGGCACCACGCGCTCTCGTCGCGTGTCGGTGAGTGACCCACATCCGTGGATGGCCTTGGCATCCGGTTGCCAGGCCGCGAGCAAGTTCATGCGTGCGCAATCCACGGTCGCCAGGCCTCAGAACCAGAACGGAAATCGAGGGTTCGACTCGAAGACCGACCGATGCAGTGCGAGGTCGAAGAGCCAGTTCCCGATCAAGAGCCCAATGATCGCGAATGCAATGGCCGTGCATGCGCGCGGGCCGAAAACGGGACGATCGGCCCAGCGCAGGGCAAACACGCGATACGGCAGTTGAAACGCGATCACGGCGGCCATCATCCAACCGAGTCGGTGCGCATGCAGCGACGCCCGCCAGTCGGCGTGAGCCAGGTGGATGATCGAGCGCGTCAGTCCGCAGCCCGGGCACCTCATCCCGAACCAGACCCGCGACATGCAAAGGTGCGGCATCGGATAGTGCGTAAAGCCCCGGAAGGCAACGTGCTGCTGGTCGGGCAAGACCTGGAGTGCGAGCGCCATGACCACGACGAACGACGACACGGCGAGCACTTCCCAATGCCGTTTCCGAGCCTGCCGAACGACGGCGCTTACAACGGCCCTGCCTTCTCGGGAAGTCGAGGCTGCCGCCGAACCGCGCTCCGCCGAAGGCGATTCGACGGGACATGGATCGGCGGAATCCTCCCCCTCCCAAACGTCAGCGGCATCCGGTTGCATCGTCGGCCTCAGCTCGCGGGCACAGTGACAACTTTTTGACAGCGCGGGCAACGTACGGGCTTGCCCGCGTGCTCGGGAGCGAAACGGAGCTTGGCTCCACAACCGGTGCAGGCGAACCGCAAGCCCTCGGCCACCGCCGCCGGCGCGGCTGGGGCCTGGGGACGCTGGGCCGCGGCAGGCGAGACGGCCGCACGGGCGGGGACGGCGGGCGCAGAGGCGTCTTCGGGCATCATGCTCACGGGGTCGAGCGGCACTTCGTCGATGTGCTCCTCGACCCACCGCGCGGCCTCTCCATTCAGGGGGCTCTTGGTGTTATAGCTCTGGTAGGCGATCAGCTCACCGATCCGCGCCACGATCGACCAGAGCGGCTCGCCGGGGCTCCAGTGATCGCCGATGCAGATGGCGTGGGGGGCGATGTTCGGGTGAAAGATCGGCGTGAGCATCCGGCACTGCGGCGGCAGCTTCGGATAACTGAGCGGCAGGGCGATCTCGACCATATGACTCTTGACCACGACGAGCTCGTCGTCCTTCTGCCGGAGCCCCCGGACGCGATACTCGAGTTGGTACCGCTCGGGCGGTGTTCCCTCGGCCTGGATGACCTGGAGGCGCGGGTGCCGGTTCACGTACTCGCGCAGCTTGTCGAAATCGGCCTGTAGGCGCCGGAGTCGGACCATGCTCATGGCTGTGCGGGCGTCTCGAGGGGTTCGCGCTCCGCCGGAGGCGGGGCGACGTCGGGCGGGGACAGGTCGAGCAGCGAGTCGAGCGCGATGGCGAAGCTGATCCCCTCGCCAATGCGTTTATCAGTCGTCCAGGTGTTGATCCCGAGCAGGTAGCCGTCCTTGTCGTACAAGCCGCCGCCGCTATTGCCCGGGTTGATCGCCGCCTGGGTCTGGATCAGCTTCAGTTGGCGGCCACCAACGTCCTGAAGACGGTATTGCGAGATGACCCCCTGGGTGTGCGTCCAACCCAGGCGCTGGGGATTCCCGATTGCGAAGACAGTCTCGCCAACATGGGAAGACCTCCCCTTTTGCCAGGCCGCCGCCGCGGCCGAGCCGTCGGCCGAACAGGGTGAGCGGATGAGCGCGAGGTCGACGCCGTCGGGCGCGAGCCAGACGACGCGTCCGGAACGGGACTGCTGGCCAATCGTCTTGACGTCGAGCAGTCCCAGCTTGGAGGGGTCGGTGAGCGCCTTGCTCGACGTGAAGTGAGGGTCGACGACGTGCCGGTTCGTGACGATCAGGGCCTCGTTCCGATCGATCGCCAGGATGACGCCCGAGCCGATGGCCAGACCGAGTGCCTCCCGCCGCTCGAGCAGGACGTTCGCCTGCATCGCCCGCCGCAGCTCCGGCGCGAGGGCCTTGAGCGCAGCCGGATCCGGAGGCGCGTCGAGAAAATGCGGGTTGGCGCCGGCTGTCGCCTCGAGCATCCAGCCGGTCGCCAGCAATCCTCCCACCGTGTCAGCGAGCCCGAGCAACACTCCAGCGACCGCCGGGACGAGCCCCTTCCGCCGCGTGTCGCGGATCCCACCCAGGGCGACGCAGCCGAGCACGACCGCGACCAGGCCGGCGAATGCCCCAACGAGCGGCACGCCCGCAAGTCCGACCCACAGCGCCAGCCCCAGCAGAGGCACTCCAGCGAGTGCTGTGGCCAGGGCGGCGAGGGACAGAGGACTCGCACGCCCGCGCCCGGAGGAATCCGCGGTACGTGGAACAAACGTCGATGAGGCCACCGGAGCGACCGGCAGCCATGGTGTTGCCGGCAGGGGCACGGCCCGGTCAAGGTCTTCCATCGAGATCGCGAGCACCGGCTCGGCCGCCACCGCGACCTCGCGCCGAGACGGCGCGCACGAGTAGGCCCCACAACGCTCGAACCGCCGCCAGCAATTCCGGTGGTGAACCGTCCCACAGGCCGCGCAGACCATGATCGGGTCGCCCAGCGCGACCTCCCCGGCGCAGTACGGGCACTCGCTCCCCACCTCGCGCGCACAAGCGATCAGGGGCCGGGCCGTCGGAACATTCACGATCTCGGGTCCTGGGCGAGGTGTCATCCGAAGAGGAGAAACAATCCTAACAGTAATGAAAATACCCCCGAGATCGCGATCGCGGAATAGCCGAGGGCCACATAAAACGGCCCCGCTTTCGCGAGCGCTTTCCGCTG
>JARLIH010000107.1 GCA_031291845.1 Isosphaeraceae bacterium | reverse complement strand
GGAAATGAGTGCACCAACTACGTGGCGTTCGTCGAGTCGGCTGCGTACGGAGTGCCAACGCCTGGGTACAACCTCGGCAACGGTGGCGACTGGGCGGCAAATGCCGCTGCGCATGGAGTCTTGGTCAACAACGTCCCCACGGTTGGCGCAGTGGCCGAGTGGAACGGCGGCGAACCCGGATTGCCCCCTCCCGGTCACGTCGCGGTGGTCGAGGCTGTCGGACCCCACGACAGCTACATCGTGATTTCGCAGCAGCACATAGCCGCCGATCCCGGCGGCTACGACTGGATGCAGATAGACGCGGGCTCCCAATCGTGGGAGCCCTGGCCGGACCACTTCATCCACTTCCTGCCCTACAAGACGACTGTGGGCGTGGCACCGACTCCAGATGACGGCGGCTACTGGGTCGCCGAGACGGATGGCGAGGTCTCCCATTACGGTGACGCCGGCTTCTACGGCGACGCCGGCAATCTGCGTCTCAGAGCTCCGATCTCGGGCATAGCGGCGGCGCCTGACGGTGCGGGGTACTGGCTCGTCGGCTCGGACGGCGGCATCTTCAGCTTCGGTGACGCCGCGTTCTACGGCTCGACTGGAGGTCTTCCCCTCAACGCGCCGATCGTCGGAATGGCGACGACCCCCGACGGAAAGGGTTACTGGCTCGTCGGCTCGGACGGCGGCATCTTCAGCTTCGGCGATGCCGGGTTCTTCGGCTCAACCGGAGGTCTGCGCCTCAACGCGCCGGTCGCCGGTATCGCCGCGTCGTCGGATGGAAAGGGTTACTGGCTCGTCGGCTCGGACGGCGGCGTCTTCAACTTCGGCGACGCCGGGTTCTACGGATCGCTCGGGTCGTCGCCGTTGCCCCAGCCGGTCATCGGCATCATGCGTACTCCGGTGGGCCAGGGTTACTGGATCGTGGGCGGTGACGGCAGCGTGCACCCGTTCTCTTCGTAACGACCCCGGATTGAACTTCGAGACGTTCAGCCGGCCGCCGTGACGCAAGGCGTCTCCGGCGGACCTTCCGATGTTCACATGGCTCATGTCGAAGGCGGGCCGTGGCCCGCGGCCGCACGCTTTGCCGCACGCGAGGTTCCTGACCAGTGCAGACAGGCCGCAGGGCAAGTCAGCCCTGGCCGAGCCAACTCGGTGGTCGCGACCGGCGTCGATCCGGTGACCTGACGCTTTCAGATCGGATCAGCACGATTTCCTGATGACTTGCCGGAGCAGCAAGATCGCTCGAGTATCTTGTTCAAGGATACAAAGTCCACATTCCATTGGTCGTCGCTGTAACCCGTTCGTCGCCCCCGTTACGCGTTCGTGTGGGCACGCTGTGGGCACGAAACTTGAGGAATACAAACTATTGGGAGCGGCAGATCCGACGATATCGAACGGCTGCCGCAGGACCATTGGCGCGAATGGTGCAGCCACCTACACCGCTCAGCGCTGCATAGCCCCAAACAGCGCCACGGGTAACGATGACGACCCACGGCCGATCAACCGGCGCGGACCCTTGGGCCGCTTCTCGCTGTTGCATCAACCAGCTGGTGTCCAGCGTATTCCGTCGGATCGTGGACCCTGGTCGACGTAGTCGCCGCCGCCGACGAGCACGACAGCCGTTCCGGTCCAGACGGCGAAAGGCGTGAGGACGGCTAACGAACTACGACGACCGGGCAGCCGGCGTGCCGTACGCAATGCTCGCTCACCGACCCCAGGAGGAGCTCCACCACCGCCCCTCTTCCAGAACTGCCCACGACGAGAAGCTCGGCATCGCGGGCGGCTTCGAGCAACACCGGGACTGCACTCCCTCTGATCACCCGGGCGATGACGCGCTGAGGGTCGATGTTCGGGAGGGCATCTCCAATCACCTCGTCGAGCTTGACGCGGGCTTGGGCGATCAGCTCGTCGGGCCAGGGGACATGAATCTCGAGCCCGAGGGGTGCGGGGTGTTCGGGAAAGGTCCAGGCCGTCAGTACATCGAGGGTGGCACCGGACCACTCGGCCTGACGGGCCGCCCACTGCAGGGCGCGGATCGAGGGATCTGAGCCGTCGACACCGACCACGATTCGTCGGATCGGCGCGACGCCGCTCACGTCGGGATTCGCTTCAGTCACGTGTACTCCTTGCCGTCGGGGTAAGGGATGTGTGGGTCGCGCCCCCGAGTGTCGACACCGATGCGGCGCCAGAGCGTAAGAGCTCCGATCGCCGCCACGACGATGCCGCCGGTCGCGACGACCATAGCGGTCGGCGGAAGGTGGAGGGCAAGCACCCGGCGGGATAGCGAAACGCAGAACAATAGGGCGAAGCCTGCCGCCATGGAGACCACCAGGATCAGCCGTGCGGGGTTGAACGGACGCGTGATCAGGATCAAGACCCACATGGCCATGGCGAACACCGCCAGCAACGCCGCCGTCCTGGCCTGGGCCAGGGTGGTGTGGGGCCAAGCCCGTGCTACGAGGTAGCTGGCGAAGGTCGCGGTCGCGGTAACGGTTCCAGCCGGGATGGTGAAGCGCAGCACACGTCGGGTGAAGCCTGGGACGGCGCGCGGTGCCCCTGACTCGAAGGCGAGGAAGAACCCGGGGACGCCGATGGTCAGCGTGTCCACGATGGTCAGGTGGCGCGGGAAGAAGGGATAGGGCTCTGCCCCGACGACGATGGCCGCGGCCAGGAGGGCGGCGTACACGGTCTTGGTGATGAAGAGGTTGGCGACCCGCTCGATGTTGGCGATCACCTT
>JARLIH010000106.1 GCA_031291845.1 Isosphaeraceae bacterium | reverse complement strand
GCAGCCGGACCAGGTCACGCACGCCCCGGCCAGGCCGAAACAAGCCGTCCACCTTTTCCACGATCTCATGGGACTGCGATCCTTTCGAGGAGGGGCTGAGGTCGGATCGATGTGTCAGGCCCTCCGGACAGGCGACGCGCAGCCGCCTACCGCCCGACCTTCACGGCATTATGACTCATCTTTTCCCCCCGTGAAAGAGGGGTGAATCGAGGGCTGCATCGTTTCAAGCAATGACGGAGAGATCCTCGGGCTTCCCAGAGGCGCGGGCTTGCCGCCTTGTCTCACCGCGCGCTGCGCTTTATGATGGTTTTTTCATCACGGTCCGCCAGCGCTGCTGCCGCCGGAGTCTCACCCGATGCCGCCCGCCTTGAAGACGATCTTGTTGGTTGATGACGACACCGAAATCATCGAGTCGATGCGCGCCGTCCTCGAAAACAAGGGCTACCGCATCCTCGTGGCGCGCGACGGCAACGCCGGGCTGACGGTCGCAGAGCGGGAGAACCCCGACCTCCTCGTCCTCGACATGATGATGCCCAAGAAGAGCGGGTTCCTCGTCCTCGAGAAGCTCAAGGGGCGGCCCGGCGGCTTGATCCCCACCATCATGATCACCGGCAACGAGGGGAGTCGCCACCGCGCTTACGCCGAGATGCTGGGCGTGCGCGACTACATCCGTAAGCCCTTCGCGATGGAAAAGCTCGTCCGCTCCATCGAAAAGATCCTCGACGTTCCCTCCCGCGGACGAAACGACGACGTTTGAGCCGTCGGGGTCCCGTTCGGCCCGCCGTGCGACATCATGTCGCGCTTTTCGACGCCGTTTCGAACCGAAGCTCCTTCGGCAGGGCCTTCGGATCCGCGAGCGCAGCGCAAAACTGATGGAAATCCGTGAGCGTCCGCGCGGCGTACCGCGCGGCGGCCACGAGCACGGCGTCGAGACTCGAGCTGTGCGCCCACTCGCCCAGCGTGCCGGTCCGGTCGGTCGCGTGGCGGTGCTGCACGCCCCGCAGGTGTGACCAGCCCGTCAGTTGTCCCGCCACGTCGATGGCCTGCCGGAGCTTGATCGGCTTCTTTTGGAACCTGCCGAGGCTGGTCCGGTTGTCGTCGGGAATCATTTCTCGCATCCGGTAGGCGCGGCCGTCGACCATCAGGACGTCGAGACCCGCCGCCGGCTTGGCTTGAAGGACGCGCTGGGCCTCCACGGCGCGGAGCGAGTCGTTCCCGTGAGCTTCCGGCTGCGGGGCGTCGGTGCAGGCGAGCAGGGAAGGGGGGAACTCCTCCTTGATGTCGAGCAAGCGACTGGTCTCGGCCGTTCCCCCGCCGGCGATCAAGACCAGGTACCGTCGTACGCCGAGGCTGCCTGTCCCGGCAATGCGGGCCGTGGCGTCGAGCAAACGGTACGCGTCGGGATTCGGCTTTGACTCGCCGTAGGTCTTCAGGGCGGCAGCGAGGGCCTCGACCCGCTTCGCGCTGACGGGCGGGTGCTTGGCTTCGCTCCGTTTGATCTGCCGCTGGCCCCGTTTCCCCATCTCGGTATTGTGATTCAGGAGCGCGACCTGCGTGGTCTGCGCGGCCTCGCCCAGCAACTCCCAGATCGGCCCGCGCCCCGTGTGAGGGGCGGCCTCGGCGCCCGCATGCAGGTGCGGCGGCGACGTTACGGCGGCCCGATAACGGTCGATGAAGAGCAGGGCCATTCCCAGGGCGTCGACCGGCGACAGCCCCCAGGACTCGCCCGCAACCAGGATGCTCGCCGTACAGCGCACCAGGTCGAGGCTGCAAGGCGCGACGAGCGCTTCGTCAAAATCGTTGATGTCGTACAAAAAGTCGCCTTCGTCCGTCTGGTACGCCCCGAAGTTCTCCAGGTGCAGGTCGCCGCACTGGAGGATCGCGGGCCCGACGTCGGGGGGCTTGAGGCCCGCCCAGTCGTCCGCAAGCAGGTGGTCGGCGCCCCGGAAAAACGAAAAGACGTCCTGGCTCATCCGCTCGAGCTTCAAGCGCACGAGCTTCGCCTTCCGGCCGGCGTTGAAGTCGAGCACGGCCTGAAGGATCGCTGGCTTGGGCTGAGATCCAGACATGGTGCCCCTGCGTCACGGTGTCGACTCAACGGCGGAAAGCGCCGTGGCTGAAGCCAGCATCGCCGAGCGATTCCGGCGAAGCAAGGGCGGACGGGCGCTGCCGCGACCGGTTAGCCCTCACGGAACCTTGTACCCCAGCCGCCGCAGGAGCGACGTCAGCGCGATCAGCGGCAGGCCCGTGATCGCGGTGTGATCCTGGGTGTCGATCCGGTCGAAAAGCGCGATCCCGCGCTCTTCGATCTTGTAGCTCCCCGCGCAGTCGTACGGACGGTCGGCGGCGACGTAGCGCTCCAGCTCGTCGGTCAGGAGCGGACGCATTTGCATGATCGTGCGGTCGGTATGGACATAAGTCTGTCCCGCGTGCCAGACCGCCAGGGCCGTGATCAGCTCGTGCGACTTGCCCGAGAGCGCTTCGAGCTGCTCGAGGGCGCGCTCGCGGCTCCCGGGCTTACCATAAATGCGACCGTCGAGGACGACGAGCTGGTCGCCGCCGATAAGCGTGGCACCCGGCTCCGTGTCGCGCAACGACTCGGCCTTCGCCACAGCGAGATGCTCCGCCAGTTCGCGAGGGCTCCAGTTGCCGATCTTCCAATCGTCCTCGTGGACGACCGGAACGAGGCACCGAAACGGAATGCCGAGCCGCTTCAAGAGCGCCCGGCGCGACGGCGAAGTGCTGGCCAGAACGAGGTCCGCCATCCCCGATCCCCTCGTTTCATCGGCCCGAGAGGCCGTGCCCGTGCTCGGCCTTGAATTTTTCTTCGTACTCCGCCAGCCACGCGCGGGCCCTTGCCAGGTCTTCAGCACGGACCCAGACGCGCGGGCCGGAGCTCATGCTGCCGAGCGCGTCGTGCATGTCATGCGTATCGGAAACGGCCGGAATTCCCGCCTCGGTCAACTGGTCCGCCAAGAACGTTGCCTGCATCAGGTCGAGCGCCCAGTAGCATTCGACCAGATCACCCCCCAGCGGTGATGCGGGCTCGGGAATCGGCTCGTCGCCGACCGGCATGTCCAGGTCGAGCGGTGATTCCTGTGGAGGCGCGGTGTCGGCCAGCACGAACGTGGGGTCCTCGATACCGTCGTTCGAGGTGCCGCAGCTCCAGCATACGTCGAGCGACGGGTCGATCTTCTTCCCACATTTCGGACAGGTCCACATTGCAGGCTCTCCCCAGGTAGTCAATCACGGTCGACCACAAGCTGATTGGACAAAAAGCCAATCAAACACATGATCAAACTATAGACGTTCTGATTCACGTGAGGGCGAGGCTCCTGCCGAGCCGAGCCCCGACGGGGCCTCCCTGGCAAGGCTCGGCTCGGCAGGAGCCTCGCCCTCCCCAATGACAGAGGCCTTTCCGCTCGTCAGACCTTGACCGTCTCCAGCAGCTCGGCGGGGCTCAAAATGTAGCCGAAGTAGAAGTCGCCGAACAAGGCGTACTTGGCCGAGCTTTCGTCGAACCGCATGGTGTAGACGATATCCTTGAGATAGGCCGGGTTCCGCGCCCAGAGAGTGACCCCCCACTCCCAATTATCGAGGCCCGTCGAGGCCGTGATGAGCTGCGTCACTCTGCCGGCGAATTTCATGCCGCTACGACCGTGCTGGCTCATCAGCTCCGCGCGCTCTTCGGAAGGCAGCAGGTACCAGTTCTGTTCGGCCTGCCGCATCTTGCTCATCGGATAGAAGCAGAGGCACGGCCAATCGGGGAACTCGGGATAAAGGCGCTGCTGGTTCATCGGCCCGAGCCGCTGGGTGTACTGTGCGACCTTCGTCTTGTATGCCGCGCTTTCGGGGTCGACGCCTTCGCGCTCGCGCAGGATGCGCCCGTATTCTTCCGCGTCGGGGACGTACTCCGAGACCTCCGTGATCGAGTAGAACGAGTACGTGGGGGTGAGGGCGGGCCCGAGCGGCGAGGACTGAATCGCGGTCTGAACCCCGTGGATCGCCCTGAGATCGGTACCCGCGATCATCACCCCGAAGTCGGCCTTGTGGCCGGGGATGGCGAAGCATTGGACCTGTTCGGGGGCGCCCGGCGTGGCGCGATCGAGGGCGCGTTTGAACAGCGTGCGCCCCTCGTCGAGCGACGGGCCGTTGATCTGGCCGAGCGCAGCGCGATTGATCTGGTAGAACAGGTGCAGGCAGTGCCAGCCTTGCTCGAGGACGAGTGTCGCGGGAACCTGGGCCGATGCCGCGGGCCGGTGGCCGTGCTGCATGGGCTGCGTCGGGGCGGAAGCGGGGCTCGACGACTCTTGCGACATGGCGGGCGGTCCTGGCGTGAATTCGAAAACTCGTGAGACGCCCTCATTCTAAGGCGTTGCCGAGCGAGGGGGCAAGCAGGGGTCGAGTCAAACGGCCCGGCCGGACGTCGGCCTGCATGCGCTGACGGATACTATCATCCACCTTCGAATCGCCCCCGGGGCCGTGCGCCGACGGATTGCGACCGCGCCCTGCGCTGCTTACAATGCCGCCCGCTCGGGGTTGCCCAAAATCGTAAATCACCGTTGTCTGAGCGTCGAGGTGCGTCGCCATGCGAGCGGGCCTGATGTGGAAGCTCCTCCCCGTCTGGGGTGCGGTCGTATCGATGGTTCTGGGGTTTTTCCTCATCGCGGCCGACCGCGATACGGCCCGCGGGCAAGACCAATCCCGGGCGGGCCGCGGCTGGACCAAGGGGAAGGGATGGGGATGGGTCTGGGGCAAGGACGACGAGATCGGCGCGCTCAACGCGATGACCGACGCGTCCCGGGCCGCGGCCCTCGCGCTGGCGAAGCGAGGCGAGACGTTTGACCTCGGCATGACCTACAGCCGCCGCAGCTTCAAATGGCCCGGGCACAGCCCCGGCGAGATCATCACGTTTCGCAGCCCCGACGGCATTCAGCGCATGAGGGACGCCGATGCGCCGCCCGACGAGCAGAACACCGATCGCGTCTTCTGGCACTCCGCGGCCCTGTTCATGAACGATAACGTCGCCACCCAGATCGACGGCCTGGCCCACATTACGGCGGGAGCCGACAACCACTGGTACAATGGCTTCACCGAGGATCGCTGGGGGGGCGACTGGGGCCCTCGCAAGTGTGACGTCACGACGATTCCCCCGATCGTCGCGCGTGGCGTCCTGATCGACGTGGCCGCCTACAAGAAGGTCGACGCGCTGCCGGGCCACACGGTCATCACGACCGACGACCTCAAGAACTCCCTCGCCTGGGAAGGCGTGAGCTTGAAGCCCGGAGACGTCGTGCTCGTCCGCACCGGCACCGGCCGCTACTGGGGCGAAGACGGCGCCGACCACGAGAAGATCGGCGCACACGACTCGGCCGGCCCCGACCTGAAGGCGACCAAGTGGCTCGTCGAGGAGCAGGGGGCCATGATGGTCGGCTCCGACACGAGCGGTTACGAGGTCAACCCCGCGCCCAGCAGTCGGGGCACGCTAATCCCTTGCCATCGTTACCTGCTCGTCGACCAGGGAGTGCACATTGGAGAGTTCCACTACCTCGAAGGTTTGAGCCGGGCCAAGGCCTACGAGTTCTGCTACGTCGCCTCGGTCAACAAGATCAAAGGGGCCGTCGCCGGTTTCGCCCTGCGGCCGGTGGCGATGCGCTAGGATGCCGTCGTTGGCAGGGTGCGTGAAATGCACCGCTGCATTTCATGCACCCTCCAATCCTCGGAACAAACCGACCATCAATCAGCGCGATAGCGCTTGGGCCCTCCCGACAAGCTCGACGAACTCGCGCCGATAGCCCGATGGATCGGCGCCGAGGCTCGACTGGGCCAGCTCGCTGACGCCGGAATACGTGAGGCTCCCTTTCTCGGGCGAGTCCCGGAGCAGCATGCCGAACGCGGCGACCGCCGAGGCGAACTTGAAGTCGTCGGACGCGTGGCCGAAGTCAGTCCCCTCGTCCACGACGCCGCGCTCGATGAGGCGGCTCTTGTCCCCCTCGGGCTGCTTGTAGCGCAGCTTGACCGTGAGCGCTTCCTTGCTTGGCACGACGGTCGACTCGGCCTTCTGGTACTTGAGCGGGTCAACGGCGGGAAGGTCCGCGTCTTTCCCGGCCGGAACGATCTCATAGAGCGCCGTGACGTGGTGCCCTGCGCCGATCTCGCCGGCGTCCTTCGTGTCGTCGTTGAAGTCTTCCTTGTTGAGGAGGCGGTTCTCGTAGCCGATCAGCCGGTACGCAGCGACCTTCGACGGGTTGAACTCCACTTGAATCTTCACGTCCTTGGCGATCGTCACGAGGGTCGAGCCGAGTTCCTCGACCAGCACCTTGCGTGCTTCCTGGAGGTCGTCGATGTAGGCGAAGTGACCGTTTCCCTTGTCGGCCAGGCGCTCGAGGTTGTCGTCCTTGAGGTTCCCCATGCCGAAGCCGAGGACGCTGAGGAATACGCCGCTCTTGGCCTTGGCCTCGATCAGCTTGATGAGCTGGTCCTGCGTGGTCAGGCCTACATTGAAATCACCGTCCGTGGCGAGGATGACACGGTTCGTGCCCCCTTTGATGTAGTTCGCCGTGGCGGTGTCATAGGCAAGCTGAATCCCCGCGCTGCCGTTGGTCGAGCCGCCGGAGTGCAACTGCTCCAGGGCCTCGAGGACCTTCCTCTGGTGGAGGCAGGTCGTCGACGGCAGGACCAGGCCCGAGGCCCCTGCGTAGACGACGATGGCGACCCGGTCGTTCTCGCCGAGCTGCCGCACCATCTGCTGGAGCGAGGTCTTAAGCAGCGGCAGCTTGTTCGCGTCGGACATCGAGCCGGAGACGTCGATGAGGAAGACCAGGTTGCTCGACGGCCGCTGCCCCCGGTCGATCGGGCGCCCCTTCAGACCGATGCGCGCCAGCCGGTGCTCGCCGTTCCAGGGGCAACCCGCGAGCTCAACGCGGACCGAGAACGGGTCGTCGCCGGTCGGCGGTGGGTCATCGTAAGGAAAGTAGTTGAGCAACTCCTCGATCCGGACGGCATCCGCGGGGGGTAGCTGGTTCTGCGTCAGGAAGCGGCGGACGTTGGCGTAGCTGGCGGTGTCGACGTCGATCGAGAACGTGGAGAGTGGCTCCGCGGAGACGCGGGTGAAGCGGTTTTCGGTAATCGGCTTGTAGGATTCGGTGCCACCGTCCTGTTCGAGCCGAGCCTCACTGGGTTCCAGGGCGGCTCCCGATCCCCACCACATCAGTCCGCCGAAGCCTCCGAGCGCGCGTGCGTTGGGAGCGGGGCTCGCGGAGGCGGGCGTTGCCGCGGTCCGCGGACGAGCCTGTTTCAAGGATGAGCGGACGGACCCGTCGTACTTATCAGCGCTGACGACTTCTCCGGGCGCAGCCGCCGCGGGCGGCGCTGCCTCCCGATGCGTCACGTGCGTCCCGCACCCAAGGACGAAAACGGACAAAGTCCCCGCCAAAAAGGCTGCCCATCGCGAACGAATGATCGCGAATGCTCGCATGCGTTGCCTCCTCGGAGCTGATCGGATCGAAAGATATGCGGAAAACTCCCCTTGTCATTTGACGAGGTCGCCGACGAGAGGTTCCCTGCATTGATCTCGTTCGAGCGTGCTGTTTCTTAGGTCCGGAGCCCCTGGAACCACGGAACGATCCGTTTGGGCCGTCTGGGCAATCCACCGACGCCGTCACTAAGCCCACCTTGCCGATCGAGAAAACGTGACTTATCATGACGTCCAAACTTTGGCCGTTGAGGGTCTCCCCAGCTCGTCGACCGGCGGCGGACGCGTGTTGGTGAGCGTGGCGCGGTGCCCATCTCGACAACCGCGCTCAGCGTCCATAAACAGGAGGTAGCAGGATGGCGGCGACCGAACCGGGGCGGGGGCGGATCTATGACGACATTACGCAGACGATCGGCAACACGCCGCTGATCCGCTTGCGCCGGGTCACGCAAGGGTGTCAGGCCGAAGTCGTGGCCAAGCTCGAGAACTTCAACCCGCTCTGGTCGGTCAAGGACCGCATCGGCGTGGCGATGATCGACGCGGCCGAGGCTGCGGGAAAGATCAACAAGGACACCTTGATCGTCGAGCCGACCAGCGGCAACACGGGCATCGGTCTGGCGTTCACCTGCGCCGCGCGCGGGTACAAGCTGATGGTCACGATGCCCGAGAGCATGAGCCTCGAGCGCCGGCGCTTGATCAAGGCGTTCGGGGCCGAGATCGTGCTCACCCCGGCCACCGAGGGGATGCCGGGGGCCGTGCGGAAGGCGGAGGAACTGGTCAAGGGCAATCCCAACGCCTTCATGCCCCAGCAGTTCGAGAACCCCGCCAATCCCGAGATCCACCGCAAGACGACCGCCGTGGAGATCTGGAACGACACCGCGGGAAAGGTCGACATCCTGGTCGCGG
>JARLIH010000105.1 GCA_031291845.1 Isosphaeraceae bacterium | reverse complement strand
GGTGCTCGCGGCGAACTCCAACACGGTCGTCCAGACGGTCCTGCTCTCGTCGCCGATCGTGGTCGATACGACCGGTCCGTCCGTCGCAGGGGTCACACTCGACGCGGGAGCGCAAACGCTGCACGTGACGCTCCAGGATACCGGCAGCGGACTGAACCTGGCCGGCGTGACCTATGCAGGCAACTACCAGCTTCAACTCGTCGCCGGCCGAGGGCTCACGACGTTCAAGCCAACCGGGCTGACGATCACACCCGGCCCCGCGGGGAGCGGCGAGGTGACCGTGAACATCTCGTACGCACTCGGCCGCCGCGTCAAAACCGGCGCGTACGTGGTGACGATCATGGCCAACTACATCACCGACAGGGCCGGGAATACACTGGTCGAGAAGACCTTCGTCGCCTTCCCGCAAACGACGAACGCGCCGAACCCGAACTACATTGCCCAGATCAACGTCGGGCAAGGCCTGACGTCCTCCGCGCCCCAAGTCTACATTTCACGGGCCGAGAGGCTCGCGGCCAACCAGTTCGCGAACCGAGTCCATGCGGTCGCAACACGCCGGCGGTAAAAACGTCCGGGGTCGCTTAACGGACGAACTCTCTTTGGGCCGGGTCTACGCTTGTGCAGGCCCGGCCCTCGAGCGTGGGTTGGCAGCTTGCGGAAGGGCCTACCCGTTGTTCGGCACGCCTTTGCGCCAGACCGGAAGTTGACGCTCCAGGCGCTCCCGGACGGCGCCGGGGAGCTTCTTGTCTTCGTGAGGCGTCAGCCGGTCGAGGCGCAGGGCTTCTTCACCCTCCGTCACGGCATCGTCGAGCTTGCCGATCTCAGCACTCGTTTCGGCGAGGAGCGCACGGAGGTTCGCATTCGTCGGGTACAGCAGGGTCGCTTTGCGGGCCGCCTGGACGGCGTCCCCGCGTATACGAATTTCTTGCACAGGGCGGAGCGCTCCCTTCAGGAGTGCGAGCAACTCGCGATCGGCCGCGGCGCAGTCGCGCTGCAGCGACCAGGAGTTCGGGTTACGCGGCGGCGAGACGGCTTTGTGCATCGCGATCGAGACGGCCAGGTACATCGTGTCGTTGGGGAGTCCGCCGCGCGCCTTCCACGCGTCGAGCTCCATCGCGGCGAGTTGAAGATAGGGACGCGGAGAGTATTCGTCGGCCTCGCACGCGGTCATCAGCGCCTGCCGTGCCGCCGCGTAATTCGGGGGTTTGGCGCGCAACGCGCTCTCGGCATCCGCGAGATAGCCGTCGGCTTTCCAGTAGGGAACGACCGTCCCGTAAAAGAGGCCGGCGAGTGCGGCCCACGCGGCCGCGAGTGCGAAGATGGTAACGCGGCCCTCAACCTCGCGCGGCCGGCCGCACGTGCGGTCCTCGCGCAGGTTCAGGCCAAGCGCAACGAGCGTCCAGAGCATCAAAGCAACCGCCGTGATGCCGATTCCCCCCGCCGCGAGGAGGTTGACCGCGATTGCCAGGGCGCCGGCACCGAGGCCCGCCACCGGGATAGCTCGCCGACTCCAGAGTGGCCGGCCGCAGACGACGGCCAAGAGCCAGGCGACACCGATCACAGCCCAACGCGCGAGCAGATCCACCTCGAACCGTACCACCACGCTCCAGAAGATCAGGAACGCCAGTCCTCCGCCCGCGCACGCGACGATCCAGAGTGGGCGCACCGGAGGCTCCGCCGACGGCCGCGTTGGGAGGCGGGGCTGGACACGCGTCTCGTCGGGTTCGACATTCAGCGCACGCGGCGGCGCGAACAGGTTCCAGAGTCCCAGGCCCAGCGCCGCAACGAGCGCCAGCAGGGCGAAGACGCCTGCCGTCGCCCATACTTCGAGCAGCATATTATGTGGATCGGCAATCTCTTCGCTGGACTCGGGCAGCTTGAAGCGGACGTAGGCCCAGCCAAAGTTGCCGGGGCCGAGCCCGCGCCAGAGGACTCCAGGCTGGCTCACGATCAGGCGCCAAGCCCCCACCCAGTATTCCCCGCGGTAACGAAGCGACTTGAGGGACTCCGTCAGGACCCCGTGATCGAACCGCCCCGTCGCCCAGGCCGCCATGACCACCACGCCCAGCACAACGATCGCCAACCCTGCCGCCAGCCCCAGCGTCCGCGTGCGGACTCGGTGCCGCGAGTTCCACGCCAGGACGACGAGCGCCGCCGCGAAGCCGACGTAGGCGCTTCGGCTCTTGGTCAGCACCAGGCAACCGAGCAAAAGGAGCGCAATCGGCGCCACCAGGTCCAAGGCCCACGCGAGCGGGCGGCGACACGTTCCGTCGTCGCGCTGGGTGACGTTCTCCCAGATCACGGCGAGCACAACGATCAGCGGGCCGACAATGTAACCAGCCAGCGAATTGGCCAGCGCGAAGGTGGACCAGGGCTCGTTCGAGTGCAGCAGGCGGTGTTGAAACGCGATTTGTGATGCGGAGCCAGGCGCGATACCAAGTTGCTGGAGCACGCGCTGGGGGTTCGCCTTGTAGAGCGCGCGGATCTCCGAGAGCTCGACGCCGACCTGGTAGAGACCATAGGCCGCCACAGCAAACGCCGAGGCCACAAGAGCCCCGGCGAGGGCCGACGACTCGCCGCGGGTCCGCGGGAGGTTGCGCACCAGCAGGTATGCCAGGCCCAGGCCGACCCATTCCCACGCCAGGTTATACGCGGGCCGAACGTCGGCGGCGTGTCGCGCACTCAGGCCGACCAGGGAAATGAGCGCGATGACCGCCGCATCGGTCCAGGACCAGCGGGGTCGAGGCCGGCCGGAAACGAATCCCGCCGCAAGGGCAACGATTGTTGCGATGAGTAATCCGAGCACCCAGTAAAGCCCGCCACCCGCGCCTTCGCGCGTGTCGGGCTCACTCGGCCAGTAGACCCTCATGGTCACTAGCGCCACCGTCAGCCCGAGGGCAACCCGCCGGAGCCGCTCGCCGAGCCAGGCAAAGTACGCTTCGTCGTCCGCTTCCAGTTCAGCGACGGGCGTCGGCCTGGGGATCGATGCCGAGGGGGCTGTCGTTCGGGGACGCCGTCGTGCCATGACCTCGCTCCGGTCGGTTTGCCGAAACTTCCAGGATGGCCACCACCCCGAGAAGGCAGGCGGTCTGGGCGACGACCACCCACGCCAGCTCTTCGAGCCGGTGCAGAAGCAACGCCCCCAGTCCGCTGGCTAGTGTGACTAAGTCAATGGTCCGCACGGCCTGCCGCGGCGTCAAGCCGCGCTCAACCAGCCGGTGCGAAAAATGGCGGCGGTCGCCCTGGAACACGCTCCGACCCTCGCGCCGGCGGATGACGATCACGGACAGGGTGTCGTAGAGCGGCACCGCCATGACCAACAGGGGCGCCAGGACGCTGGCCTTGGAATAGTGTTCGCCGTATCGATAGTACGTACCGGCGACCGTCAAGGCCCCGAGCAGGAACCCTAGGAAGTTGCTCCCCGCGTCCCCCATGAAGAGCCGCGCAGGGTTGCGGTTGTGCACGAGGAATCCCGCCAGGGCCCCCACGAGCACGAGGAGCACCGCCGGTGCGAACAAGCTTCCCACGGCGACCTGCGCTCCCGCGAACAGCGCTGCCGCGATCAACCCGACGCCAGCGGCGAGCCCGTCCATGTTGTCGAGCAGGTTGAAGGCGTTCGTCAGTCCGACGACCCAGACGACGGTCAGTGCGCCGCCGATCAGGGGGTGGTTCAGCGGCGGAAACAGGGTGACTCGTATCCCCGACGCGGCCAGGACGATCGCGACCCCGAACTGGATGCTGAGGCGAAGCTGCCAGCTTAGCGCACGACGGTCATCGAGCAGGCCCATCGTCATGATGCCCGTTGCCAGCGCCAGGATCAGGCCGAGCTCCCACGAGCGTTCCCGGATCCCGCCGGCATTGCGCGCGATCGGCGCGGGCAGGTTCGTCCCTGCCAGGGTCATCGCCAGCAGCCCGAACCCGATGACCCCCACGACCGTCAGCCAGATGGCCACGCCGCCCCCCAGCGGCGTCGGCGTCGCATGCCCTTTGTGTCCCCCGGGCCGATCGAGCAAGCCGAGCCGCGGCGCCCAGAGCCGAACCAGCGCGCAGAGACCGGCGCTCATGGCGAAGGACAGCGTCACCAGGCTGAGCGCGATCAAGGCCAGGGTCACGACGCTGGCTCCGCGCCGGCAGACGACCGCGAGAGAGGACTGGTTTCTTGTGCCGGGGCCGTTGACGGCTCGTCGCGCTGGGAAGAACCCCCCCCCCCGGCCCCCCCTTCGGAAGGGGGGGGGTGATGATGAACCCCCGCCCTTACGAAGGGGGAGCCGGAGGGGGTAATCGTGACCTCACCACCGCGAGCGGCGTTCGGTCGCCCGGAGTTGCGTCGCGTCCCCCGCGCGAACACCAGGCAACCGCTCATCAGCACCGCCACCGCACCGCAGATCAGGCCGAACGTCCACCACTCCACCGGCCGGTCCGGGGGCCACGATGAGCGCCGGCCGCCGCCGATCACCAGCGCGATGACGAACGGGCCGCCGAACGTCGCCAAGCTCATCAGGCCGAGCAGCACGAGCGGCAGTTTCGCGGGCCCTTGTCCTCGTTTCGGACTCATCGGCCCCTCACGGCCGCTCGGGCGGCCCGCCGCGCAACGCGCTGGGCTTCAAGCTCCTTGCGCGCCGCCTCGAGCTCGGCCAAAATCGCCTCGGCGGCAGTCGCGACGGCCACGTGGTGCGCCGCTTCGGCGGTCCGCCACTTCACCTCGATTGTGCCGTCCTTGAGCCCGCGCTCGCCGATGACGACCCGCAGCGGAATGCCGATCAAGTCGGCGTCCTTGAACTTCACACCCGGGCGCTGTTCGCGGTCGTCGACCAGGACGTCGACGCCGGCCGCCGTGAAGCTTCGCTCCAGGGCTTCCGTCGCCTCAATCACCGCCGCGTTCTGGGTCTGGAGCGGCACGAGCACGACCTCATAAGGCGCCAGCGCCAGCGGCCAGACGATCCCGTTCGCGTCGTGGCCCGCCTCAACGGCCGCGGCGACGATCCGGTTCACGCCGATCCCGTAACAGCCCATGATCAGCGGCACGGCGTTGCCCTTGTCGTCCAGGAACGTCGCGTTCAGCGCGTCGGAATACTTGGTCCCGAGCTTGAAGACGTGGCCGATTTCGATCCCTTGGTTGACCGCCATCGCCGCACCACAACGCGGGCAAGGATCGCCGGCCTCAGCGTTGCGGAGGTCGTGGACCTGGCCGTGCGAGAGGTCGCGACCCGGCACGACTCCGGTCAGGTGGAAGCCGTCGCGATTGGCTCCGACCACCAAGTCGGCGAGCACCGCGACGGATCGGTCGATATAAACGGCAATTTCCTCACGGAGGCCGATCGGTCCGACCGACCCGATCGGCGCACCTGCGACCTTCTCGATGTCGCCCGGTTCGGCGGGCACCAGGGTGCCTGCCCCGCTGACCCTGCGCAGCTTGGCCTCGTTCAGTTCGTGGTCGCCGCGCAAGAGCGCACCAACCGGCGTGCCGTCGGCCATGAAGATGAGGAACTTGGCCGACTGCGCCTCGGGAACCTTGAGGAATTCGGTCACCTCCCGGATCGTTTTGCGGCCGGGGGTCGGCACTTCCTGGTACGGCGGGGCGCCGGGGCCAGGCACCGGGGCGGGGGGGGGAGCGCCGATCTCCGCCTTCTCCCGATTGGCGGCGTAGCCGCACTGCGCGCAGTGAATGACCACGTCCTCGCCGATCGCGCAGGGGACCATGAACTCATGCGAGGCGTCGCCGCCGATCGGTCCGCTCTCAGCCTCGACCGCGACGTAGGGCAAGCCGCAGCGGTCGAAGATCCGGCAGTAGGCCTCGTACATCGCGTCGTAGCTGTCGTTGAGCTGCGCGAGATCGGCGTCGAAGCTGTAGGCGTCCTTCATCAGGAATTCGCGCGTTCTCAGAATGCCGAACCGGGGGCGCGGCTCGTTGCGGAACTTCGTCTGGATCTGGTAGAGGATGAGCGGGAGCTGCTTGTACGACTTGATCAGGTCGCGCGCTACGTCCGTGATGACTTCCTCGTGGGTCGGGCCGAGGACGTGCGTGACGCTCTTCGGGTCGCGGGAGTCGCCGCTGAGGTTAAGCTTCATCAGGATGTCGCCCATGACGCCGAATCGTTTTGACTCGTGCCAGAGCTCGACGGGATGGAGCGCAGGCATCAGCAGCTCCTGCGCACCCGCGGCGTCCATTTCTTCGCGGATGATCCGGATGGCCTTGTTGAGGACGCGGAACCCGAGGGGCAAATACGTGTACGTGCCCGCGCCGAGCTGGCGGACCATCCCCGCCCGCAGGAGCAGGACGTGGCTCGGCGCGACCGCGTCGGCCGGGGTTTCCTTCAACGTCGGGATCAGGGCGTTCGACCAGCGCACGACGCGGCTCCTCTTGCTTCGCACAGGAAGGGCGCGCCCCACCCTTCCTTCTGTCCGTGGGGCAGGGGGGGCGAAAGCGAATAATCTACCACACGAAGCAAGCGTCGCGGAGCGCGGTCCCGAAAATGAAGGCTGGCGGCGGGCAAAGACGTCCGGAGCCGGCTCCCTTTCCGGCCCGACCGGTCCGATCGCCCGGTCCGGTACGTTCGGCGTTTCCGTAACGCCGTTCCTCTCAAGCACCAACGCCGCGCGAAGTCGCGGAAAAGCCCCCACTTTGAGCCCGGCCGAGGACGACACTTAAGACCAGGAATCGCCGGTCCCGCGCCCTGGGGCGCCGGGCAACCGCGCGGGCGTCTCTTACGAGAGCGCCGCATCGTCACGTGGGTTTCCAAGCGTGAAGGTTGACGGGGTCCGGTTCGGTGTCCCGGAAGACCGGGAGATCTGAGGCCCTCGGCCGCAGGGAGGTGTGTGGTGTTGCCATGGATTCACCGGCGCTCGCGCCGGAACGGTCGCGCCCGATGCCGGCCGAATCTCACCGGCGTGGAGTCGCTCGAAACACGGGCGCTGTTGGCGAACACCCCACTGGGGCACTCGCTGCCTGACCTGATCATCTCCGGGTTCGCCGGTCCGGCGGCCTCGTGGGGCGGCCCGATCCAGGTCACCGTCAACGTGCAGAACATCGCGGCCGGCTCGCAACCGGAACCGTTCAACCAGCAGGCGGGGGCGACCAGCGACTCCGACGCGGCGGCCTCGCAGGTGAGCGTGTACGCCTCGACCATCCCGCGATTTACCAGTCACGCGGTCCTGGTCAGCGAGTTCAACGTGCCGGCGCTGACTCAGAACAACCTGGAACAGGTAAGCCAAACGATCACGCTGCCGAACCGGCCAGCCGGGTTCCCGGGCGATGGCGGCCGCGTTTATCTCTTCTTCCAGGCCAATTCCAACGGCGCGATCCAGGAGTACAACACCAAGAACAACTTCAGCGGGCCCTCCCGCGTTTTCATCGAAGCCCCGCTTCCCGAGCTGAGCGCGGTGGCCCTCGACGTCCCCCCCGTCATGCAGCCCGGCGACACGATCAATCCGACGATCCGGATCGCCAATTTCGGTACGGCAGCCACCAACTTGCAAGGGCCGGTGACGGTCGACCTCGTCGCGTCGGTCACCCCAGGCTTCGGGCCGGGAAGCTCCATCCTCGGCACGTACACCGTCGCGAACATTCCGGCTGCGTCGACGAGCGCGTCGCAGGTCCAGATCACGGGCGATACCAACCTGAATCCGCAGAGCAACATCGTGACGATCAACGGTGGGATCATCACCTTGCCGACCTCCCCGGCGAAGTACTATATCGGGGTGGTCATCGACCCGCAGAACAAGATCAAGCAGTTGCAGAGCGTCGGCGGCTTCCGCGCCGGCCACAGCCCCTTCAGCCTGGCGCACGTCGTTGGTCCGCCGATCACCAACCTGCCGCCCGCGGGCGTGCAGCCGAGCGGCACGGTGGTCACGGGGAACGTGTTCCCGTTCCCCGCGAGCAACGCGTCGATTGGCATGGCCAACTGACGACGGCCCCGTCCCGTTGTCGCTCTGACCGACGCCATCGGTATGCGGCCTGAAACGCTCGTTCCCACGCAGAGCGTGGGAACGAGTTACCCTTTGATGCGCCGTTCGGTGCCGGTGCCGCCGCCTTATGTTATCGTAATACTATTTGCAGAATCCCTTTCGTTTGCTCCCCCGACTGCTCACCTCCCTTGACCCCGGCGCCGCGGCCTCCCTACAATCACCCCTCACGGGCGCAATGCCCAATCGTGACCGAAACTCTTCTTGCCTCGCACCCTGGCCGAACTACCGCATGACCCGCCGCTATGTCAATCAGCTCATCAACGGTGATTCCGTCGACGAATGCTTCCTGGTTGCGGACAAGCAACTTCGAGCCAACCGCCAGGGTAACCTATACCTGCATCTTGAATTGAGGGACAAAACGGGCAGCGTCGGAGCGAGGCTCTGGAACGCGACCGAGGGGCTCGCGCGCACGTTCGAGCCGGGCGACTACCTGCACGTTCGCGGCAAGACGCAGGTCTTTCAGGGTGCGCTCCAGATCATCCTGTCGCACGTCGAGCCGATCGACCCGGGACGGGTCGAGCCCGAGGACTTTCTGCCGCAGAGCACCCAGAACGTTGCCCGGCTCACCGCGCGGCTGCGCGAGCTGCTCTTCAGCATGAGCAACCCGCACCTCCGGGCGCTGGCCGAGTGCTTCCTGATCGACGACGAGTTCGTGCGGAAGTTCACCACCGCGCCGGCGGGCATCAAGAACCACCACGCCTACCATGCGGGACTGCTCGAGCACGTCGTGACGCTGCTCACCGTGGCGGACCGCATCGCCGACCTCTATCCGGACCTTGACCGCGACCTGCTTCTCTCGGGCATCTTCCTGCACGACATCGGCAAGATTGATGAGCTGAGCTACGACCGCGCCTTCGGTTATACCGACGAGGGGCAGCTCGTCGGGCACTTGGTGATGGGCGTGGAGATGCTCCGCGACAAGGTCGAACGCACGAGCGACCTAACCGGCGAGCCGTTTCCGACGGAGCTGCTTCTGCGGCTCAAGCATATGATCGTGAGCCATCACGGGACGAACGAGTTCGGTAGCCCGAAGGTGCCGATGACCCTGGAAGCGATCGCGCTGCACTATCTCGACAGCCTCGACGCGAAGCTGCACGCGTCTACGCGTGAAATCCGCGACGATCCCTGCCGCGAGTCGAGCTGGACGCCGTTCCAGCAAAACCTGGGCCGGCGCCTGTTCAAGGGCTACGTCGCTGCCGAGGGGGCACGGGAGAACGGCGTCGAGGCTTGAATCTCGGCGATCGCGACCGCGGTCGCTTTCCCCCAGCGGGGCAGGGGGGAGCAAAGACCGGCCCGCGGGTTACACTTTAGGGCATGCTCGGCCTCATCGCGGTCATTGCCAATTGGCTTGGGGCATTTGGGTTCGGGTCGGTGTAATCGTCGTAGGCGGTGTCG
>JARLIH010000104.1 GCA_031291845.1 Isosphaeraceae bacterium | reverse complement strand
TTTCATCATTACAACAGTGAAACGATATCGACTACGGTCGAATCATCGCCGATAATCTGGTCGGCAGTCAAGACAAGGTTTTCAGCGTCTGATCCGATCACGTGGCAATCGTCCAGGACGAGTCACGGACTTTGTCCCGAACTCCCCCCAACATTGGCGCCCGCGATGTGGGGCAAGCCGGGCCGTGTGCCGGCGGTTGCATACACCATCCGCCGCGGTCACGCCACTGGAGCGGTCGTCAAAGACAAAGAATTGTTCAAGTATTTCTTTTTGTTTTCAGTTCGATCGGCTCTATTTCGGGGTCCGATTTGTTGTCAAGGTGTCGGGAGGGGATCCAGACGAAGAAGGGTCGGCTGCTTTGCGGTCCAACAGTGAGGCGGGAGGGAGAGGAACCAGCTCTTCATCCGGACGAGAGGGACAGAAAGTGACACAGGCGAGTCTCAAGATGCCGGGGGCCGAGGCGATGCCAGAGATCCGGCCGATCCTGGGGGCGCACCACCGGGAGCCCACCGTCAGCATCGTGATTCCGGCCAAGAACGAGTCGCGGAACCTGCCCCACGTGTTCGCCGAGCTCCCAGACGATTGCGAAGTGATCCTCGTCGACGGGAACTCGACCGACGATACCGTCAAGGTCACGCAGCGTCTGAGACCAGACATCACCGTGATCGGCCAGAGCAGGGAGGGCAAGGGAAACGCCCTTGCCTGTGGCTTTGCCGCTGCCACCGGTGACTTCATAGTCATGATCGACGCAGACGGTTCGAACGATCCGGCGGAGATACCTCGCTTCCTCGCCGCCCTGAGGGACGGGGCTGACTTTGCCAAGGGATCGCGCTTCCTGCCTGGTGGGGGAAGCCACGACATCAGTCTGATCAGGAGGACCGGCAACTTCTGGCTCAACAGGATTGTCAACCTGCTCTACGGAACTCGATACACGGACCTCTGTTACGGCTATAACGCCTTCCGGCGAGAATGCCTCGACGTCATGACACTCAACGCCGCCGAGACGGAGGGCTGTGACCCCGGGGAGATGCTTTGGGGAGACGGGTTCGAAGTGGAGACGTTGATCAACGTCCGGATCGCGAAGGCCGGCCTTCGCGTCACAGAGGTTCCGAGTTTCGAGAGGGTCCGTCATTTCGGGGCAAGCAACCTCAACGCCTTCTCGGATGGCCTGCGGGTCCTCAGGACCATCCACGAAGAACGCAAGGGCGCCGCGCGGAAGACGGCTACCGACACTCCGTGGGTTGGGCGAGAGGCAGGAGTCTCCTGGGCCCGCTTGTCCACGTTGACCGAAGAGGCCGGCTAACACCACCGCGACCCGGCATCACGACATGTGTCGCGCCGTGAGGGTCGGACCTAGAACGTTCGGTGAGGTGCGACGTTCACGCAACGTCTCGGCGAAGGAGGCTCGTCTTCCGAGGTGCGCGAGACCCGACACCGGCTGATCGCTGGTCGAGAAGATGAGCAACGCAGTCGTCACACAGACGTCCGAATGCTCTTCCGGTTTTCATGAGTTTGCGTTCGGCCCGCCCGATCTTCGACACTGGCCCGGTCCAACCGCAGCGGTGACAGAGGCCGGGTCGATGTTTGCGAGTGCTCCCACTATCTCCCAATGGACTCATGGTTGACCCCCGTCGAGTGATATCGGGCTTCCGTGCACGATACTTGAGGAAGAGGCTTGGATCGGGTATTTCCAGGACTCTCGCATGCAGGGGAGAACGCCCATGTTCGTGACAAATCACGTGCTTTCCGGCGTCGTGATCGGTCGACTTCTTCATCGGCACCCGGTCGCCGCCTTCATCGTCGGCGTCGGGTCGCACCTGGCTTTGGACAAGGTCCCCCACTGGGGTTGCAACATGCGAACGGCCGACGGCCGGCAGCTCTTCCTGCATTATGCGAAGCGAGATGGGCTTCTGGGCCTCATGACGATGGCGGCTGCTGCCGGGGCAGTCGATCGGCGGGCTCGCACAGCGACCGTCGCGGCGATGGCCGGAGCGGCGCTGCTCGACGCCGACAAGCCCGTGATCCACTACTTCGGGCGCAATCCGTTTCCCAAGGTGGTCAGACGGATTCATGCACGAGCCCAGAACGAATCACCGCAGGGCATGCCAAACGAGATCGCGTTCGGTTTGTCGTGTGCATTCGCTGACGTCGTCATCGCATGGAATTTCCGGCACCGCAACGTCTCCGTGCCTGCCTAGGGGACCGCCCTCGGCCGGGTCCGGCGTGCGGGGCGGTGTACCTCGTGGCCTCCTCAAGGCAAGGAGAGATCGTTCCTGATTCCATCGAGCGCGACCTGGCTGCTCGCATGGATGACACTCACCCATCGGGCGGTCGCGGGGAGGACCCGAGCGATCGTGTCGGCTCGCGATTCAGCCCGGGTACTCAGGGCTGAATCGCCACCCCCGCCCTGGCTGCATTTGGCGAGTGCAGCCGCAGTGGTTGGAGTGACCTCTCGACATTCGACACCCGATCAGGGGGTCAGCGCAAGGGCGTAGTACCCCTATTTTGGGGGTACCGAACCTCGACCTGGGCCCCAGGGACGGAACGGTGCGACCTGCGGGTTCAGCGGCCGTCGAGGCGGCCGATGCCCCGGAACCACTCGAGCGTCTGACCCAGCCCGTCGTCGAGCGTGATGGGGTCGTAGCCGAGTCGTTTGTACGTCTTGGACTCCTCCAGGCTCCGGCGTGCCGGGGTCTCGCGCGCCGCCTTCTCGGCGATCGCCATCAGGGTGGGCCCGAACACCTGCACCAGTTGGGGGTCGTCGGAGGGGTCGACGTCGAAGACCTCGTGGTCGATGCCGGCCAGCCGGCACATCCGGGTGCACGCGTTGGCGATGCTCACGACGTCTTCCGGACGGCCGTCGAGCATGTAGCGCTCCCCCGGCACGCCCTTGTCGAGGGCCAGAATGCATCCCCGGGCGATGTCCTCGGCGAACACCCAGCTCACGGGGAACTTGAGGTAGCGCTCGATGCGCCGGCGCGCCGCCGAGAGCAGCACGCGGTTGAAGCTTGTCATGCCGAGGGCGTTGCTCACGACGGGAGACGGGCCGAAGATGGCACCGGGGTGCGCGCTGACGACGTCCCTCCCCTTGGCGGCCCGGGACATCGCGTCGAGGAAGGCTGCCATCTTCGTGATGGTGTAGGGATCCGAGCTCGGCTCGCGGGTGACGGGGGCGTCCTCGCGGTCGAGTCCCCCGTCGGTGTCGAAGAACGTGCCGGTGCTCACGGCGACGACCCGCCCGAGGTCGACTGCCTCTGCCGCGTCGAGCACGTTCTTCGTGCCGCCGACGTTCACCGCCTCGAAGTCGGCCAGGTTCTGACTGGCCCCACCGAGGAGCGCGGCGCAGTGGATGGCCGCGTCGCTCCCTTCGGCCGCCCGCAACACGGCCGCGGGATCGGTGATGTCGCCGGGAACCACTTCGACGCCGAGCGCCGCGAGCGGTGCGGTGTCCGCC
>JARLIH010000103.1 GCA_031291845.1 Isosphaeraceae bacterium | reverse complement strand
GCTGGCGCGCCGGCGGGAGGCGCGACAAGCGAGGTACTCAGCGTTGGGCCAGGCAAGCTCGGGGCGGCTCCGGCCGGAGGCTCAGCCGAACGGCTGGGGCCGGCCGCGATGCGATTCGGGGCAACTGCCGGAGCAATTGGACGTCCCTGGGCGGGGCCCTTGTTGGCCCCCACGCCCGTGCTGGCCAGGACGGTCGCCCGGTCGGGCGGCGGCAATCCCTGGTTGATTGTCTGCGTAATCGGCGCGACCTCGGGGGGCAGGCCGACCGCGCTGGGATATCCTTGCGCCGGCCGCTGCGCGGTGCGCTCTTGCGCGCAACCCGCCATGCCCAGCAAGGCGATCCCGGCGACGACGTGACGTTTCATGAAATTTTCTCCATCCATGGAGACGGCTAGGCGCCACCGCGCAAGGCTACGCGGAGCGTCGCATCAAAGACGGAGGCTTGGTTGCCAGAAGGCAAGTTTCAGCGAGGTGATTCGAGAAAGGGCGCGATCCGTCCCAGCCCCGTCAAGATTGGCCCAGCCAGGTTAACCGCGAGCGAAAATCGCTGCAAGAGCGCTTCCGCGCCCATGTCACGTGCAGCGTGCCGCGGAGCTGCTTAAAAGCGATGTTAAAAACGTGCGACTCATGTGCTTTTTTTCGTGACCTCCTGTTGTTAACTTCCCCGAAGAGGTTAGACTCATGTTTCCGAAAGCCTCAAACAACCTGGAGCGTGCGTTCCGTAGCAGGCGATCGGACCAACGGAAAGGCGACTCAACCGGGCGACCGATCGCCACCGCTTCCGCCATTGTGGTTCGCGCAAATAGTGGCTTTTTTTGGCGGCCAGCCCACCCCGAAGTTGCTCTTGCAGACGGCACTGTCCGCCGCGCCGATACGGCCCCCACGCTGCTAGTGGAATGCCTTCGCGATGTTCGTTCGACGGCTCGAACGCCACCTCTCACTCTGGATCGGTTTGACGCTGACGTTCCTGTTGCTGAACGCGCTCGTCTGGTCCTGGAGCGTTCGGCTCCTCGGGGAATACGGCCGGGCGGCCGTGCGCGCGCACCGAGTGCTCGCGCGGCTCAACGGCGCGCGCGCCGCGCTCGGTGCAGCCGAGAGTGGCCAACGCGGGTACCTGATCACCGGGGACGAACGGGAGCTGGAACCGTACCGCGACGGCAGGGCGCGCCTGCGGAGCGACCTGGATGAGCTTGCGCGTCTGACCGCGGCTGAGCCCACCCAACAGGCGCGTCTGGACCACCTCCGCGCGCTCGCGGCCGGCTGGCTCGATGAGCTGGAACAGACGCTACGGGTGCGTAACGAGGAGGGGACAGACGCCGCCCTGGGCCGCATCCGGCGCGGTGGGGCCTCGCGCGACGCCAGCGAATTCCGCCGTTTGATCGCAACGATGGCCGACGAACAGGAGGCGGCGCTCGCGCGCCAGGGTACGGCCCAGGAGACGATGCTGCGTCGCGCGACCCTGGCCTTCGGGCTCGCCTTGCTCCTGCTGGCAGCCCTACTCGGTATCGTCAACCACCTCCTCCTCCGCGACGTTCGCGAGCGCCGGAACTCGGAGCACGCCCTGCGCGAGGCCAAAGAGATTGCCGAAAACGCCAGCCGTGCGAAGGACCAGTTCCTGGCGATGCTTAGCCACGAGCTGCGTACGCCGTTGACCCCCGTGCTGCTCTCGGCCACCGCCGCGCTGGTCGACGAGAAAACCCCCGCAGCATTGCTCTCGACGTTCGAGATGATCCGCCGCAACGTCGAGCTCGAGGCCCGTTTGATCGACGACTTGCTCGACGTGATGCGCATCATCCGCGGCAAGATGCCATTCCAGTTCGAGATCGTCGACGTGCACACGCTCCTGCGCCAGACGCTGGAAATCTGCCGGAGCGAGACCCTGGGACGACGGCTGGAGCTCGCCGTCAAGCTGGACGCGACCGAGCATTACGTCCGGGGGGACCCCGCGCGGCTGCAACAGGTCTTCTGGAACCTGGTGAAGAACGCCACCAAGTTCACGCCCGAAGGCGGACGGATCGTGCTCCGGACGGCCAACCAGGACGGCCGAATCGCGGTCAACGTGATCGACAACGGCGCGGGGATCGAGCCGGAGCTGCTGCCGCGCATCTTCAACGCGTTCGAGCAAGGGGCGGACCCTCGCGCGCAGAAGCTCGGCGGCCTCGGTCTCGGCCTGGCGATCTGCCGGTCGATTACCGAAGCGCACGGCGGGACGATCCGCGCGCAGAGCGAGGGGCGGGACCGAGGGGCTAATTTCACCTTCGAGCTGGCGACCGTCCCTGCCGGTCCCCGCGGCACGCCGGCCGCCGGTCCCAACTCCACCGTGGCCGAAGCGCACCCCTCACGCAGGATTTTGCTCGTCGAGGACGACCCCATGACCCTCCGGATCATGGCCCGATTGCTCCGTGAAGTGGGGCACGACGTGGTGACGGCCGCCGGTTGCGAGGCCGCCGTCGCCGCCGTTCGCGACGACACGGAGATCGTCATCAGCGACATCGGTCTGCCCGACGGCAGCGGCTTCGACCTCATGCGCCGCCTGCGCGCTGATCACCCCCACCTTGCCGGGGTCGCCCTGACCGGCTTCGGCATGGACGACGACGTCGAGAAGAGCCAGCAGGCCGGCTTCGGCGTCCACCTGACCAAGCCGATCGACTTCTCGAAACTCGAGTGGGCCATCCGCACGGTCAAAGGCGGGGCCTGACGCCAGGCCGCCCGCGTACGGTCTCCCGGTCTTGAACTTGAGACCAACGGGGATTTCGTCCATAGTGAAGAGCGGCACCGGCCCGGCTCCGACGCGCGGACCGGGCCTGGCTTCTCCCCTGGAAGGAACTCAATCGATGAACGGATCGCGTCGCCCGGCGCGCAGCGTCTTCTCGCTGTTCGCCCTCTGGGGCCTGGCCGTCGTGCTCGTCTCGCCCGCCTCCGCCGCGCGGGCCGCGGAACAGGAGTCGTGGGACGCCATCTACATGGCTGGCTCGAAAGTCGGGCACGTCCACATTTTTGTCGAACCGGTAAACGACAAGGGGCGCAAGCTCCTGCGCGTTCGAGTCGACACCGTCCTCAATTTCCGCCGGGACAAGGACCTCGTCACCAACAAGCTTCAGTACGGCACGATCGAGACCCTCGACGGTTCGGTGCTCCGGCTCGACACGCGTACCCTGACGAGCGACGGCGAGATCCGTGCCTATGGAGATGTGGTCGACGGTGAGATGAACTTGATCCTTCAGAGCGGCGGCACCCGGCAAGAGAAAGTCCTCAAGTGGAGTCCCGACGTGCGCGGGCCGTACGCCGCCGAGATGACCCTCGCCCGAGAGCCGATTAAGCCCGGTGAGAGCCGCGACCTCAAGATGTTCGTCCCCGACTTGAACCGGATCTGCGACATCACGCTCACCGCCAAACAGAAGGAAGAGGTCTTGCTCGGCGACGGCGAGAAGCACGCGCTCCTCCGGATCGAGGAGACCACCAAACTTGACGGCAAAGCCCGCCGCGAGTTCGACACCACGCTCTGGGTCGACTCGGCCGGACAGGTCATCAAGAGCAGCCAGGACGTCCTCGGCGGCATGGTGGTCTATCGCACGACGAAGGAAGGCGCCCTCGCGGCCGACCGCGGGATGGCGGTCGACCGTATCGCCCATTCCGTGATCAAAGTGGCGAACAAGATCCCGAACTCGACGGCCGTGCGCGCGATCCGGTATCGCGTCGAGCTGCCGGGCGACGACCTGTCGCAACTGCTGCCGAACGACCGGCGCCAGACTCTTACGACGGAGGGTGAGTCGAAGTCGTCGGGGACCTTGAATGTGAAAACCGCCGGGCCGGAAGTCGGCGAGGCCGAGTCGGGCGAAGTGAGCCCACAGTTCCTGCGGCCGAATGCGCTCGTGACCAGTGAGGATTCCCAGGTCCAGGCCCTCACCCGCCGCGCGGTCGGCGACACCCAAGGGGCCTGGGAGAAAGCCGTCAAGATTGAGCGCTTCGTGTTCCAGAACCTGAAGGATAAGAACTTCGCCACGACGTTCGCCCCGGCGAGCGAGGTGGCGCGAACCCTTTCGGGCGACTGCACCGAGCACAGCGTCCTGGCCGCCGCGATGAGCCGCGCTGCCGGGCTGCCGTCACGGGTGGCTATCGGTCTTGTCTATGCCGACCACCTTGGCGGGTTCGGGTTTCATATGTGGCACGAGGTGCACGTGACCGGCCGTTGGGTCGCGCTTGACGCATCGTTCGACGAGTCGGCCGTCGACGCGACGCATATCAAGCTGTCCGACACCAGCCTCGACGGCGTCGCGCCGTTCGAGGCCTTTTTGCCGATCGTGCGCGTGATGGGCAAGCTCTCGATCGTTCCGCTCGAAGTGCGGTAACGACGCGATTCCGGCTGGAGGCAATCGCCGGCCGGAGATTTGCACGCGTGCAGGCTTGTCGGGACGGTATCCACGGCGTAGACTGCGAGAAGACGGGCGCGCCTCAGGGCGTGTTGGGAACGTACGCCGGCGATTGCCGGGAGGTATGTCTCTCCCCAACAGCTCTCACCCCCGGGTCTACGCCCCCTCTCGTCCCGGAGGGTCCATCAATGGCTCGGCGCCGCACTTGGTTGGTTGCCTTGGCGTTCGGCGTGGCGGGAACGCTCCCCGCCGCGGCCCAGACGACTCATAATACCGTATCACGACCCGGAGCCGATCCTGGCCGGCCCGACGCGGCGGTCATGCAAGCGCTCCAGTCGAGCCCCGTCACCGCCCCGTACCGCATCTCGGCCAACTGGCGCGACGGCAAGCTCGTGCTCGCGGGAAGAGTGGGTACGAAACAGATCCACGACGCGGCGGTGCGGACCGCGCTCGCGTACACGTCGGCGGTCCGCGACGATCTCGTGATCGATACGGCCGAGGCACACCGCGCCGCCGCGCAAACGGCCGCCGGGCCGGCATACCCGGTTGCGGGTTCGGCAGCGCGGGCTATCCCCTCGCTGGGGACGATGCCGTACGCGCTCGGCTCGCTCCCCTACGTCTACCCTCAACCTCTGTTCGGCCGGCTCGACGACCCGTTCTTCGGCTTCGAGCCTCCGCTCGTCAGCTATCCGCCGTGGTGGGGGGCCGTTGCCGCCCGGGAGGCCATGAACCTTCCCGCCCCCGGCGGCGCCATGGCCCCGAATGCGGCTCCCGCACCGGCTGCCGCAGGACCCGCGACGAGCGTGCCGCTCGGACCGTCGCCCGGCGACGGAACCGTCGAGATGACGATCGACTCGCGCGGAGTCGCCACGTTGCGGGGGACCGTCAACAACCTCGCCGAACGGATCGCCGTCGGCCAGCAGATCGCCCAGACTCCGGGCGTGAGCGAGGTGATCAACCTGCTTCAAGTCAGGAACTCGGGGGCCGGCCCGAAAGGCGTGTCCGCCACGCCTCCCCCGCCCCCACAGCCGGCGTTCATCCCGGCGGTGAAGCCTCGCGCAGCGATCGCCGCCGACGCACGGCCGGCGGTGGCCGTGGATGCCGGCAACCTCACGCCCCGACTGACCGATGCGTTCACGCGGCGCCCAGCGCTCGTGAACTTGCCGATCCAGGTGTCCGTCCACGACGGCATCGCCAACCTCTCGGGACAGGTGCCGACCGTGTACGAAGCCATGCTCGCCTTCCGCGCGGTCCAGCAGACGCCGGGAGTCGACCAGGTGATCGACCGCCTGCAGTTTACCGTTCCCAACGACGAGACGAAGAACCCGCTGCTGTCCAAAGGACGTCCCGAGGACGTCGAGCCCTATCTCATGGCCCAACTCCGGCGGCAGCTTGGCGACCTCGCCCACGTCGACCAAGTGCGCGTGCGGGCCGACACGCTGGAAGTTCGGGGCACCCTTGCTCAGGCCGACGATCGCCCGAGGCTCGATGCCATCCTCCGTTCGATGGCCATCCTCCGCGGGTTCCGGCTCGTCCCCGAATTCATGACGGAGTGAGCGAGACCGCGTGAAAGGACGCCAGAGCCCAACGCGCACCCTGCCGCGCTCGTTCTATGACCGTGAAACGGTAACCGTCGCGCGCGAACTCCTCGGGCAGCAGATCGTTCACGTCGTGGACGGAGTCCCGCGGGTCGGTCGGATCGTCGAAACGGAAGCGTACCTGGGCGTGCACGACCTGGCCGCTCACTCCGCCCGCGGCCGCACGCCGCGCACCGACGTCATGTTCGGCCCTCCCGGGTACGCGTATGTCTACTTGATTTATGGCATGCACCATTGCCTGAACGTCGTGACGGAAGCCGAGGGCCACGCCTCCGCCGTGTTGATCCGCGCCCTCGAGCCGGTTCAGAACGTCGCAACAAGCACCAAGGGCCCCGGACTGCTTTGCCGGGCACTGGCGATCGACCGTGCCTTGAACCGGCACGACCTCCTCAGCGCTGATTTCTACGTTGCCGGACCCGAGGCACAGGAGTCGTTCGAGATCGTCACGCGGCCTCGAATCGGAGTCGATTACGCGGGTGAGTGGGCGGCCAAGCCGTTGCGCTTCTACGTCGCAGGGAACCCGTTCGTCTCGCGCAAATAGGCGGCGAGCGAGCGCCCGTCCGCCACTCTCAGCGCTACTTTTCCAGCCACCGGCGCAGTTTCTTGCGGTCGAACTTGCGCCACGCTTTGAAGAAGCGGTCGCGGGACTGTTGGGCGGAGTCATCGAGCCGACTACAGAGCGACTTGGCGGCTTCCTGGAACGGCCGATCGTCGCGGAACATCACCATGATCCGTGTCACTTCCGAGCCGGCGACGATGGCGTCTTGGTGGGCGCCGAGAATGTCCTGGACTCCCCGCGCCTGGTCGGCGAAGCGCTCGGCGTCGCGGCCGGTGTCGGCACCCAGGGCGTTCGCAACCGCTTCGGCCGCGTAACGGGCCGACTTGGCGCGTTTGCGAACCTCGTGAAACGCTTCGTCGGGATCGTCTTCCCGGAGGTCCCGGCCGCGCTGCTTCAGCCGTTTCCAGGCCTTGCGGACCAAGCCCGGTAAGGCCGAGCGGCAGGGCTGCCATGCCTCGTCGCGCAGCCGGGGGCGATCCGCCGCGTCGGCGAGACGGGCCATCAACTCCTGAAACCGCGCGCCGTCGAGCGCTTCGTCGAGGGCACGCCGCGAGGCTTCGGTTCGAACGCGCAACGACTCGAAGAGCGGCTCGAGCGCGGGCCGCGCATCGCCGGCGTCAGTCGCCAGGCGATCCTGAAGGACGTCCAAGTCCCGGACTTCGCCCAGCCGTTGGCCGAGCCATTTCAGCTCATCTTCGAGCGCCTCGGCCCAGGTGGGTTCGAGCAACTCCTGAAACGTGCGCAAGACGCTGCGCAGCCGGCGAGCCGACGTCCGCATCCTGTGGATGCCCTCGGGCTCGCGCCGGCGTGCCGGTGCTTCGCTCGCGCGCAGACGCTGGACTCCGGACGAGAGCGCCCGGTGAATCGCGACCGCCGCAGGCTCGTCCGGCGCGATGCGAGTCTCCCCGGGTTCGGCCTGCGGCGGGGCGACACGCAATGCCCCGTTAACGCGACCATGATCCAGGACACCGTCTGGACGCGGTGAGCTCGGCTTCGACATGGAGCGTTCTCGACTGCCCTCTCGCATTTGGTGCGGCGCTCGGGCGTCCGCCGTGGGGATCGGGCGTTGATTGAATCCGATGTTACCAGGTTAGCCAGGTCCGCCTTGGTTAACAAGCTGTTCGCCCGCACGGGGCGCCGGCCGCCCGCGCGTCGCCGAGTCATGCCAGACCTGCGATGGTCGCGACCGTGAACTGGGCGATACGGTCGGCCGCTTCCTGGGCATGCTCGTGGAGCGCCCAGAAATCCTTGAGACTCGAGGGCCGGTTCCAGAGCGCGCGGAGCGCTGCGCCCGCCCGGTAGCTGTTCGAGCCTTTCATGAGCGGAACCACCTCGCGAGGCAGGTCATGCCCTGCGTCATCGCTGATGACCCTCGCGGCCAGGAAACGGACCCCGCGCTCGTTGCAAACGGCGGCGACCGCCGAGGTCTCCATGTCGACGACGTCGGCGTCGAACCGCCTGCGCAGTTCGGCCTTCTCGGCGGCCGTGCGCACGATCGCGTCGACGGTCAGCAGCCGTCCCGTCACAATCGATGGGCTGCCGGGTGGGCGCGACTCGACCGCGTAGCGCGCGCCGTCGAGGTCGACGACCTCATCGGGCAGCACAATCTGGTTGCGTCGCAAATCAGGATTCAGGGCCCCGCCGAACCCGATCGAGAGCACCCAGCGCGGCCGGTGGCCGGCGAGCAGCCGGTCCGTGGCGGCCCGTGCGGCGGCCCGGCCCGGCCCGGCAACCACCAGCGCTACAATCTTCCCGCCGCACTCCCCTTCCACGACGGTGTGACCCGGCCCGGCGTACTTCCTGACGTGCTCCAGGCGGTCCGTCAGAAACCCCACCTCAATGGCCAGCGCCGCGACGATACCCACATCCGCGGCCAACGGCGCGGGAGCCTTTCCGGCCGCCGTGTCCGCGGAGCGTTCGGCAGAGGCGTCTCGATCAGCCATGAGGTCCCAAGCACGTCCCGGGCGCTGCCTTCGAAGAAAAATACTCCGCTTCGGTAGCTTCGCCGAATTTACCCCGACCGTCTGCGCGACAGCAAGCCCCTCAAAAATCTGCCGGCTCTCGAGGCAAGGCGATCCCCTCAGGCGCCCCGCGTTCCGCATCGAGACGTCTTGTCTTCTGAGCCGACGCGACCCAGCGGCCGGCGAAGCCGTCTGGTCCAACACCGACGCGACCGGGCAAGAAGCGCTCGGCCACCGCGGCCATGCGGTCGCGATACGCGAGCTCGATCGACCCGGGCGCCACGGCCGCCATGGCCGTGGGCAAGGCCGTCTTGAGCGTGCGTGCCCCCAGGGCCGAGCCGTCACCGCCGATGAAATGGTCGAGGACCACCGCGTCGGCCGCGCCGGCGACACGCGCAAAAAAAGCTTCCGGGTCGGCGATCGGGAGCAGCGGTGAGACCGTGATGACCACACGCAACCCCGCCCCCTTCAGCGACGCGGCCGCGGCGAAGCGCCTTTCCACGCTGCTGGCCGGCGGCGGCAGTCCGGGCAAGCGGTCGCGGTCGGTCTCGATCGAGACGTGCACACGGAGGTCACAGCGCTGCGCGAGCGGCCTCAGCAGGTCCAACGCACCGGCGACGTGGTGGGAGTGCGTTTGGACGATCAGGCCGTCGGGCGGCTGGTCCAGCATCGCCGACAGCACCGACCGGGTCACACCGTGTCGGGCCTCCCCGGGCGGGAACGGCTCGGTCGCGCTCGACAGGAAGATCACGAAGCCCTCCTGCCGCTCGCGCGCCCATCGGCGCTCGCGGTCGAACGCTTTGCGGTACGCCTCGGCCGCGTTCGCGCGCACCTCCAGGAAGCTCCCCCAGTCACGGCCCTGCGTGACATACACGTTGTGCCGCACGTAGCACCCCACCCCGCAGAGCGAAGCACCAAAGGGGCAGCCCCGGTAAGGCTGAAGCGAGTGCGAGCAGACGGTCCGCAAGTAACCCGTCGTACGCGTCAGAATCGACCGCACCTCGGTCGTCTCGGTGATCACGGTTCGGTCCCCCGGACGCGCCGGATCACCAGGCGCTGCGGCCCCGCCGCCGTGCCGCTCCAGAGAAGCGTTTGGCTCGCGGCATCGTAGCGCGCATCTCCGCTCGAAACCTCACATGCGACACCGCCGGGATAGTGTCGACGGGGGACATAGACGACCGTTGGCACCGGCGCACCGGACGCGTCGATCTCCAGGTGGAACACGCCGGAGGCGCGGTCGAACGACTGCGCGCGCGGACGCCCCGCGCAGGCGCGCACCGAGGGCCGGCAAAAGCCCTCCACCGCGCGGCCCCCGCTGTCCGGATCGGCCCGGTCGCGCTGCTGGTCCCGGCTAAAGACGGAGAGGTCCTCCTGGTTCCACTGGTCGCCGTCGGCATTCGTGTTGTCGGCCGTGTAGCACCAGAGCGTGGCGTGGGCCAGGTGCGCGTCGAGTGCGTCGTAGTAGCTGGAGAGCGCCTCGACCTGGGCGGAGAAGTCGCCAGTTCGATAGGCCGCGCCACCGTCGAGGTCGAAGGGAAGGCCAAACTCGCCGATCAGGGTCGGCACGCCCCCCAGGTCCCGGCGCGATCGTTCGGCGATCGCCCCGATCTGCGCCGCGAACGATACCTGGACGGCCTCGCGACCCCGTGCCGTCTCTTCGGTGCCCCAGACCAGAGCGGCCGCGGGGTCGAAGTGTTTTGTCGTCAGGGTGAGAAGGTCGTACCAGTGGCTGGCGTTCACGACCGGGACACCCTCGGGAGCCATCAGGGGCTCGCGCGAGCCCGGCTCACCCTCGATGAACACGCGGGCGCCGGGATGCGACCGGTCGACCGCCTCGCCGTAACGCTGAAGGAACGGGCGGAGCCCGTCCCGGACGAACCGAACGCCCGCGAAGTAGTCGTCGCGCAAGAGCTGCGGTCGCCCGTGCGCATCGGTGTCCCAGACCCCGTGCCGCCGCCAGACGTCTGCGTCGGGATGACTCCAGGCCGAGGCGCCCTCGGAATTCAGCACGACGGTGTGCGTGACACGCTGTTCGAGGTGTTCCCGCGTGACGAACGGCACTTCGGTCGGGATGCCGGCGGGAATCGCCAGCGACTCGAGGCCCGTAAGGCGCGGCGCGCTATTGTAGACCGGCAGCGGTCGACCGAGGCTCGGAATGCCGATGTAGCCGGCCGTCGGCTCGTTGAGGCTGTCGTAGCCCAAAACGTGCGGCAGGTCACGCAGGCGCTCGGCCAGCGCTCCCATGGCGCCGAGGAAATGGTTCTGGAGAACGTGCTGGATGCTCTCGCCGTCGATCCGCAACTCCGGCGCAAGCCGCTCTCCGGCGAAGAAGAGCGTGAACATCGTGGCGCTGGCGAGCCGGTACCAGTTGTTCGGCCAGACCATCGTGCCGTAGTCGGGATACCTCCCCCACATCGTGATGGCCGCTTCGGACGCATCGAGGGCGGACAGGTTGAACCCCGCCAGCTCCAAGGTCCAGGCCGGCGCACCGTCGCCCCCCGAGAACCGGCTCCAGGCGTCCTGGTGGGGATCGACGAACACGTACAGCCCGTAATCCCCCGCCTTGCGGACGATCGCCGCGAAGTGGTCGAGGTACGCTTCGTCGTGAACCCCCGGCCCCGCGTGCTCGATCGCCTCCCAGGTCGTGAGCAGCCGCACGACATTGAAGCCCCAATGGCGCAGCCGCCCGAAATGCTCGTCGGCCTCCGCCGGCGGAAACGGTCGGCCGAGGAAACGGACCGCGGACGCCCCTGACGGGTCGGCGGCGTCGCGCGGGTGACAGCCCGTCGGGGTTTTCGAGCTCCCTCCCACGTTCACCCCGCGCAACAAGAGAGCGCGACCTCGATCGTCGAGGAACCAGTGCCCGTCCGTCTTCAGGCTCAAGGGGCGCTCCTTACACAAGGACCTCTTCGGCCGCGGCCCGCACCCGCGCGAGCGACTCGGGCTCGGGGAGCCACGCACAGAGCACGCCCGAAAGCAGGGCTCCCGCCGCAAAAACCCAGAACGCCAGGTCGGGGCGCTGAGCGTGATTGCAGCCGGCCATCGTCGCGGCCACGATCGCCCCGCCGAGCCCCCACGTCACCCCCATCGTGATCGAGCTCGCCACGCGCTGGCCTTCCGGCAACAACCGTTGACCGTAGCTCACCAGGATGGGCAGGGTCATGCCGAGCAGGACGCCGGCAACGCCGACCACCAGCACCAGGACACCCGAGGGCAACGCGGGCATGGCCAGCAGCAGCGGAGTCACCAGCAATGGCAAGGTCCAGAGCACGCGACGCTCGAGTGCGGGTCGGACGAACAGCGCGCAGCCCAGGCTCCCCGCCCCCACCCCGCCCAGGAAGATCGCCTGAAGCATGCCGACGGTTTCGTTCGACGCGCCGCGCCCCTTCAGCAGGTAGGCGAGCGCCAGCGGCACTCCCAACGACGGCAAGATCCGCAAGACGCCGATGGCCAGCACAAGGCCTGTGGCCACGCCACGGCCGCGGAGGAGCTCAGTGAGGGAAACGGGTGCCGTGACCGGGACCGCCCCGAAATCGCCCGCCCGCCGGCGCAGCGCCCACGCCAGGAGCGCAAGCGCAACAAGCCCCCACGTCATACCCCACGCGAGGGTTCGGATATGACTGTGCGTCGTGATCACGCCGCTGTAGATGGGCCCGATCGCCTGCCCCAGATAGCCGCCGACCGCGAAGACCGACATGGCCTGGCTGCGCCGGCCGGGGGCCGAAGCGCCCGCCATGGCCGCCGCCTCGGGATGAAACGCGGCAATCCCCAGCCCCGCAACGAGCAGCAGCACGCAAAGCGCCGGGAACGACGTCGCCCAGCCCACGCTGCTGAGCGCGACCACCCCGGCCCCCGGCCCCAGCCAGAGCAGCCAACGTCCCCGGGCGCGGTCGCCCCAGTAGCCGAAGAAGAGTTGGCTCACCGACGACGCCAGGCTCCAGCTCAGGAACGCCCACTGGATCGCCCCGTCCCCCAGCCGCAGCCCGCGCTGGAGGTCGGGCCAGAGCGGGTTGATCGTGGCCGCGTACAGGTCGACCAGGAAATGCGCCGTCGCCAGCAGCCAGAGCGTCGGAGGAAAGGCACGGCCTGGCCTCACGGCTTGACCCCGCGCACGATCGCGCGGATCGCGTTGATGCGGACCGACCCGCCCGGCAGCGCCTCGGCCCAGAAGCCCCGCGCGTGAGGACCGGCGAGAAAACGTGCGCGGACGTTCTCCTTCGTGTCGACCGGCGTGCCCCGGTCGAACCACTCGTCGAAGTCGAGGGAGTACGCTTCCTCGCTCAGGCGCAGGTCCGTAAGGCCCGCGCGGGCGAACAGGTCCACGATCTGGCCACCCGCGAGGTTGTGCGTATGCGTCTTGTCGCGCGCCCGCTCGACGTCGTCGAGCGCCCGGGCGCGCTCGGAATCCGGGTCGCCGGTCGAGTCGCACAGGACCAGCACACCGCCCGAACGGAGCAGCTCGACCTGGCGGCGGACGAACGCGTCGGGATCGGCGACGTGATGCAGGACGTAGCGGGAGATGCCCGCGTCGAACGGCCCGGCCGGAAGGTCGTCGAACAGCGAACCCTGCTCGAACCGGGCCCGATCACCGAACGCAGCGCAGCGGCGTCGGGCGCGCCCAACCATCTCGGCCGACAGGTCCACGCCGAAGACGCGGCAGCCTCCGCGCAACAGCGCCTCACTCACGAGCCCCGGACCACAGCCGGCATCAAGCACCAAGCTGTCGGCCGAAAGCCCGGCCGCTCGGACCAGGCGTTCAAGCGCTGCGGGGTCGCTCTGCACAGGCGCACGCTCGAACTGCGCGGCCTGGCCGTCAAAGGCGTCGGCAAGGGCTTCGTCGTGTTCACTTCCGACCATTAGCGGATCTCATTATTCCGTTACGAAGCGCGTCCGCGAGGAGCGAACCTTCCGCCCCCTCATATTCTCGTCTTCCAACACCGAGCCGCAACGAGGGTTTCCGTCGTATTCATTTCGACGGCCGCCGAATCTCCTCCGCACATCGGCTACCGGCCGCGCGGCAAAGCATTGTACAGGATGACGTGGTGAGACCAACCGAGGTTCAGTCCCCCGCCGACTCCTCCAGGATCTTCTTGTACGCCGCCCGCGCCACGTCGTACGCCTTTTCGGCCGCCTCCCGGTCCGCCTGCCGGATCGCCTTGACCTTTTGCGACCAGCACTGGTCGACGCTCTTCAGGCACCACTCGGCTGACTTCTTCGACGCGCGGATCGGCTTGCCGCCGACCACGACGAACACCGGGTTGGTGTGCGACGACGGATAGATCCGGAGCGCGACCCAGCTTGACCTGTCGAGTTTGACATCGAACGACACGTCCTGGAACGAGCCGTCGGCCGTGATCTCCTTGCGTGCAACGGGCAGGCCGTTGACCACCACTTCGAGCGGGACCATGCGCGTATCGCCGATCCGGGCCCTTTCCAGCTCCCAGTACGGCTTTGCTTCCCAGGGGCGCGAACGCAGCTCAGCGAGCGCAGGCGTGAATTCGGGCTCCAGCCGGGCGGCGACCTTGGCTTTCACGGTGACAGGCCCGGGCGCTGCGAGCTTGTGCTCGCCGCCGACCTCGACGCCCCCCACCTCGAAGTCGACCAGGTGGCTCTTGCCGTCGCTGACGTAGCTGCGCCCCTGCTTGATCCCCTCACACCAGCGGTCGAAGTCGAGCTTGCCGTCGGCCAGCTTCACGTAGACGCGACCCAGCCCCACGCGCTCACCGTAGATGCACGGGAAGTCGGTCTCGCCGCTGATCTTGCAGCGGTAGCCGCAGTTGAGCGTGTGATACCAGATGTTGAGCTCCCACGGGGCCGGCGTGTCCACGGTCGAGATGAAGTCGACGGCGTCGTGGACCACGTCCACGATGTACTCGTTCGCCCCGATCCCGTCGAACGGTGGCACCTCGTAGCTCGGCAAGCGCTCATCCTTCAGCTTCAGCCCCCAGCCGGAGTGCGAGAAGCCGACGACGCCCCCCTGCTCTTTGCCCCACTGGAGCACCGGCAGGTCCCAGCTCGGCCACTCTTCGATGCGGGTCGTGCCGGGATAGTCGTCTTCCTTCAAGCGCAACAGGCAGAGGTGCCCCGTGTGCGACGACGGGAAGCCCGAAACCTCGACGTCATAGCGCATGAGGTACTCGGGGGTCGACAGCCTGTGCAGCTTCCCCTCGAAGAACTGCTTCTGGGCGTACCAGCACGGCCCCCAGCTCAACACGCAGCCCACGTCCAGGTCCTCGCCCAGGATGTGCCGCATCATGTCCTCGGGCCGCACGCCCTCCGTCGGGCTCTCGTAGTGGCCGCAACCGGCGGCGTGGACGTGGTGGTCGCCCGAGAACCAGTTCCTCTTCGCCAGGTGCGCCCAGCGCTTCAGCCGAAACGACTCGCGGTGGCTCTCGGCCTTCGGCACCGTGATCGACCGCTTCTCCACCAGGTACTCCGGCCCCCGCGTGAACTCGACCTGGTACGTGCCCGGCGGCAACAGCACCGTCTCGCCCGATGCGCGGTAGACCTGCGGGTGAAAAAAGAAGTCGGGAGCCAGCCTGCGCGTCTGCGAGGGATAGACCCGGCCGAGCCTGTCTCGAAAGAGGAACGACGCCGTCGTCGGCCGCCCGTCGTCGTCGAGGACTTCCAACGTTACGGGAACGGCCGGCTCGCACGCGAACAGGATATCCACATCGCTTCGGAACCCGAGATCCTGCGTCCCCTGGCCGACGTTAAAGCGCAACTTCGCCTCGCGCCGGCCGGCGTCCCGGCTGTAAAGCTGAATGATCCGGTACTCGACCTGAAGCCCCGAGAGGGTGCGTTTCAGGGGCCGGTCGCCGAACATCGTCACATCCATCCAGCGCTGGGGGACTTCGGAGAGAGGTACCGTCGGCTTCGGTTCCGGGCTCCAGGTCGAGCGCTTGTACAACGGTGCCGCGTTGGGGCTGTCGGCGGCGAGCTCGGCCGTCACCCCCGCCTCGTTGTGGACCTTGACGAGGAAGACCCGCCAGCCGTGCTGCACGAGACTCGCTGCCGCCGGCCCCTGGACGGCCTTCACGCGGCTCTCGGGATTGATCTCGACGCCGATCAGGCAGTAGGGGTCGAGGACCGCCTGCAGGTCCCGGACCCCCGTCGCCTGATCAGCCTGTTGCAGGGCGCGTTCGACTCGGGCCTTGGACGCCTCCGGCAACGGCTGACCGAGCTGGTCGAGCGCCTCGACCACGCGCCGGGCCTGAGCTGCCAGCGGTTGAAATTCAACGTCGCCGTACTGCGGCAAGGTGTCCGCGCTCAATGGCAGCACCAGCACCAGGTAGACGACGGCGGTTGAGACCAGGAAACGCGTGATTCGGCGGACCGGTCGCATGGGGTGATCCCTCGATAAAAGCCAGGAGCGAGGCCGGCGCACGAAGCGAGCCGCATATCCTGAGCAGGTCTAACGACTTCCCGTCGCGCTTTCAACCATCCAGGGTCCATTTCCCCCATCGGACCCGCCTCCACTGACGAGCGTTGAGAAAACGTTACCACTCGCGCTTATCGCAATCAAATAAGTTTGTCTTGTCGGATTGCCGAGCCTTCGCAAAACGAGAGCCTGGTTGCGCAGTCGCCGGATCACGTCCGCCGGCACGAGCAAAACGCAGGAAGGCGCACTCGCCGGTCGCCGTGTGAATCCCGATCCATGAAACGGATTCTGTCGTAATCGCCGTCGCAACAACGTCAAGGAAGCTCATCAAACTCAGCTTGGAATGACGTTTGCACAAGGGAAGGGCCTGGCACGCGTCTGCTCAGGTTCACTCAGCGACCGAGACATGCGCACCACCGGTCGAGGAACGCCCGATGCCTCTCGAGCAACTCATCAAGGTCGCCTGGCGACGCAGCGAATGAGATTGAGCGAACTCCATGCGACACCAGGGTGGAAACTGGCCCGAGTGCTTGCGTTCGTCCTTGGCGAGGCCCTCCGCGGCGGTCGACGGCGGAGACGGAGGCCTCTTGAGCGGCCATGCCTTCGCGCGGAGCGCAACGACTGATGACACGCGACCGGACCAGTCCGGAGGACGAATACTCCGTTCCGGCAGCGATCTATGAGCGGCTGGCAACGGCCACACCCGCCGAGCGGGGAGGGATCGTGCTCCGCCTCCTCCAGGAACACGCCGGAAAGCCGCTTGCGTTGCCGACCCTCGCCGACGGATCCCACGTTGTCCTCGATGGAGTCGAGCTCGGACGCGAGGTGCCGAAACGGCGCCGGCGTTGTCGCACCGGCGCGGGCGAGGGACCGGCCACGGCCCGCACAGCCGCAAGCCTCCGGGGCGCTGACCTGCGGGGCGCTCGTCTCCGGAATGCCAAGCTCGCGGGGGTCGACCTCGGTGATGCGGACCTCCGGAACGCCGCCCTGGGTGCAGCCGACCTTCGGGGGGCGCTGCTGAACGGGGCGAATCTCCGGGGTGCGGATCTCGCCGGCGCCAACCTCGCAGGGGCGTCGCTCGGCACGGCGGACCTCGGCGGCGCAATGCTCGAGGATGCAAACCTCCGCCGGGCCAGACTGCGCTTTGCCAACCTCGAAGGCGCCGCGCTCGAGCACGCCGACCTCCGCGCGGCCGACCTGTGGGGCGCCCGGGTCGCTGGCGCCGACCTGGCCAGCGCGGACCTGCGCGGAGCCGTGCTCCACGAGGCCGATTTCCGCAGCACCGACCTGTCCCGCGCCGACCTGCGCGGCGCAGCCTGCGCAGGCGCAAATTTCGACGACGCGGTCCTCAGCGGTGCCAATCTCCAGCGGCTCGACCTGACCGGCTGTACGATCGCGCGCGTCCACCTCAGTGAGACCTGGCTCGAAAAGACGCGTCTCGGACGAGACCAGCTTGGCGGGGCGATCGGCGAGGAGCTGCGCCGCGACTATGATGAAGCACGAAAAGGATACCTGGCCCTGGAGCGCGCCTTTCAGGACCTGGGCGACCACGACGCCGCAAGCTGGGCCTATCGGAGGCGAAGGCGGATGCAAAAGCTCAGCGCCTGGCGCCAAGCCCGAGCCGCCGGTGGCTTGAGCCGATGGCGCGCGTGGCCGTCGTACTTCCAATGCGCGGGGGACCAGGTCAGCGAGTGGGTCTGCGACTACGGGGAGAGTATTCCTCGCGCGCTCGCGTCGCTGCTCGTGCTCTACTTGTTTTTCACCCTGATCTACGGACTCACGGGCAGCGTTGTCCGCGAGGTCGAGACACCGTCGGGGGTCCGCCGAGTGGTGACTCGAAATCCGAAAGATCTGGCGATCTTCAGCCTGCTCGCGGTTTCGACGTCGGGCAGCCCCACGGTCGGCCTGTTGCCGAGAAACGAATCCGTTCACTTCTTGACCGCCGCCGAGGCCCTCCTCGGAATCGGGCTGACGGGGCTGTTGGGCTTTGTGGTGGGCAATCGCGTCCGGCGATAATGTACGTCAAGTTTGAAAGATCGCTTTCGTTTGTCGATGGAAGGCACCGCGGTCAATGGCCCAGGTCTGCGCCCAGATGAACTCGTATCGAGCCCCCCGAGACGTCTACGAGAGGCTGGCGGCCGCGACACCCGCGGAGCGGGCCGCGATCGTGCTTCGCCTCATCGAAGAGCACCCCGCGAAACGATTGGAACTGCCGGCGTATGACGGGCTTCACGCCGTGCTGGACGAGGTCGACCTCAGTCCGGAGGCGCTCGAAAGCCTGGGCGAACCGCACGGCGCCGGTCCCTGGCGCGACCCCGAGTCGGGCGGAATCAACCTGAGCGGGGCTGACCTCCAGGGAGCGAGCTTGAGGAATGCCGATCTCCGGCGAGGGTGCCTTTCGAACGCGGACCTTCGGGGCGCATTGATGGGCGGGGCCAAGCTGTCGGCGGCCAGGCTGGACGGCGCGGACCTGCGGCGGGCCGACCTGGCGGGCGCGGACCTCGCGGGCGCGGCCCTTGGCCAAGCGGACCTGCGCGGGGCCATGCTCGAGGAAACCGACCTTCGCGCTGCGACGTTGCGGTTTGCCAAGCTCGGGGACGCGGTCCTCGAAGAGGCCAGGCTCGCCAAGGCCGATCTGTGGGGCGCGGACTTCGACGGTGCCGACCTGACCAACGCGGACCTCCGTGGCGCCCTGCTCGAAGAGGCCCATCTCGCGCGGGCAGACCTCACGAACGCTAACCTCCAGGAAACGATCCTCAGACGGGCCGATCTGCGCGAGGCCAAGCTCGTCGGCGCCGACCTGCGCGGAGCAACCCTCGGAAATGCTGTCCTGCGAGGGGCGGTGCTGCGGGACGCCAAGCTCCAGGAGACCGACCTGACCCATTGCGACCTCACGCACGTCCACATGAGCGGCGCCCGCCTCGACGACACCCGTTTCGGGCGGGAGCAGCTCGGCGGGGCGATCGGCGAAGAGCTGACCCGTGAGTTCGACGAGGCCCGGAAAGGCTACCTCTCTCTGGAGCGGGCCTTTCAGAATCTGGGAGACCACGACGCCGCGGCCTGGGCCTACCGCCGGCGAAGGCGCATGCAGAAACGTGGCGCGCTCGAACAGGCGCGGGCCGCACACGCCGCACGGCAATGGGGGCCGATGACGCGGTTCTATGCCGTCTACGCGAGCGATCAATTCGTCGAGTGGGTGTGCGACTACGGCGAGAGCATTCCACGGGTGTTCGCGTCCTTGCTCGCGCTCTACCTCCTGTTCTGCGCCGCCTACGGGCTGACCGGCAGCGTCGTACGCGAGCAGGAGACGCCGAACGGGATCATCAAGGTTCCGACGCGGCACCCGGTCGACCTCGCCATTTTTGGGCTTCTCGCGATGACGACCGGCAGCATCGGCATCCGGCTGCTCCCCGCGCACGACCTCGCGCTCGCCCTCGTCGGCCTCCACGTGTTCCTCGGCGTCGCCCTGATCGGCCTTCTGGGCTTCGTGCTCGGTAACCGCATCAGGCGCTGACGGCGGCTGTTGCGGCCGGTAACCGACGATCGTCGCCGCCCCGCGCAAGACCGTCAGCCCCCCTGCCCCTTTTTCAACATCGTCTCGATCTGGGCAAGCAACCGTGTGAGCTCGACCGGCTTGATGTGGTGGTCCCAGCAGCCCGCCTCCAGGATCTTCTCGCGGTCGCCCGCCATCCCGTGTGCCGTGACAGCGATGATCGGTATCGAGGCGAGCTCCGGAGTCGCCCGGATCCGACGCGTCGCCTCCCAGCCGTCGATCACGGGCATGTTCATATCCATCAGGATGAGGTCGGGGGCCTCCGATGACGCCATGTCCACGGCCTGCTGGCCGTCGCGGGCAACGACGACCACGTAGCCTCGGCGCGTCAAGCGGCGGGACAGCATTTCCCAGTTCTCTTCGTTGTCGTCGACCAGCAGAATCTTGGCCATCGATCCTCCGGTTGCACAGTCATCCTTTCGGCTGGCCCACATCGGTCGCCGGACCGTCGAGTCGCCGCTCGACGATGCCCGCCAGGCGGTCGGCCGCATCGCGGACCCGCCCCAAATCCGCGGTAATCGTCTCCTGAGCCGCGATTTCCCGGTGCGCTCGCACGAGCTCACATTGCTCGACGATGCGCCCGGTCAACGCGGAAAGCAGAGGTTGAAGTTCCGCGAGCTGCCTTGGCGTATAAGCCTCGTGCCCCGCAGGGACGAAGCGGTTGATGAGCGCCGAAATGTCCTTCGCCAGATCAAGAATGCTGCGTACGCCGGCCGAGAGCACGGACAGCCCCGATTCGCCGGCCTCCTCCTGAAGCATTTCGCTGTAGCCCATGATGTGGTTCAGCGGCGTCAGCAGGTCGTGCCGCAGATTTTCGTCACGCGCGCCGCTCCCCCCGTCGGCCCGGGCTCGTCCGTCGCCCGTCATGGCGCGCTTTCGGGTCGGAGCCTGGCCTCGATCTTCCCGAGCAGCCGGGGGAGATCGATGGGCTTGCTGTCGTAATCATCGCACCCGGCGGAGAGCGCCTTTTCGCGGTCCCCCGGCATCGCGTGCGCGGTGAGGGCGATAATCGGCGTGGCGCGGGTGCGCGCGTCGCCCCGGAGCGCGCGCGTCGCCTCCCAGCCGTCGAGCTGAGGAAGGCTCATGTCCATCAGGATCAGGTCGAACGCCCCGTCCTGCGCCATCGCGACGCCCTGCCGTCCATCCACGGCGACCACCACTTCGTAGCCCTTGCGCAAGAGGCGGCGGGAAAGCATGTCGCGGTTCAGCTCGTTATCTTCAACCAGAAGGATTTTGAACATCGGGATCGTCTCCTCAGGGACTTGGGCCGCCGGGCTCACGACGATGCCCCTGCCGACGAGCCGGCGCCGGCCCCTTGTCGGGTCTGAGCGGAAACCGCGCGCTGGATCTGACGCAACAGCTCTTCGCGCGTGCAAGAACCTTTCTGCAAGAACCCCAGCACATCGCCGTTCAATCGCTGTCGATCGTCTTCCGTCAGATCTTTGGCGGTCAATACCAGCGTCGGGATATCGCTCCATTCCTCGTGCCCGCGCAGCTCCTCCATGAAAGCGAAGCCGTCCATCTCCGGCATCATCAGGTCGAGCAAGATCAGGTGAGGCCGATGCTCGCGGACGCGTTCCAGCGCCACCCGGCCGTTCTCCGCGGCGACGACGGTCCAACCATCCTTCTCCAGCATTTCGCATACCATCCGCCGGCTAACCACATCGTCCTCGACCACGAGTGCCCAACAGTTGCCCGCGCATTGCTGGCGGTGTTTCTTCAGGATCGCCGCGAGACGCACCCGGTCCACGGGTTTGGTCAGGTAGTCCGACGCCCCCAGGGTGTAGCCAAGGTTCTTGTCGTCGATCATCGTGACCATCACCACCGGCGTGTCGGCGAGTTCCGGGTCGGACTTCAGTGCCGAGAGAACGGCCCAGCCGTCCATTCCCGGCATCATCACGTCCAGGGTGATCACGTCGGGGCGGATCTCGCGCGCCAGGCGAAGACCTTCCTTCCCTCCGGCCGCACACTGGACCCGAAACCCGTCCTTGCTGAGAGTCCGTCGCAGGAGGTCGTGGACCATCAGGTCGTCGTCGATCACGAGGACCAGGCTCCCCGGCGCCGCCGTGAAGTCCGCCGAGACGGGGTCTCCCGCCGCGGGCGTCGGAACCGGTTCGACGCTCTGCGCCGGGAGTTTGACGGTGAAGGTCGACCCGCGCCCCGGATCACTTTTGACAGTGATGTCGCCCCCCATGAGCTGGCAAAACCGCCGTGTGATGGTGAGACCGAGGCCCGTGCCGCCGTATTTTCGCGTCGTCGACGCGTCCGCCTGGGTGAACGGCTGAAACAGCTTGGCCAGTTGGTCCGGGGTCATGCCGATACCGCTGTCGGTGACCTCGAACGCCATCCAATCCTTCCCCTCGAGCTTCTCCCGAGAGACGCGCAGCGCGATCGTCCCGTGATCGGTGAACTTGCTGGCGTTGCTCAACAGGTTCAAGAGCACCTGCCGCACTTTCGTCAGGTCCGCGTGCATCTCTCCGAGATCGTTGGGGCAGTCGACCTCGAGCGTATTGCCGTTCTGCTCCACGAGCGGCGCGATCGTGCCCAGCACCCCGCGGATCATTTCCGGAACTTCGAAGGTTTCGAGGAAAAGGTCCATCTTCCCGGCTTCGATCTTCGACAGGTCGAGGATGTCGTTGATCAGGCCCAGCAGGTGTCTGCCCGATGCCTGGATCTTCTTCAGGTCCGATGCGGCTTCTTCGCGGCCCTCCTCCTCGGCCTCTTCGTGAAGCATCTCGCTATAACCGATGATGGCGTTCAAGGGGGTGCGCAGCTCGTGGCTCATGTTGGCCAGGAACGTGCTCTTGGAGCGGCTCGCGGCTTCGGCCCTGTCCTTTGCTTCTCTCAGTTCCTCCTCCCCCCGCTTGCGCTCGGTCACGTCGGTAATCAGGCCGACGAAGTGGCTGACCCTTCCGCGCGTGTCGACTACGGGCGCGAGAGACAGGCTGGCCCAGAACTCGGCCCCGTCCTTCCGATAACAGAGCAGCTCGACCGCCGCGTCACGCCGTTCGCGGAAGGCCAGGCGGATCGCCTTCAACGCTTCGGGCTCGGTCCCCGGTCCCTGGAGGAACCGGATGTCGTGCCCCGAGACCTCCCCTTGCGCGTACCCCGTGATCTGCTCGAAGGCGGCGTTGACGTAGATGATCGGCTCGTCGGCCCGCGACGGATCCGTGATGAACACGCCCTGGACGATCGAGCGCAGCGCGCGATCGCGGAGCCGCATCGTCTCCTCGACCCGCCGCCGCCGACTGATGTCGACGAAGGTCACGACGGCGCCGAGAATCTCCTCTCCGCGTCGAATGGGCGCACAGCGCAACTCCGCCGGGAAGCCCGTGCCGTCCGCGCGCCACAGGTACTCGTCGTCGGAGAAGGCCTGCCGCCCCGCGCGAAACGCGCTGTAGATCGGGCACTCCGCCTCGGGGCACGGGGTTCCGTCCGGCAAGCTGTGGTGGATCGCGGCGTGCATGTTCTTGCCGACCAGCTCGCTCGCATCGGCATAGCCGAGGATTTTGAGGCCCGCCGGATTGCAGAACGAGCATCGCCCATCGAGATCCAGGCCGAAAATCCCCTCTCCCGTCGATTCGAGCAGCAAACGGACGCGTTCCGATCCCTCCCGAATCGCCGCTTCCGCATGCTTACGCTCGATGCCGAGCGCGATCCCGCTCGCCGCGGTGCCCATCGCCTGGAACGCCGCACGGGATAGCTTATGCCGGGCAAACATCGCCACGACGCCCACGAGCCGTCCGCCGACTAAGAGCGGGTATCCGGCAAAAGCCACCATCCCCTCGCGCTGCGCCCATTCCTGCTCGCTGACACGGGGGTCGCCAATGACGTCGTTGGTCAGGTGGGGTCGCCGCTCCTGCGCGATTTGACCGATCTTGAACTTGCCGATAGGGACCCGGCCATGCGGCCCGTCCGTATGCGTGTAGATACCCGCGCTGGCCTGAAGCACGAGCAGCTCTTGCGGATCATCAAGCGTCCAGATCCGGGCGAATGCGCCGTGCAGGTGGCGGACGAGCGCCTCGCAGCAAAGCTGTAGCATGTCCGGGAGGCTCTCCCCCTCGATGAGCGCGGCTCCGACGTCGGCGCCGAGGTTGGCCAGGCGCTCCCGCTCCTCGACGGCCGCCTCGTCACGCTTGCGCTCCGTGATATCGCGGAGGTACGCCGTGAACATCGGCGGCCCGTCCAGCGCGATCGGACTGATTGCCAGCTCGACCGGGAACTCCGACCCGTCCGCGCGCAGCGCCGGGAGCTCGATTCGCCGGCCAAGCATGGCGCCTGCACCCGAAGCGGCGTAATGCCTCAACCCCTCACGGTGACGATCGCGCAGCGCCGGCGGGATGATCAGCGCCGCCAGTTCTCGACCCAGGGCGTCTTCTCGTGCGTATCCGAACGTGCGCTCCGCCGCTGGGTTGAACTCGATGACGTTCCCGTCGTGGTCGATCGTGACGATGGCGTCCAGGGCCGATTCGAGGATCGCGGCCTTACGCACCTCCGAGCGACGCACCGCCTGCTCCGACCGCTTCCGATCGGCTGCATCGCGGCGGACGAGGTAATACGCCGACCCGAGCAGCCCCAGCGCCAGAATCGTTGCCAGCGAGAACGTGCCGATCGTCGACCAGATACTCGAGACGGCCACGCCCGTGCGCTGCTCCAGCAGCAAGCGTTCGCGACCCTTGATCTCGGCGGCGAGACGGTCAACCTGATCCATGTCCTGCTTGCCCTGCCCGTCCACGATCGCCCGCCGCGCCGCATCAAATCCCTGCGCGCGACGGATGGCAAGGTTCGCCCGCAGAACCGCCAGACGGGCCCTGACCGCGCGATCGAGGCCGTCGACCGACGAACGTTGCTCGGCGCTATCCGAAACCAACCGCCGCAGGTTCGCGAGCCCGTCGGTGCTCTCCCTGACGATCTCATCGAGCCGCTCCACGTACTTTTCTTGACCGGTGATCACGTAGCCGCGCTGGCCCGACTCAGCCTCACGCAGGGTCGAGACGACGCCGTCCAGCGCGCCGAGGACTTCGCGCGTGTGGACGACCCGGTCGCTCGTGGCGACCAGATTCCGGATGTTCCAGGACGAGAACACGGCATTGACGATTAGCAGCACCAGGGCGATCCCGAACCAGATCGTGAGCTTTCGTTCCGAAGCGTCGCTCATCCCGCCTCCTTCGTCGCCCGCCTCCGGTCGTTACGCGGCGTGCGATACCCCCCGTTTTTCGCATCAGCCGCGTGCCTCGATCAGCTCCCAGGCGTGGTTGCCGTCGCGTGCGACGTGCACGTCATACGCTTTTCCTTTGAAGGCGCCGGGAGAGCATGTCACGATTCAACGCGTCGTCGTCGACGACCAGGATCGAGGCGTGATCATCCGTCATTGCACGCTCCCCTTGCCCTCTCTTTCCCACACCGCGACAAGACCGGTGACCCTGCGAGGTTGCGCCCGGGCCGTCGCCACGGAGCCGCGCCTCGGCAGCGGGTGAGCCAAGTCGATCTTCCATGAGCCGATCGCCAACGACCCGCGCAGCGCCGAGCCCATCGGAGCGCGCAGTGCCGCGTCGCTCGTCCCGATGCGACCGACTGTCGAGACTCTCCGGTGCGTCAACCGGCCGAATCGGCGGATGACCCGAGCGACGGAATCTTCGCCTCCCATGAGCATAGAAAGACTAAAAACAAGCAACAGACTTCCCATGCGGGCGAATTCAGCGCAGGCTTCCGCCTTCGACCCGTCGTGGAATAACGGCGTCTCGGGACGAGCGTGCGATTCTGACGGGGGCGTTCTTCCCGTCCGTCGTCCCAGAATGGCGCCCCCGGAAGCGGGATTGATCGCGCCCGAGAGCACCAGCGTCGCGGCTCGCAATCGAGCGAGCGACTCCACGAGCCCTGCCACCGACGCGGGGAGCCGAGAAAACGTGTGCGAGGCGGGCATGAGAAGTCCTGGATCGAGATTCACACTCGGCCTGGAGGCGCAGCGAGGCCGTCGACGGGAAGGAATAGATGCAAGACCGGTGCCACGCCTGGAAGGCGCCGGCGTGAGACCTCGCTAAGGAGAAGAGAGGAGGCGAATAGGCGTGAGGAACCGTTGATCACTTAGCGACCACTGCCCGACGACTGCAGTGGCGTCCCCAGGAAGTAGGAGCAGCCCGGGCAGATCACCGTCTTGCCGACGTCCTCGTCCGTAACGCCGATTCTTCGACCGCACTCCGGGCAATCGATCGTCTGCGTCACCCGGAACGTTGCAGAAGCTCGGTGTCTGGGGACGACCACGCCACACGCAGGGCAGCGCTTCCCCCGCCCCTCGCACGTCATCGCGCCCGCGTAACCACAAGCAGGACAGCCCAGCTCCGCGATGTCGGTCGCTGGGACCGATATCGTTGAAGCTTCGATCCAGGACGCGATCATCAATTCCGTTTCGCAGTGAGGACAGGGCACGACGGCAGAGCCGCAGATTGGGCAGGTGGGCATGACTGTTCTCCAGGGAACGCCCTGCTTACTTCACCCGTGCCATCGATTCTCGATGCCATTGCAGGTTTGACTGTTGTCAGAGCCCATGGTAACCGCTCTGGAGCGCCTCTGCAAGGAAGGGGAGGGACAGGCAACGTACTTTTGGGAGCGCAGAGCGCATGCCACCGACATTCGTCGGCTGTATGATTGTCTGTCGGAGCGGAGAGTCTTCATACACAATCGCCCACCCACCTGTTTTAACGATCGCGTGTGCGCAGCGGAGGACCTCGCAAGGATCGGACCGCCGGCGCAGGGGGCGGTGCCGTGGCTCGTCCGGGCGATCGAGCACCCCGAGAATAAGCCGCACGCCGAGATCCTCCGTCATTACGCCGTCCGAGCTCTGGGCCAGATCGGGCCGGCGGCGAAGGCCGCCCTCCCGGCCCTGAACGCCGTGCTGGAGAACGCCGAGGGCAACGACTTCGAAGTGGGTACTGGCCCTGGACGGGATCGGCGTTCCTCCGGTCAGGACGCTACTCGATTTAGCGGTTGATCAACGCTTCCCGACACGTTTTCAGCGCCCCTCGAATTGGGGCGGCCCGCGTCGGCCTTCAACCCTTCTCGCTGGTCCCTTTCAGTCTCTTGATCACAGCCGCCAGTTCGGCCCGTTCTTGATCCGTCAAACGAACGATGTACTTTTTGATCATTGGACACCTCCGTGTGCCGCCCATCATCGACGGTCGCGGAGGCTTCCCCAATCCCAGTTTTTCGCTGTGACAGAGCACTGGGCCGGCGTCGTAAACCGTTGCGCTCGGCCGGAAGCGGTGGAAGTCGGGCACCAGCCCTCTGCAGTCGCCGGGCAATCACTCCGGCCTTCTCGTCGTGGGGACACGCGGCTGCGCCTGGCCGTTGAACCTCGGGCAGGTCTGCTCCGACTCTATAGGTAAGGGACGGCGATGGGCCGGACCGCCCTTCGGCCGGTCCATTCCACCGGGGGGGTACATGCAGAGCGCAGCGCGTTTGGCACGGGACGAGTGGCTGGCACTCGGATGTCAGCGCGGGTGGCCGGAGGCGTTCGAGGAACTCATCCGAGAGATGGAGCGCCCCCTACTCTACTATCTCGCCAAGCTCCTGCGTGATGACGAGCGGGCGCTCGATGTCCTCCAAGAGATCTGGCTTCGGGCCTTTCGGACGATCCGCCGGCTGGAGGACCCCCGTCGCCTCCGCCCGTGGCTTTACCGCATCGCCCACGGGCTCGTGGTGGACCGAATCCGACAGGACGACGCTCGGGAACGGGCCGAGCAGGCGCGGGCCGTGACGTCTGACGCCGCCGCCGAGGAGGACGAGTTTGAGGCCGAGGACGCGGCCGCGATCCACTGCGCCCTGGATGCGCTCGACGCCAGGCACCGTGAGGTGCTGATCCTCCACTTCCTGGAGGCCATGCCTCTCGCGGACATCGCAGCGGTGATCGGCTTGCCTGTCGGCACAGTCAAGTCGCGCGTCTTTTATGGCAAGAAGGCTTTGAGAGAAACCCTGCTCCGAGATGGCTATGGAACACCATGACGAACCGTTGCGAGACCGTCTGATTGACAAGCAGTGGCCGCCCTCCGAGAAGCTCGCCGGCTACCGGGAGGAGGTCGATGTCTTGTTGGAGCAACTGCGTCGGCGCAAGTGGTGGGCGGACGTCGTCCGCGCCGTGTTGACGACCCTGGGAGCGGTCGTCCTCTTTCCCCTCGCGGTCCTGTTCGGGCTGATGCTCGTCTACCTCCTGGTCGGGGGTTCGACCCTCGCGTCGGCCTGGTTCCCTGCCACGGCCGGGTTCTTGTGCCTCGCCGGGGCGGTCGCGCTGGTGCGATGGTTCTTCCGACAGCGCGCGGACGACTTGCTGCTGGAAGTCAAGCGGCTACAGGCCCAGGGGTTGGAGTTCGAAGAGCAAATGCGGCGTCGGGATGGCCGCTAAAGCCCCTGCGCCGTCAGCAGTTCATGCTGTGGCGACCCTCAGTGGACTCGTGGCAAACCGACGGGAATTCCCTGCCCCTCGGCCAGGCTCAAGGCACATTGTCGCATGATGGGGGCTGGCCACATCGCAGGTAATTGCCGGCCTGGAAGCGACCTCATCTGTTCCGGAGAGAGGGAGGGGAATTGACCGGATGCCCGCGAATGCGCCGATTGCGGCCGGTCATCGGAACGTTGCAAAACAGGATCATCCGCGAGATGGGGACACAAAGGGCGAAAAGGTGTCAAAAAGGGCGAAAAGGCGTCAGGAAACGTTTCCCACTGTGATCTTGGCTTTGTGCTCTGAGATCGGGCTACTTTCCTAGATTTTGTGCGTGGCATTTATTGCCGCTCCGTACACATCGTCCGGGCTTGCCCGCGACGACGTCTTCATTTAATAGTCACCGACTCCTCTTTTGACTTCATGAACCAGAATCGTCATTAATATAGCCGGACGGGTGGCTCGCGCTGCGTGGACCGTACCACTTCGGTGCAAAACGAGCATCGTTACAACACTTCGCTTTTTGGAACCGTCTTGATTTCCTTACGACTTCACAGCTATTTTCCTCGTGAGGACGGATCCCAGGGCGATGACGTATGGACTCGATGTTCAGTCGGCTCGCGACCAATCGGAGAATCATCTTATGTTCGGCAGCGTTCGCACATTGAAGAACCGAAAGCACCCCAAGCCTCGCTTTGCGCCGTCGACGCTTGGACAGACATCCCCCTGGGCACTTGAGCCGAAATCACTTGCTGCCCCGGCTTTCTATCAGGCGACGCCCTATTTCGACAATTGGGACGGTTCGGGATGGCCGCTCGAGGCCGGGGCGTCGAGTACCAACATTCTCGGGGCCCCCCTCGGACAGTCCACTTGGATTGGCGTTGGAGGCAACGGCACGGCGGGCGCTGGTGCAACGTCGATTCTCGACTACACCGATCCGGATCCCGACGGCGTTGACTATGTTCGGGCACAAGAGCAGGGCATTGTCACAAGCCAGGTGACTGGTCCGACGAGCGGGAGCTCCAATACGGCGGCGTTTAGCATCAACGTTAGCCATGCACACACTGACCACTTCGAGACTACAGGAGAATACGCTTTTAACTCAACAGATTTCGATCAATACACGAATGCGTACACGAACGGGTTCCTGCATTACGTCGTGCAGGATCCGAGCAATCCGACGCTCGCAGGCGACACGGCCACTGTCAGTTTCACGGCAAGCATGACGCCCCCGCAGAACGGATTTGTCGACGGTTTCGCTCTGGACTTTCGATCGCCATACTTGAATGTGACGGGAGGCGACCCCAATGGCCCCACCTTGGGCACGGGAATCACGGCGACGAATCCCTCGACCGGAACCGTCATGGCAAGTAACGCCAACTTTGGGGCCGAGAGCGGCGTCAGCACCTTCACGGTTCAGTTTACCGTGCCCGCGTCGGCGGCCATGGACGTTTTCTACAACTCACAGTTTTTCTCTGGAATCGACGGTGACTTCGTCCATACGACATTGACGCAGCAACCGTTTTTCACTTGGTCGTTTACCACCACACTTAATCCACCAGCGTCTTGAGAATTCGGAGAGGCTTTTAAGCCCTAGCACGAATGACACCGCCGCTGGTGGCGTCTGGAGTTACCTGTTGCGGCGGGCAAAAAGTGCGGCGCGGGCTTCGGCGCATGACGTGCTGAGCACGTCGTGCGGCTTGGGGCGACGTTTGATCACGCGCGGTTCCACACGGTCGGGCCGCTTGCCGACGCGACGAGAACCGCCATGAGCAAGACGCAGTGGATCAACGTTTGGACCAGGTCGCACCCCGGGGGAGAAAAGGTGTCGGAATGAATGGCACCTTTTAACCAAGCCGCCGCACTCCAAAGCGCCCTGCCGGGCTCAGTTTGCCGGGAGCGAAACAGCCCGAGGGGAGCACCGTCCGGTTGCGGTCCAGGGCCGGGCCTGGCTAACATGTTGCGCGATCGCTCTCGAAGAAGGGGAATCGCGATGAAACTGCGGTTCTGTACGGTCGGCCTGGCCTTGACCCTCGTTTTCACCTGGTGCGCCGCGGCGTCGGCCCAGCAAGAGAAAGCCAAAGACACCGAGAAGCGCCCCCAGCTCCCGGGCATTCTCGGCGGGCTCAAGGTCGAGCGCGACATCGAGTATGCGCGGGTGGGCGAATTGAGCCTCAAGCTCGACGTGTACGTGCCCGACAATCCCGCCAAGCCCTTGCCTTTGCTCGTCTGGCTTCACGGCGGCGGCTGGAGCGAAGGGAGCAAGACGCCGTGCCCCGGCCTCTTCTTTTCCGGGCGCGGTTACGTCGTGGCGAGCATCGACTACCGTTTGACCGGCGTCGCCCCCTTCCCGGCCCAGATCGAAGACTGCCGCGCGGCGCTCCGCTGGCTGCGCGCCAACGCGTCAAAATATCACATTGATCCCCAGCGTATCGGCGTCTGGGGCGCCTCCGCGGGGGGCCACCTCGCCGCCCTCATGGGCACGGCCAACGACCAAAAAGAATGGGACGTCGTCGGCACCCACACCGATCAACCGATCCGCGTGCAGGCCGTCTGCGATTTCTTCGGGCCGGCTGATTTCACACGGTTCGATCCGGGCCACCCAGAGGCGCAGGCGCGCTCGGACGTCGGCCGGCTCCTCGGCGGCGCGCTCGCCGACAAGCAGGCTGAAGCCCGCGCCGCCAGTCCCGTAACGTACGTCTCGGCCGACGATCCCCCGTTCCTGATCATCCACGGCGACCAGGATCAAGTCGTCCCGCCGGACCAGTCCGAACGCTTGTACGAAGCCTTGAAGAAAGCGGGCGTCGACGTGACCATCATCCGCCTCAAGAACTGGGGCCACGGCCTCAGTCCCCTGGGCGATCCCAGCCCGCGAGCGCTTTATCTCAGGGTCTGCGAGTTCTTCGAGAAGCACCTGAAGACTGCCCCAAAAGCCGCACCGTGACGCCCCGGCTCGGTCGTGACGGACGAGCCGCCGGCCCTTTTTGGAATGACCCACGATCGGGAGCAATCCAGTGACGATCACATGGGAACCGGCACGACTGTCTCCTCCCGGTCCGAAGGGGAACTGGCTCACGGGCAACCTGCCGGAATTCCGGCGCGGCCGGCTCGCGTTCTTCGACCGCTGCGCGAGTACGGCGACCGCGTGTCGATCCGGCTGGGTCCTCGGCGCGCGGCGATCGTGAAACGCCCGGAGCTCGTGGAAGAGGCGCTCGTCACCAACAACCGGAGCTTCGTCACGCACTTCGGGGACCGAAAAGGTGTCAGGAACCTTTGATTAAAGGTTCCTGACACCTTTTCGGCCCATGCTGTTTATCGCGATCCTCCCGGGCCTGCTTTGGTTCCTCGAACAGGGCGAAGCGATCTGTGACGGAGGGTACGATCTCGGGGTAACGGTCAAAGGCCCCTCGGTCCGCTCTCTTTTCTGCTTTGCCTGCGGGAACAAGTACGAAGGATATAGTCGTTGTAATATGTGGATGAAGCCTACTCACCCGCGATCACTTGCCGAACGGACATGCCAGGAAGAGCCATTCACCGGCAAGCCCTTTTCGGTTTGGATGCCGGTCACCGAGATTCCGCATGGCGCCGATTCCCGACAGGTCGAAGTCGCATAGCGGTGACACCTGACATGCCACTCCCCCGGATGACGACGCGGCGCGGGATGATCGTGGCGGCAGTCGTGGGGATCACCTTGGCCGCAGCCGCCGATTATGTTTGGATCACGCGAACCCCGCGCGATCTTATTGACTTCGTGGTAAAGCACCGGGATCAACCAAAGCCCGAACTTGTGGCAACGGGCGCATCGGTGCCGACAATCGGCTTGATGATCGCGGCTCCTGCTGCCGCGATTCTGATGGTGCCAAACATCCGTCTTCGGAAACCGAGCCAAAGACCAGGCGGAGACAGTTCAGCAACTTGTCCAGCGGGAATTACCGTCCGCCAGTGCATGATCGCGGTGGTGATCGCGGGGATTGTGCTTGGCGCTTCAGTCGACTTGCGCCGCCGAAAGGCGTGTTACTATAGACTCGCCTGGTGGCATCTCAGACAGGTGAAGGAAATTCCAATCATACGATCTGGGTCTTTGGGAATGCTGTACCCGCCGATGCCGCTCGATTGGGAGGAGAGGGAGAAACACAACGAATACTACCGAGCGATGGAGGAGAAGTACTGGTACGCCTTCGATCGCCCCTGGCTGCCCGTGGCTCCTGACCCGCCCGAACCGAAGTGAGTGAAAATGAATTCGTTAGAGGTCGATTCACTCCGGCGTTGGCGGGTCCGGCGGGACGGAGACCCAGGAACGGCGTGATTTGGATACGTGCCTCAACCAAGAGAGTGCTCTCGTCGCTAGTCCAAGCACGACTAAGAGGTATCCGAGATAGAGAATGTCGAAGCCGACCTCCCAATTGCCGGGACCGTGCGCTGGTCTCACGAAAATTATGAAATCACGATCGAGCCAAACGCGAAAGTTGGCCACCAAGTATGAAGCAACGCCCACGATCGCCACCGCGATCATCCATCGCCGCGTTGTCATTCGGGGGAGGGGCATACGTACTGTCCGAAAAGACTCGGGCACACTGCGCGAAGTCGACGCCCGATCGGCAGTCATCTTCCAAACAATATGGGCAGCCGTGCTTGCGACTGGCTTGCAATTACCGCGGGGTCGTAGTTCACCAGCTTGCCATTCCGCACCTGAAACCACCAGCGACTTTTGCCGGGGAAGTCGTAGCACGCCCAGAAGTCTCCGTCCTGCCAACCGTCCAGGTTGCAGCTGGGAATCGTGATCACCCTCCGCCGCATGGCGATCGCCAGGTCATCCGTCAATGAACGAAAAGGTGCCAGGAACGAATGGCACGAGGTTAAGAGCGGGTGTACATCGAAATTGGCCTCGAAAGCGGTGTACAAGCCCCTGGAAATCTACTGTACAAAGTCCTTATCCTCGTGCCATTCGTGCCAGGAACCGTTGATAGCGGTTCCCGGCACCTTTTGACACCCACGGGCAACCTGCCGGAATTCTGGCGCGGCCGGCTCGCGTTCTTCGAGCGCTACGCGAGTACGGCGACTGCGTGCCGATCCGGCTGGGTCCCCAGCGCGCGTTGATCGTGAACCGCCCAGAGCTCGTGGAAGAGGTGCTCGTCACCAACAACCGGAGCTTCGTCACGCACTTCGCGCTCCGGCTGACGAAAACGACGCTGGGCGACGGCTTCTTGACGAGCGAGGGGGACTTCCAGCGCCGGCAGCGCAACCTCACGCAGCTGGCGTTCCGCCGCGAGCGGACCGTCGCCTACGCGGACAGAGTGGTGGCGTTGGGGAAGCGGAAAGGCGTCAGGAGCGAATGGCACGAGGTTTAAGAGCGGGTGTACATCGAAATTGGCCTCGAAAGCAGTGTCCAAGCACGTGGAAATCTACTGTACAACGTCCATCTCCTCGTGCCATTCGCGTCAGGAGCCGTTGATCAACGTTTCCCGACACCTTTTCAGCCCACGCGATGGAGCCTTCCCAATGCCACTTCCCCGCTTCCGCATCCGGACGCTGATGATCACCGTGGCGGTGGTATCCCTAGTGCTCTACGGGCATCATCTATGGCGTTTGAGTCGCCACTATTCCGATCTTGCGTGGAGATACGAACGGCGAGCGTTCGGATATCAAGAAGAAATTGCTATGTCCGAGGATTTTTTTGAGTATCAAAGAAAGCTTGAGTGGATGCGTCGTCCAGTCTTCGAAGGGTCGATAGAACAGGTCCGTCTGCAAAAGACGGCACTGTGGCAATTCCACTTGGCAGAGAGATACCTGCGCGCCGCACGCCGCCCCTGGCTCCCTATGCCGCCGGACCCACCACCGCCGGAGTAAGGCCGCGCAACGATTTGCCTGTCTCGCTTGGGATTTATTGTTTATGAAAAGGTGTCAATGAAAAGTCGTCAGGAACCTTTTAGCAAAGGTTCCTGACGGCTTTTCAATGTCCTATCGAGAACTGGCACTGATCCGCCGTGCGGTACCGGACACACCGGCGTTAGAAGGAATGGCATGAATCAACCCAATCGTTGCCCTTCCGACAGTGTTTCTTGAATTCCCGGAAGCTGCCGCTCGTTCATGTTGGGAGATCGAGTCTCAGGCTGGCAGTTAGCAGCGCATGGACTGGAGACGCTGCGGCAGCCCGGAGCGGCGTCACATCAGCTTCTCCTGCAAGGCCTGATAGACCGTCCTCACAATCGGCTGGAAGCCGAGACTACGAGCAAGCGAACCGTCGATGTGAATGTACCAGGGATTCGCTAGCGGCTCGGACGACGGATCCATCGTTTCGCCGACCAGCTCGACCAGCTCATAGATCGAGGTCGGCGCTTCATCGACGATATTGACAATGCGCCCGTCCATCGCGCCGGTTAGGGCAAGGTTCATGGCATTGGCAATGTCGCGATGGTGGATCATGCTCATCTTTTGGGCGGGATGCCATTTGGCATTGATTGCAAGCTTGGGCACCGACTCCAGATGTCCATCCTTGTCGCCATAGACGAAGCCGAACCGCTGGATCGACCACTTCAGCCCGCTTTCGCGCAGTTCGTTCTCGGCCGCGAGCTTGCTGGCCGGGTAAGCCATTTTCGGATCAGCGGCATCATCCTCGCGGCCAGGACGCGGGCTGTCCATGTTATAGACAAGGCCGGTACTCGCCATGATAAAACGCGCGTCGGACGCATGAGCTTTCGCCGCGGCGATGACGTTACGCGTACCTTCGAGGTTGCTCCTCCAGATCAGGTCGGTGTCGGGCGTGCGGAAAACCGCGGCGAGATGGATGATCGCCGAGACACCTTCCACCGCCTGTACGAGCGACGCAGGATCAAGGAGGTCGCCCTCCACGGCCGTCACTCCGGCAGGAGCTTCTTTCCCGCCGCGTATGAGCGCGCGGCAATCCACGCCTGCCTCCACGAGACGCGGCAGAAGACGCGCTCCCACAAGTCCGGTCGCACCGGTTACCAGGACCGTCATGCGTCAGTTCCTTTCCGTGAAAGATTATCGAGCCGCTCGGTCGCGATCTGGAGCACCCTGATGGCGGTAGCGATAGCGGCGTCGTCGATGCCGTCGAACGCCGCCTTGTGAATGAGGGCTAGGTCGGGCAGTTCGTCCCACAGCTTCGTACCCGCCGCCGTCATCCGGAGGAGTTTCTGCCGCTGATCGACGCGGTCGGGCACTTGCTCGACGAGCCCCTTGCGAACCAGCGTCCCGACAACGGCGCTCAACGTCGCGCGTTCGACCTGGAGCGTCCGCAGCAGGTCGCGCTGCATAGTCGGTCCGTCATGGGCCAGTTGGTACAGTACATACCATTGAGTGGCCCCGAGGTCGTACGGCCGAAGGACGGCCTCGATGGCGGCGCGACTCGCGAAGTAGCAGCGCTTCGCCCACGCACCAACCGACCCGTGCCGAGAACTGTTCAATTTGCTAGCCTCCTAACAATTTTGTTAGGTTACAAACATAATGGCAAGCTGCAAATCGCCACGTCAGGAGCAACCGGATAAAACTCGAACCCCTTGCGCGAGATCGCGCTTGCTGGGTTTGATGGCAGCTATCGATCGACGCGTGTCCAGAAGCGGACCGGGCGCAAGCCACCACTTCTGCCTGTTCGCTGACGCCGGCTCAGACGGACTGCTGACATCGTCTTTGAAAAACGACGGGTGCTTTATCGAGTTCCTTCCTGTCCCGTCAGACTCAGTGCACGGCTTCTCCCGGCTCACGCTTGTGGTGGCTCGGCGAATCGCTTGACGTCCCTTGACGCTTAGTGTACTATTGTATCGATTCACGGGCGGCGCGCGCATCGCAGGCGCGGGGGCCGTGAAAGGAGCGTGCCGCTGGTTCTGGAGCTTTCGCCAGCCAAGATGGGCCGGTGCCGGTGAGTCGGCGCCCGTCCGACAGAGGTCTGGCCGAGCGAGGAAGAGACTGCACCTCTGGTCCAAGTCCGTTGCGAACCCAAGACAAATGTCAGGGAATTTTTCGGTTTCTTCGTAAATTTCGTGAGCGCATATCGGATATCGAGTCATGCTAGCGGCACACTTCTATTTTAGTGTTCGCGCACTCTGACCGGTGAGTCCCCGCAAGCGGTGGGACGGACGAAGAAAGCTTCGGTCCGACGGATCCGTGCGGGGTACTCGACCGACACGCCCGAGCTCGGCGAACGTGCCCTCGTGATCCGGCGCTCCGAGGGTCGGCGGAGAGACGGTTGATGACGCGTTACCAAAAACACCAAAAACACCAAAAACCTCTGGCACTGTCCGAGTGGCGCGTCAGCTCAGGGAAAACGCGGCAAATGGATAATCTGTGTCAACTTTTCCGGACAGTGGCACTCCGTTCGGACGGCCGAGGAATCGGAGGATCGGACAACCCAGTGGCGGAGCGGACGCCAACCGTCGAGGCAATCGAGAAAGGGCGGGCGGAGCCCGCGAACGGGGACCGGCTCGCATCAGTCGCGCGGCCTCTTTTCCGGGGCGGGAGACACGAACGGGTCGTTCGGCATGCACGTTAGGGAGTTACTGAGGCAATTGGGTCGAACTGCGATTGCCCGTTTGAGTGCTTTGGTTTATGGTCGGCCCCGGATCGGTGCGCCCGGCGAGGAAATGCCCGCGCACCGGCATCGGAGGCGGCCCGAGTGCCGTCCCCGGTCTGAGTTTCGCGTCTTCCGGGAGATCAAGGGAGGATCACCCATGAAACGCCCCCGCTTCCTTCGGCCGCGCTGGTTGATCTTGGGCCTGCTGTTGCTCCCCCTCGCTTGCTGGGCCCTGCTTCTCCTGATCATCCCGACCGATTGGGCCCGCGGCCGCATTGTCGCGGCGATCAGCGAGGCGACCGGCCGGCCGGTGCAGCTCGACGCCATCCACGTCGGTGCGTTCGGACGGGTCCGCCTCTCAGCGCTCCGCGTCGGGGCGCCTGATTCGGCCGACGACCCCTGGCTCAAGGTCTCGGACGCGAGCACCGACCTGAACCTGCTCCAGCTCATGACCGGCTGTACCAGGGCCACCGAGCTACAGGTGAACGGTCTGACGCTGCGGGTCATGCGTCGCAAGGACGGGACATTGGAGTTGAGCGACCTGCTCCGCCGGCCCAGGTCGGCGCCGAGGCAGGGAAGTGACGAGGCGGAATGTCGCGCGACGGTCGCGGTCCATTTGAGCAATGCCCGCATTTTGGTGGTGGATGAGCCCTCGGGAACGAAGCTCGAGGTCACCGGCGTGGAAGGGTCGGCCACCTGGGCGGGGCCTCACGTCACGGTTCATGACTTGCACGGCACGTTGAACGGCGGGACCGTCGAGCTCGCGGTGCAGCTCGACCGGAGTGAGCGCGTCCCGACGTTCGAGGGCCAGCTCCGCGCTGAGGACGTGGCGATCGGGGACGGGATGAACGCCCTGGAGTACCTGGTTCCGGTGCTGTCGGGAACCGCCCGGGGTATCGACGGCCAGCTCGCCATGAACGTCTACTTGACGGGCCAGGGGATCTCGGCGGACGACCTCGCACGCACGCTCGTGGGTCATGGCACGGTCAAGATGGACCCGGTCCGGCTCGATGGTTCGAAGCTGCTTGCCGACCTCGGACGGGTCATCGAGGTCGCGGCCCCGAATCGAGCCGGGACGGTGAAGACCGATTTCACCATCAAGGACGGCCGCATCGCGACCGAGAACCTGACGCTTCAGGTTGCCCGAACATCGGTCGTCCTCGCCGGTTGGACCGGTTTCGACGGCAAGCTCGACTACCGCATCAAGACCGAGCACCTGGTCGAGAAGATTCCGGGCAAGGCACGCGAGTTCTTGGCTGAGTTGCAGATTGACTTGAAGGACGTGGCAATCGTTCGCGTTCAAGGGACGCTGGACGACATGGTCGTCAGTCTCGACGGTACGCCCCTGGCCGATAAGCCCGGCAACCGAGGCGCCGGCGCCCCTGGCGCGCCGAAGGTCGACGACAAGCAGCGCCTGCGCGACCTCAGCCGGCGCCTGAAGGAACGCCTGTTGCGTTGAGCGGGCGGCTTGATTTGACCGCGGGCGCGGATTAGAATCCCCCAGTGTGAAATAGGGACTCTCCCGGACGGCCAAACGCCAGCAGGAAGGAGCCGAATCGTGCCGAGGCGACTGTGGATCGCGGCCCTGAGCGTCTGGCCTGGCTTGCCGCAAATCTGGTCGGGCCAAGAGGTTCTGGGATTGATCCTGGCCGCCCTCTTCGCGGCGACGTTGAATCTCGCGCTGGTGGCGCGGCTGATCTGGACCGACTGGTTTGCGCCGGGTTGGCCGAACTTTTTCGCCGCTCTGGCCGTCTGCAATTGGGTGGTAAGCTTCGGATACACGTTGTGGTGGATCTGGCTGTGCCACCCGGACCGGCACCGGGCCGAGATCGAGCGGCTTTTTCGCGAGGCGACTGATTTTTATTTGCAGGGCCGCTGGGCCGAATCGCGGCGGCGGTTCGAGCGCATCATGACGATGGACGACACGGACGCGGACGTCTTGATGCAGTTGGGAACGTTGTACGTGCGAATTGACCAGCCCGCGCTGGCCCGCCGCGCCTTCCGGCAGTGTCTCGAGCTGGAAGGGGGCGTGAAATGGCGCTGGGAGATCGCGCGGGCTCTCGCCCGCCTGGGGGCCGGATCATCGACCTGAGACCGAGCGGCCGCGGGGCGACCAGAGACCGGGCTCGGGCCGCCGTCCGCGTGCAGGGCGGCGGGTGCCGGGCCCTTCGGTTTTGAGGCGGGGCGAGAACAGGACGAAACCCGGGGTGAACGGTTGGTTGTTGGAAAGCGTAGAATGGTACTGAGAGATTGAGCAGGCCCTGGACCGGCGAAGGGCCGGTAGAACCGTCGGAGTCGACCGCATGTATGAACGCTTCACCGATCGTGCTCGCAAGGTGATGCAGTTGGCCAACCAAGAGGCCCAGCGCTTCAACCACGAGTACGTCGGCACGGAACACGTCCTGCTCGGCCTGATCAAGGAGGGCAGCGGCGTTGCCGCCAATGTCCTCAAGAACCTGGACGTCGACCTCCGCAAGATCCGCAATGAGGTCGAGAAGATCGTCCAGGCGGGGCCGGACATGGTCACGATGGGCAAATTGCCCCAGACTCCTCGGGCCAAGAAGGTCATCGAGTACGCGATCGAGGAAGCGCGCAACCTGAACCATAACTACGTGGGCACCGAACACCTCCTTCTCGGCCTGCTCCGCGAGCAGGAAGGGGTGGCCGCCCAGGTGTTGATGAACCTGAACTTGAAGCTGGACGAAGTGCGCGAGGAGGTGCTCAACTTGCTCGGTCACGGGATGGACGCGGGCGGCGAAGGGGAACGTGCCGCCGCAAAAGGCAATAAGTCCAAGACCCCGGCCTTGGACTCGTTCGGACGCGACCTGACCGATCTGGCCCGGCAAGGCAAGCTGGACCCGGTCATCGGCCGCCAAAATGAAATCGAGCGGGTCGTCCAGATCCTCTCCCGCCGCCAGAAGAACAACCCGGTTCTGCTCGGCGAGGCGGGCGTCGGCAAGACCGCGATCGTCGAGGGCTTGGCCCAGATGATCATCGACGGCAACGTGCCCGAGCTCCTCCGCGACCGCCGGATCGTCGTGCTCGACCTGGCGATGATGGTCGCCGGCACGAAGTACCGCGGCCAGTTCGAGGAGCGGATCAAGGCCGTCATGAACGAGGTCCGCCGGGCCAAGAACACGATCCTGTTCATCGACGAGCTGCACACGCTCGTCGGCGCCGGCGGCGCGGAGGGGGCGATCGACGCCTCCAACGTGCTCAAGCCCGCCCTGGCCCGCGGCGAGGTCCAGTGCATCGGCGCCACCACGCTCGACGAGTACCGCAAGTACATCGAAAAGGACGGCGCGCTGGAGCGCCGGTTCCAGACGATCATCGTCGAGCCGCCGAGCAAGACCGAGGCCCTCGAGATCCTCCGCGGCCTGCGCGACCGCTACGAAGCGCACCACCGCGTGCAGATCACCGACGAGGCGCTCGAGGCGGCGATCGAGCTCTCCGACCGGTACATCACCGGCCGCTGCCTGCCTGACAAGGCGATCGACGTCATCGACGAGGCCGGCGCCCGGGTGCGGCTCAAGGCGATGACCCGTCCACCCGACCTGAAAGAGCTTGACGACCAGATCGAACGGCTCAACCAGGACAAGGAAGAGGCCGTCGCCAACCAGGACTTCGAACGGGCCGCCGCCCTGCGCGACCAGGCCGACAAGCTCAAGAAGAAGAAAGAGACGATCAACCGCGAGTGGCGCGAGCGCTCGAAGGAAGTCGACGGCACCGTCGACGAGGAGGTCGTCGCCGAGGTCATCAGCAAGATGACCGGCATCCCGCTCACCCGCCTCGAGGCCGAGGAAACGGGCCGGCTCCTCAAGATGGAAGAGGAGATCCAGAAGAAGGTCATCTCCCAGACCGAGGCGATCAAGCGGATCAGCCAGGCCGTCCGACGCAGCCGGTCGGGCCTGAAGGACCCCAAGCGCCCGATCGGCTGCTTCATCTTCGCCGGCCCCACCGGCGTCGGGAAGACGCACCTCGCCAAGGCGCTGGCCGAGTTCATGTTCGGCGACGCCGATGCGCTCATCCAGATCGACATGTCGGAGTACATGGAGAAGCACAACGTCTCGCGGCTGATCGGCGCCCCGCCGGGCTACGTCGGCTACGAGGAGGGGGGCCAGCTCACCGAGAAGATCCGCCGCCGTCCTTACGCGGTGGTCTTGCTCGACGAGATCGAGAAGGCCCATTCGGATGTGTTCAACACATTGCTGCAGGTGATGGACGACGGCCGTTTGACCGATGGGCAGGGTAGGACTGTGGACTTCAAGAACACCGTTCTGATCATG
>JARLIH010000102.1 GCA_031291845.1 Isosphaeraceae bacterium | reverse complement strand
CGGCGACGAACTGGTTCAGATGGTTGGTACACTATGTCATGACCTGAGTTTATGCCGGTTTAGCCCGGGCCGCCCACCCCAAGCCCCCCCCCAGGGCTGGCCCGCGCTGGGGGGGGGGGGGGGGGGCGCCCCCCCCCCCCCCCCCCCCCCCCCCCCCCCCCCCCCCCCCCCCCCGCGGCTGGCCCCCCCCCCCCCCCCCCCCGCCCCCCCGCGGCGGCACCAAAAAAAAAAAAAAAATAATTTATTGCCCCCCCCCCCCCCCCCCCCCCGGCGCGCCCCGGCGGGCCACACCCGGCGGGGGGGGGGGGGGGGGGGGGGGGGGGGGGGGGGGGGGGGGGCGGCCCCCCCCCCCCCCCCCCCCCCCCCACCGCGTCGCCAACGACTCTCTGGAGCGCGACGCGACGCGGTGCGCGGCCTTGGACGGAGCCTCGCCCTCCCAAGGGACCCGCCTACAGCCCTGAGGTTGCGATGATCCGGCATGGCTCGATTCGCGGAAATCGGCATAATTCCGGCTCGTGCCCGCAGCCGTGCGGGGTGAGGATCGCTGGGGCTCCACAAGGATGTGACGCATGTCACGCACGGAGTCGGGTGTCGCTCGCCTGCCGTTCCTGGACGGCCTCCGGGGTCTCGCTGCGCTGTACGTGCTGCTGCACCACGCTGCGCTCGCCGTGTCGCCGGCGGGGCTGAGCGGTGTGGGGCTGGCGATTCGGTTCGGTTTGCGCCACGGTCATTTCGCGGTCGCCGTGTTCATCGTGCTGTCGGGCTTCTGCCTGATGCGGCCCGTCGTCCACGAGCCCGCCGGTCGGTTGCGGGGGGGCCTGTGGCCCTACCTCGGCCGACGCGCGCGGCGGATCGTGCCGCCCTACTATGCGGCGCTCGGATTCAGTTGGCTCTTGATCGTGCTTGTCCCGGCCCTCGGCCACCCTCCGCGCACCTGGTGGGACCGCGCCTTGCCCGTCTTCGGTGGGTGGAATGCCGTTTCCCACCTGCTGCTTGTGCACAACCTGAGCGTGCACTGGTTCTTCAAGATCGATCCGCCGTCGTGGAGCGTGGCGACGGAATGGCAGATCTATCTGCTGTTTCCGGCCCTGCTGGTGGTCTGGCGTCGCTGGGGGATCACGGCCGCCGTCGCCGCGGGGTTCGCGATCGGCTACGGCGTGGCCTGTCTTGCAGGGCCGTTCGGCAACCCCGCGCTGCGTCAGGCTTGCCCCTGGTATGTGGGACTGTTTGCGCTGGGGATGGCCGCGGCCGCCGCCTCGCGAGCGGGCGAGAGGCCCGCGGTCGAGGAGCGCTCTCGCGGTCGCTGGCCGACGGTCGCCCTCTGTCTCGTCGCGCTCTCGCTCGCCGGCCTCGCGCTGAGCGGGCGCGACGACCGGGAGTTCATGGCGGGTGATCCGCTGGTGGGTGTTCTGACAGGGCTTCTGCTCGTGCGCTGTACGCGTCTGGCGACGTCCGGAGGGGCGCCGAGTGGGGCGCGCATGGGTCTCTTCCGTCGATGGCGCGACGCGGGTCATGCCATCGATCTTCGTAGGTTCCGCTGTGCGAATCGGTCCGCACAGCAGACCCTGTCTCGTACCGCTTCCAGTTTCAAGCGGCCGGTCGAACCTGGGGTGGCATGCCCAGAGTCTTCGATGGGCGTGGTGCTCTTCCCTGGCGGTTTGGCCACGCCCGTCGAAGACTCCAGGCGTGCCACCCGACCGCATGAACCACCATGGGAAGGCGGAAGCGTGACGACGACCGCGCCTCGCTCGCCCTTGCTCCGTCTGCTGGAGGGCCGTTGGGCCGTCGGCTTGGGCGCTGTCTCGTACAGCCTCTACCTGGTTCACTATCCCTTGCTGGCCCTGGCCGACGCGGTCTTGCGCTCCCGGGCGTGGAGTGCCGACGCCCGCCTGGCCGCTCAATTGCTCGTCGCGGTTCCCGTATGCCTTCTGGCTGCCGTCGTGTTCCACCGGCTCTTTGAGCGGCCGTTCCTGGCGGACTCCGCGGGGAGCGCAAGGCGCGCCGGCATCAAGCGCGGCCGCGCCGTCTGGGCTTCGGAGTTCGCGGATTGAAGACGTGCGTGTAGCTGCCGCCGTCGATCGGTGTTCCGCTGAGGTCGTCGAGGCCGGAGACCGCGAGCTCGGACGTCGCCCTCAAAGCGAGCCGGCCGCGGACGGTGAGGGTGATCCGGCCGGTCGCGGCGTTGTAGACGACCGACTTCAGGGCGATCGGCACGTCGTCGGCCGTGCCGGCGACGCCGTCACGACCAGCGCTGGCGAGGCGATAGTTGGCCAGGTTCTTGGCGGTGCTCGGGTCAAGCGCACCACTGACGAAGATGGTGACCGTACCCACTGCCCCGCCCCGTCCCTGAAGGGCCACGCCGACGATGGACGCCGGGGGTGAAGAGGTCGGGGTTGGGGTCGGGGTCGGGTCGCCCGAACCGGGAGACGGGACGCCGATCGACACCTGGTCCGTGCTCACCGCGCCGAGGACTCCGCCGCTGGGCGAGGAAAGGGTGAGCGTGAACGTCCGCCCGGCGTGGTTCGCTCCGGGCAGCAGGGGAACCACAACCTGGGCGTAGTACTGGCCGGGGGCGAAGGTGACGGTCCCGCTCGAGGGGACATAGTCGGTCCCGGCGTGCGCTGAGCCGTCGGCCGTGGCGTAGGTCACGGTCAACGCCTGGCCGGCATTCATGCTGCGGGCGATCTCGATCACGGCGGAGCCGCTCGTCGTGGCCGTGCCGGTGCCGGACTGGAGGAACTGCACCGCGGCCGGGACGGGCTGGGAGGCGGTGGTCGCGGACGGGTCGAACGAGGTTGTCGTGTAGGAGAACGACTGCGGCTGCCCGTTGACCAGCACGTTGTCGATCCGGACCGCGTAGACGACCTGTTGTCCCGCGGCGGGCGCCGGCGCATTCGGCATGTCCCACACGACGGCCTGGCCGCCGATCCCGCCGTTGGTGCTGAGGATCTCGACCTGCTGGGGGACGCCGTTCTCGGTGACGCTGACCGTCGCCTGGGAGAAGTCGGCGTTCAGGTCGGTCTGGAGCGACCAGCGCGCGGGGACCAACGGCGCGGGGACGAAACCGGCGGGGGGCCAGGCGACGGTGGTCACGGAGGGCTCGGGGCTCGCCGTGGGCTGGATCACGTAGATCGCGTTGGCCGAGAACGGGCCGTTCTGGCTGAAGAACGAGAAGGGGACGGGAACGTCGCCGACGCCCATGGTCTGCGTCGGCGGGTCGAGCAGCCAGCGCCGGTGGCCGACCAGGGTGTTGTTGCTGCCGGGGTCGGTCATGTACAGGTCGATCGCCGCGGTGCCGGACGCGCCGAGCGCGAGGTCGGAGTGGCTCGCGCCGTCGGCGCCGGCGACGGTGTAATCGACCCAGGACGAGGGAGGATCGTGGCTCAACTGGTTGTTGGCGCTCATCATGAGAGCCGCCTGCTGGGCATTGACGTTTTCGGTCGCGTTGTTGGCCGTGACGCCGCCGGGGAGCCCGGCCATCCAGCGGTAGGCGTTGATCCGCGCCACGATCGCGTTCAGGTAGTCGGTCCCCAACGTCCCTGCGTTGCCCGTGGCGACATCGCCGCTCCACTGGGCGTTGACCAGCGCAGGCGCGGCGAAAGTGTTCTGATAGAACCAGTTAGCCTGCCCGAGGCTCATGCCGGCCGGCACCCCCCCGTCGAGGACCAGGCGCGCCTCGAGCGCCTCCAGGCTCGGGCGGAGGCGGCGGCACGACCGGACGGGGCGCGACGCGGGAAGGGAGGAGGCCATCGTGATTTCTCTTGGTGCGCATCAAGTGCCGGGCGGCGAGGGCGACCGTACCGCCTCCTCCTCCCGTCGAAGGGGCTACGCAGGCAAACTTAGGATTCGAACGCGACGTAGTGCGGCGGGTCGTGACGGGGCCTTGGATCAAACTTCATACAAGAGTGTCGGATTGTCGTTAAATCCGAGCCCACGTAATGCCGATTATCCCAGAGAAGCCGGATCAGGGATACGCTCGTCTTTTTACGACAGCTTGAGCGGAGAATGAACGGGTGAAACGGGGTCGTCGACTAGCGCCCGGAAAAGTCGTGCTGGTCCTCGCGGTTGCTTGGTCAACCCTGGGGATGCAGGTGCACGTCTGGTCCGGCCCGTTGGCGCCCGAGTCTTGCATCCAGGCCGTTTGCCGGTTGTTTCTTCCCGAGGCCTCGGCCGGAACCACGGGCGCCGACGCGCCGACGCGAACGTCGCCCGAGAGGACGGACCCGGCGGACGAGGGCGAGGATGGGGCGGAGACGCCGCTTTCCTTGCTCAAGGCCGTGTGCCTCTCGCCCGTCGATCGAAACCACCGGCGCTGGCGGCGACGGGAGAGCACGACGCAGCGTTCCGCTTGTCACCGCCAGTCCTCCTCCCCCGCGCTGGGACGTCTCGCGGTTTTGCCCGCGGACTGCCCCACACCTCCCCCCGATCTGTCGTTCCAGGTCTGCCGCCTTTTGTTCTGAGCGGCGGTACTGAGATCCTCCCGTGATGATGCTCCTGCACCGCGCGCAGCGGCGGCGAGTCTCCTAGTGCTCGCGCCCGGCTGTTCCTCTCGCGTTTCCCCCGGTGCGGGGCGGTTGGAACGACTCGTTCGATCGAACTCACTCTTCGACCATCGGCGGGGTGCCGTGGCCGCGCGGCCGCGGCGCGTGCCTCGTCCTCAATCCTCGTAACGCCTTGGAGACGAATCAAGATGTTTTCGATCCACACGCTTTTTGCCTACGTCGGCCCGGACACGTTCCTGCCCGTGACCTCGGCGCTCGCCGCGCTCGCCGGCGTCTTCATGATGTTTGGCCGCGCAGGATTTCGCATGATCTTCGGCGGCGGGGTCGCACGCGTCCTGTCCGGGCGGCGGCGGTTCGCCGGCCCGCACGCCGCGCAGCATCGCCGATACCCGGACGCGGCGGCCCGGTTGGCCGACACGTCGCGCGCGGACGATTGACGCGCCAGGCATCGGCAACGGAGGGTCGGCGTTCGATCGATCGCGAAGGGCCCTGTCCCCCCAGGTGCTCCCGGACGGATTGCGCGCTGTGCGAGGGGCGGTACGAGCAATGGGGGCACGGCTCATGGCGAAGCGGCGTCGAAAAAGGGCGGCGAGATGGAAGCGGAGGCGAACGCAGGCCAGCCGGACCGTTGCGCGTCGCACTCCCTTTCTCGAATCGTCCGCCGGACGCCTGATCGTAATCGCGGGGGCGATTATCGGGCTGTGGGCGTTGGTGCTCGCGATCTACGCCTTGAGCCGTTGAATGGGGCGACCGCGGCGCGCGAGCACCGCGCGTGCTGCGGTGGTGTGGTCAACTGATGACACTGTCCGATTCGTTCGACTTGTCGCCTTGAACGTTGGACGTTCGCTGGACGACGTCCCTGCCGGTCCCTCCGACCGCATACGCGTTGACCTTTACCTGCGTGGCCGAGGGATCGACCACGACGGCGAACCGGACCTGGTCGTTCCCACTGCCTCCCTCGACGACGGCCGGCGTGCTGGAGCTGGTGCCGACCGTGCCCGTCGACCCCGCCTCCACGTTGACGTTGTCGGTGATGTTGTCGTTGCCCGATCCGCCGTTGATGGCGAGGTTGTAGATGTAGTCGCCATCGATCACGCCCGTATACGTGGCATTGATCGTATCGTTGCCGGAGCCGCCCGAGATGCCGGGACTTACGCTGGTCCCCGCGCCGACCTCGCCGCTTCCTTTGTACGTAATGGTGTCGTTCCCGGCACCGCCGTCGAGGTACGGCGCGAAGGTCCCGGCGAGCACCGCTCCCGGCTGGTTGACGGTGATGTTGTCGTTCCCCGCGTCGCCGTAGACCTGCATGCTCAGCCCGCTCGTATTGTTGACAGCGCCGTTGATGTTGGCCACGAACTGGTCGTTGCCGGCACCGAGGTCGACGAGCACGCTGCGCGGGGAGGTCAGGTTACCGGTCAGAGTATAGCTGACCTGGTCGTTTCCCCCCTTGCCCAGGACCTCGATGAGCGAGATGGCGCCCGTCGACGTGTAGGTCGATCCGTTGCCCTCGGTTACGGTGATATTGCCCGCCTGACCGGTACCGTTATCGGTAATATTGATAACGTCCGCCCGGTTCGTGCCCGTGACGATCAACTCCGTCATGCCCGACGCGTTGATTTCTTGGAGATGAATCTGTCCCGCCCCTGATGCCAGCAGGCGACGGCCCTCGAGGTGTTCCAGGCCTGGGCTCAAGGTAGGCCGGAGGCGCCGCGGGGCTTGCGTTCTTCGCTTGTCCATGAGGATTCCTGGCCGCCGTTGAGTGAAGGGATTTGGCCGGCTCGTACTGTGGGGGAGAGCTGCCGTGATGGGAGACGATCACCGCGGGCGGAGTCCGAAGTGGGGGAGGACGCGACCCGTGTTTTCGGTTCATCCCTGATAATCGGTACAATCGGCCGGGTCGCTTGAGCCTTTTTTGACAACGACCCGCCACAGGGCTAGAAAACGGGAACGACCACTCGCTTGCGCGTCGTGCTCGTCAAGGCGTCCATCACTAGCACGACGCGCGAGCGAGTGGTCGTCTAGCCGTGTGGTGGGTCGTTGTTTTTCGAGGATGAGGTTCCGACCTGGCTCGGACTCGCCACTCGTCGCTCGCTCCGCACGGAGGGATCAGGTGCTGCGCCGAAGCCTTCTCCCCTCGTGGGGGCGAGCGGCCGGGCGAGGGGACGTGCCACACCCAGATCGGTCCTTAGTCGAGTCTGCGATCGTCCTGCCAGGCTGCGTCAAGGGTGCCGCGGCCGGATGCGCCGAATGTGCTTCAAAGGGAAACGAGCGCGACCTCGGCGGGCCGTCGGGGCGTCGCCTTCAGAGCATTCGCGACTGCACGGAGCGACGTTTGAACGGCAGCCGCGTCGGCCGGGCGGTCCTCCGGCTTCTTTTCCAGCAGGCTCTCGACGAGCGCGATGAGCTCGGGCGGCAGGTCCGGGTTCAGTTCCTCGAGGGGCCTCGGCGCGTGCTTCGTGACGGCCGTCAGGGTCGCGAAGGCCGACTTGCCGGAGAACGGCAGCTCCCCGCCGCAGAGGCGGTAGAGAACGGTTCCGAGGCTGAAGAGGTCGCTGCGGTGGTCGCACGGCTCGTTCATCGCTTGTTCCGGCGACATGTAAGCCGGCGTGCCGAGAATGTAGCCGCTGTGGGTCAAGTTCGGCGCTTGGTCCGTGGTCCTGGCGAGTCCGAAGTCGAGCAGCTTTGCCCGTTGGTTTCGGCTCTCGAGCCAGATGTTGTCGGGCTTGATGTCGCGGTGGATGAGCCCTGCGCGATGTGCGGCGGTCAATCCCGCGGCGATCTCGCACGTGATGCGCAGGACCTCGGTCAGGGGGGGCTTGCCGACGCGGTCGACCCACGAGGCCAGGGTCTCCCCCTCCAGCAACTGCATGGCCAGGAAGGGGACCTCGTCCTGCTGTCCGACCTGGAAGATGGTCACGATATTGTCGTGCTGGATCGCGGCCGCCGCGCGGGCTTCGCGCAGAAACCGGAGCCTGCCGGACGGATCTCTCGCCAGGTGCGGGTGCATCACCTTGAGGGCGACGCGCCGCTCCAATTCAGAATCCTCGGCCAGGTACACCTGCCCCATGCCCCCCGAGCCCAGGCACTCAAGGATGTGGTAATGGGCGATCTGGCCGGGCATTTCTTGCGTGCGGAGCGCCCGCCGCACGTCGGGCGGATCTTCCTCGAACAACGAGCCGGCCGGCGGTGTCACCAGTTTCGTGGTCAACGCTTCACCGGCGCTCTTGGGCTGTTGCGATCCCCAGACGACCGCGGCGAAGACGCAGTAGGGCAAGGGATGCGTCAAGGCGATGCGGACCCGCTGGGCTCCTTCGCCGTTGCTCCCGACTCCCACCACGTCGGCCGAGTACCAGCCGCGCCTGGGGGCGTCGACGAAGCAGACCCAGACCGCATTGATCTCCGGCGGAATTGTGACCAGGAACGCGGCCACGCCGCACCGGCTCAGGTTTTCAATGGTGGCTTCCGCCGTCTGATAGACGTCCCCTCTCCACCAGCTCATATAAGCGCGCCGGTGTACGGGGACGTAGCGCGGCTCTTTCCGCCGGTCGATCGGCGAACGGACGACATACCCGTCGCGGAGCTTGTCACCGGTCCGCCGTCCGCTCGCCAGGCTCCCCTCGCGCAGTCGGCGGTCCGCAGCGCGTCCCTCCTCGGCTGCGGAACGATCGGCGGCTTCCGGGCACGACGACGTGGCCCCCTCGATCGTCCTGTCCGGGAAGATACGTTCAAGCACCCGCCGGTACAGGCTCGACCGGAGATTTGGCGTGGAGATCATGGCCACTCCTCAGGTACCTCTTAGTACCTTTAGCGGACCGAGCCGAGGCGAGCGACATCGCTGCCCGCTGGATCGAGAAAGCGCTCTGTGCGGTGGAACCAGGGCGGACTGCGCTGAGGATTCAGTAGAGAATAACTGATTGTAGGTCGTCTTTCTTGATAGTTTGCTGATAGCCACGAAACGCGCTCAGGCGAACGGGTCGGCATGCCAAAACCAAGTTCAGACCTGTCGACGACCGCTCTCTCTGGAACCCGCCGTCAGACGAGCTCGCGGACGGGCGTTCGGATACCATCCGTTGCGCCGGCGTGCGCGGCAACGTGCCGCGGGGGGCGCTTGCTCCCATCACGGGGTCAGCGCGGGCATTTGCCGGCCGTGCGGGTTATTGTTGGCGATTTGCTCAAGGGGAGAAGCCGCCCCGTTGTCCCGCGACGAACAACGCGTGCGAGGCTGACGACACTGAGCCGGGCAGCCGTTCCGGGGCACGGAACGACGTTCGCGTCGAGCGCGGCGGCACCGGCTGAGCGGTTCCCAAGCCGACCCTACTCCGCCCCAAACGCGTCTTGTTGCGATCACAGCCTCGCACTGCGGCTGTTTCCAGGCTCGGGCCGGCGTCAATGCTGGACGTTTCCATGGGGACCTCCCTCTTCGACCGCGACGCTGGCGCCGCGATCGCCTCATTTCCCCCTGTCCTCCAATGGTTCGGATACTCCAACTGGTAGTTCGTAGCGGTTCGACGTGCAGCGGGTCGCCGTCCACCCTCGGGAAAAACCTGAGGGTGCAACGGCCTTCACCCGAAGGTCTCCACCGGTAGATGATGAGAAATGTCAACGCAAACACCCGATGGTGCCGGAGAGAAGAGTCGAGACAGGTTGGGGAGAAGCGCTCGAAGCTCGGGCGGGAACACGCGTCGCCGCGACCCCGGGGTGTTGATCGAGGCGGCGGTGAAGCGCTGGATTCCTCAATCCCCGTCGATAAGTATCTCCGAGAGGACCCGGCCGGAAGCTCCGTTCAGGGGGACGTCGAGGAGTCGGGCCACGGTCGGAGCCACGTCGATATTGTCGACTTGGTCGAGCCTCTGTCCGGCCTTGATCCCTGCTCCCGACGCAACGAAGAGGGCGTTCATCTTGGGCTCGGTGGACAAGTACCCGTGCGACCCCGTCGTGCTCTCGTTCGTGACGACGAACTCGTCCCCGGTCGCCGACGCGCCGATCGCATAACCGTCCTTGGCCGCCAGGATCATATCGGGCATGCCCTGGTTCTCGCCCGGCAGGGGCAAATGATACCGCGAGAAATCGCCCGGCTCGAGGACGGCCGCGATCCCCTCGGCGCTTCGAAACAGGCGGCGCACGGACTCGCGATCCGACTCCGCCGTCTCGGGGTCGGTGAGGAAGACCATCCCGATTCCCCCTTCCGGGATCACGATCACCCTGGCCGACCCGATCTGGCCCGCCCGGAGCTTGATCAGCCCCTCTTGGCGCAGGACGGCGTTGGGAAGCAGCGTCTTGCGGACGGCGGAGAAACCGTGATCCGCGACGACGAACACGGCGGTCCGTTCCCGGATGCCTGAGTCGTCCAAGGTTTTGAGGACACGTCCGACCAGAGCGTCGGTCAGTGCCGCTGCCGTGTAGCCGGGGTGAGATTTGGGGCCGTAGCGGTGGTGAGTCGAGTCCAGGTTGAGGAGGTGGAGCGCCAGGAGCCGCGGCTTCCGCTCCTGAATCACGTGGCAGGCCGCCTCGGTCCACACCTCGTCACGAACGACGCCTCCGCCCCCTTCGAACCGTTGCAGGAGCCCCTTCTCGGTCAACTCCTCCTTGAGGCGAGGCGTGGTGTACCGAAGGGCATCCGGCACGTCGGGGAAATTGTCGTCCAAAGACGTCGAGCCCCGCGTGCACGGCCAGTTGATCGCCGCCGAGGATTGCCCGGCCTCCTTTAGAAAGTCGAAGAGGAGGTGTGTTCGAGTCAGCTCGTCCTGGCTCTTTCCTGGGGCCACTCTCACCGGCATCCCTTTTCCCTGTCGCTCGATGACACCGTTGAAGAGGACCCCGTGCCGCTCCGGGTGAACGCCGGTCATCAACGTCGTGTGGTTCGGCCAGGTGACCGACGGGTTCGAGACGCGCATCCCCGCCTTGGATACGACCCCGGTCGCCATGAGCTCACGGATCACGGGCAACGACGCTTGCGGATCATCCAGCAAATACGACGGGAGGCCATCGATCGTGATCACCACGACGTGCCGGTGCGCGGGCGTCGCGGCCTGGCAGGTCCCCACCAGGAAGAACAAGGTCAGAGCGAGCATTCTCGACATCGATTGAATCCTCTTTTTTTTTCTTCAGTGCGATCCCGACCTGACAATTCTCGAGAGCCCAGCACCGAAACGCGAAGATGCGTCGGGATCAATCCAGGGGCGGCCTTGAGCTTGAGTCCAGACGACTGCGGATTCTATCTCGCGGGGGTCGCAAAAAGCATGACCCACCCCCTTGTTGATGCGCCTGCGAAGTCTGCCTGATTCGCTCGAATCTCGTTATCCTGCAAGGGGTTCACGCAGGTTACTCCTTGCAGGGACGTGCCACGATCCGCATCCGCCTCTCCGACTCGACGCCCGGAGGCCCTTCATGCGCTTGCCCCGGTTCCGCGTCGGGACGCTGATGGCTGCGGTGGTTGTCGTGGGACTTGACCTCTTCGCGATCGTCCAGCGATTCTCCGATCCTCTGGCGTACTTCAGCACGGCCGCCACGTGCGCGGTTGTTCTCTTTTCGGTCCCCATGCTGGTGTTGGTCGCCGTCGTGGACGACGCGTGATCCCGGGCCGAACCTGCGCCGGTACTCGGGGTCGTCGTCGCCGCCGGCTCGCTTTCGTGACGCTCAAGACATGTCCGTTGAACGCACCCGCTTCAACGACTGCCGACGCCGGTTGCTGGCGATGTTCTTCGACCGCTCAAGCCGGGGCTTTCGGTCTGCCACTCGCGCCGCGGGCTTCGCGACGTACGCACACCGGAGGAAGCAAGGCCCGCGGCGGGCGACGAAATGCTTCTGCGCAGCCCGCCGCCTCTGGCTTCGTTTACGGACCAGCGAACGCTCGCCTGGGAAACGAAAAAACCCCCGGTTTCCCAGGGGTTTACGTCTCAGAGAGGATGACGGGGCTCGAACCCGCAACCTCCGGCGTGACAGGCCGGAAACGGGAGGTTCTTGCCGCGCCTCTTAAATGTTGCTGTGAAAGAACTTACGACCAGTCAGGCGGTCAACTTGGTTTCTAGATTTTATAGCCTTTTCCAGTGGTTTGCAACGAATTGTCTGAAAGAAGTCTGAACGCTTATGCGTTGATAGCGGGCGGGATCGAGTTGGGCGAATTCCCAGGCTAGCGGCAGGATGGCGGATCACCCCTCATGGTTCGCTTTGTCCCAGTCGATCTGCGGCTCCTTGCGGCGGTAGTCACATCATGGGATAATCAAACTGCCTTAGACTATTTTCGGTGGCGAAAAGAGACGAGCTTTTCGACCGCATGAATAATGGTCGGGTTGTCAAGAATGGCGACGTTCGGGTTCCTTGCGAGGACCACTGACGATGCCGAAGCTTGCTTTTCTCAGTTACCGACGGAGCGATGCTCCCCAAGCTGCACGTGGTCTATACGCTCAACTCCGTTCGCGATTTGGGTCCAGTCATGTCTTCATGGATGTGGCCGCAATAACTCCCGGGTCACCCTGGCCGGATCGCATAACAAGATCGCTCGAAAAAACGAGCGTTCTGCTCGCGGTTATCGGCCCTTCGTGGCTGAGGGCTGCTGACAAGTACGGAAGACGGCGACTCGATTCGGACGCCGACTGGGTCAGGAAAGAGATTCATCTCGCGCTGAGTAACTCGATTCCAATCATTCCCATACTTGTTGCAGGCGTCAGTGAACCGCCGCCTCAAGAATCGCTTCCAGATGCATTGAGAGACCTGCTGAATTCTCAAGCGATCCGTCTTAGAGACGATAAGTGGGACGAAGATTTCGATGAACTCGTGCGTACATTGGTCACCGAACATGGTTTTGTGGATAACGAAAAACGGGTCGTTTTGCCTCAGCCTCGGGTTCAGATCGAGCCGTTAACGGAGCAGGAACTGGGCGACGCCCTTCTCTCATTGCCCGGATGGGAGCCGGTCGAGAGCTTGGTTCCTGGGGATTACCCCAAGTCGCGACAAGAAATCAGAAAGATATTCCGCTTTAAATCTTTTAAATCCGCAATTGAGTTTATGTATTCGGCGATTCAGCCCATCAACAAGATCCCACACCATCCACGCTGGGAGAACCAGTGGAGGACTGTGACGGTCTATCTCACGACGTGGGACATAGGAAACAAGGTCACTGCTCTTGACGTTGAACTCGCCCGAGTACTGGACAACTTATACGATTCCTCTAAAGCTAGCCGTAAGAAGACTGAGTAACCGGGACGAATTGGGCCGAACCATCTCGCCAGTGGGCCCGCACTCCACCAACCCCAATCACCGGACTGGGGCTTTTCGTTACGCCTCATCTGAAATAATGCTTGACTGCTATTGCAATCTGCAATAGCCTCCATCTGCACGGGCGATGATGCCCGGCGAAACGATGGAGATTACATCATGGAATATAAAGTTGTTTCACAATATGAAGATACGCCACGCATCGCAATTCATGAAACAGAGCATCCGGGTTTCGAGGCGAGGTTGGCGATCAATCTGATAGAAAGATGGGGGCTTGTCGCAGCAGAGTCGGATGGTGAGGATTCAGCAGGCCGTGCGAAGTCGCGCCTCTCGACGCCTAAGGAGCTTGCCCAGCGTGCCTGCGATGTAGCCGCCGAAGCCAGCGCCGAACTCCGGAAGCGTGGATGGATCTTCTCGCTTCCCTCGCAGTCTGAAATCGATGCCGAATTCAAGAGGAACAAGGAATCCAAGAAGAAGGAAAGAGTGGATTGACCCCCGCCGACTTGCTGGCCATCTGCGATTCACTCAACGACGAGCGCGGGACGGGCGGGCAATCAAGGCTCGCCCGTTTGCTCGGCTGGCATCACACGACGGTGTGGCGGAAGCTCAACGGCCAGTCGCAGATCAGCCAGAGCGACGAGCTGGCGATCCGGCAGGCCGTCGCTTCCCTGAAAGCCTCTGGCAGCGGGGTTAGCCGCTAGGCGGAGGCCCGAGAGTGTCACACCATTGACAACTCTGAAAAACCGCAACCTCCGGCGTTTCTAATCGAGGTTATAAGAATTACAAGCCTGTGTCGCGAAACCACTTGTGGCATGCAATAATCGTAATATGAGCCTTCCGGTCTGAGATTCTCTGAAAGCCGAATCGCCGTAACCCGCTTGATGGGTGAGATTTGCGGCGAGGGGTGTGGCGAGTTCTCTGAAAGCCCAGAGGCCATTCTTAATTCTTTCGGGCTCCCGTCTTATCCTAAAATCTTGCAGGATAAGGACTTACGAAGCGAGGATGACGGGGCTCGAACCCGCAACCTCCGGCGTGACAGGCCGGTGCTCTAACCAATTGAGCTACATCCCCAACACTTATCAGCTAACAACTTACGGTAAGTTCCGGCGCTCACGCACGTCGACGAATTCAGCCCTACTCTGAGGATTCGCTCGTTTCCGTGACAACACTCACCGGCCGACCAACGGATTCTAACAGTCTCTCTCACGGCCTTCAAGTGGCCGCTGTTGTCGTCGCGGTCTTATGCCAGTCTATCAACTCGGAGGCTCAACTCGTGCCGCACGAGAATTCTGTCACGTCGTGGATCGACGGGATCAAGACGGGCGATGGGTCGGACATCCAGCGGCTGTGGGATCGGTATTTCGCGCGGTCGGTCCGGCTGGCCGGTGCCCGACTGCCGGCGCATCGCCGACGGTCGTTCGACGAGTAGGACGTGGCCCTGAGCGCATTTCAACGCTTCTGCGCTCGGGCGGAGAGAGGCCAGTTCCCGCAGTCGTGCCCCCCTTCCCTCGTCCTTGACAACATCCCCCAGGACCTGGAACGCGCTGCCTGGCCGAGGACGCGGCCGACCGGTTCCCGAATGCCGAGACCCTGGAAATCGCGCTGGGCGAGTGCGCCTGTAGTGCGGAATGGGACCAGGGCCGTGACGCCCACTGGTGGCAAGTCGCGGACGAAGTCCCCGGCCGCGCTTGAGGGTCTCTCGCCCCGATCTTCGCAGCATCGCGCGATCGAAAATGGATCGAACGTTGTTCCTGTTTGCAGGGTGCATGAAATGTACCATCCCCGTTCGTGCCAAGAAGATGCTGCATTTCGTGCACCCTGCAAACGGGAACACGGAGAGCGATCCGCTCGAATCGCCGTGCGCTGCGGCGTTGTCGAGAGTCAGGGGTTGCCCAGCGCGCAGCGGAACCGTTAGTCTTGGACCGGGGCGGCGCGGACAGGAAACTCGGCGACACGCGCGAGGTATGGCCAGGTGCAGATCACCAAGGCGGTCATCACGGCGGCGGGGCGGGGTGCCCGGCAGTACCCGGCCTCCGACACGGTGCAGAAGGCGATGCTGCCGCTCGTGGACCGCGACGGCCTGACCAAGCCCGTCCTCCAGGTCATCGCCGAGGAGGCGATCGGCAGCGGCATTGAAGAGGTCTGCGTCGTGAGCGCGCCGGGCGATGAGCTTGTGTACAGGCGACTCTTCCGCCAGCAGGCCGAGAACCTCCGCTCGGCCTTCAAAGGCGTGCCCTGGGCCGAGGAGCAGGCCCGGCTGCTGCTCGAGCTCGACCAACGCCTGCGTTTCGCCGTGCAGGAGGCGCCCGACGGGTACGGCCACGCGGTCTGGTGCGCGCGGGAGTTCGTCGGCCACGAACCGTTCCTGCTGCTGCTGGGCGACCACCTCTACGTCTCCAGCGAACCCCGGCGCTGCGCCCGGCAACTGCTCGATCTCGCCGTCGCAGAGGACTGCGCGGTGTCGGCCGTGCAGGCGACCCGGGAGCACTTGATTCACCAGTACGGCACGCTGACCGGCAAGCGACTGCACGACCGCCCCGACGCCTACGCGATCGACGAGATCGTCGAGAAGCCAAACCCCACCCTGGCCGAGCTTCGGCTCCAGGTGCCGGGCCTGCGCGCGGGGCATTATCTCTGCTTCTTCGGCATGCACGTGCTCACGCCCACGGTCTTCCATTTGCTCGACGAGCTCGTCCGCGGCGACGTGCGCGAAGGGGGACAGATCCAGCTCACCACGGCCCTGAACGCGCTCGCGCGCCGCGAAAAGTACCTGGCGCTCGAAACACGAGGGGCGAGGCACAACCTGGGCGTGAAGTTCGGCACCGTCGAGGCCCAGATCGCCCTGGCGCTCGCCGGTGTGGACCGGGAACGCATCCTGGCCCTGCTCCTGGAGAGCATCGTGAAAATGAATGAACCGCCGAGAGAAGAGGGACTCACCGCCAAGGCGCCAAGGTAAGAGAGAAATTGAATTAAAAATTGTTTAAACGAACAACACTGTATATATCGAATAATTGTCTGTATTCTCGAAAAACTCGACGCTACTTTGCTCTACTCTCTCGCTTACCTTGGCGCCTTGGCG
>JARLIH010000101.1 GCA_031291845.1 Isosphaeraceae bacterium | reverse complement strand
GTATACATGCGCCCGCCCCCGATGAAATATTTATTTTTCCGCCGGCCTGTCGGCCCGGGCGGCGCCCCCCGCCCACCCGCCCACGACCAGCCAGGACCCGCCCGCGGCCTTCCGCAAGCAGACCGAGGCGATCCTCAAGACGTTCCGCTTCGACTCGCCCCAGACCCCGCGCTAAGGAGCGCGGCCACGAGGCGGTCGTTGGCCGCCTGCCAGCGGAAGCCTTCGGCGATCGTGCGGCCCAGGGCGGCTCGCCGGGCGCGCTCGCTGGACTGGTCGAGCAGGGCCCGCAGGGTCGCGGTGAGGGATTCGTCGCTTTCGGGCTCGAGGTACCAACCCGCCTCGCCGCCGATCTCTGGTAGCGCGGTCGAGTCGGCCAGGGCGACGGGGATTCCTTGCGCCATGGCCTCGACGGCAGGGATGCCGAAGCTCTCGCAGAGGGACGGGAAGACCAGGGCCGTCGCCTCGGCGTACACAGCCCGCAGCGCCTTCCCCTGGCGATAGCCGGGGAGTCGGACCAGGGCCCTCGGCCCGGCTGCCGCGATCGCGCTCCGGAGGCGGTCCGCCTCGACGTCGGAACCGGTTCCGAGGAGGACGAGCCCCAGCTCTCCCGCGGCCACCTCAGGAAGCCGCGCGGCGGCCCGGACCAGCCGTTCCAGGTTCTTCCGCGGCTGGAAGTTGGCAACGGAAAGGAGGTACGGCACCGTCGGCGGCAGCCCCAGGTCGGCCCGCACCGAGGCCCGCTCTCGCTCGGTCGCCGGCTCGAAGTACAGGTCCTCCGCGCCGTTGGGAACGTAGGCCACGCGCCCCTCGCAGCCTGGAAACGCTTCCAGCAGCCGCTCGGTGTTGAACCGGGACACGGAGAGGATCAGGTCGGCCTCACCGAAGACGCGTCCCAGCCGCGCCCGGGCTCGCTCGCCCGCCTGAAGGTTTTGCAGGACGTCGTGGCTCGTGACCGCCCGTTGCGCCCGGCGCGTCGGTAGGTAGAACTCGGCCGGGCTGTAGACCCAGTCGGCCGGACCCGACCACCACTCCATGGGGGGCCACGGTCGGACGTCCCGCCACCAACGCAGGGCATTGCGCGTGCTGAGCGGCAGTTCCCGGCGGGGTGTTGCGTCGAGGCCCTCCCAGTAAGCCAGGCCGTCGGGCTCGTTGATCCGCCCCGAGACGACCGACAGCGACACGTCGGGCCGCCGCGCCAGCCGTTCGAGCTGCGCCAGGGCATGGCGGGTCACGCCCGTCGGCGTGCGGCAGGCGTCCATGTCGTAGACCCAGGCGACCCGTAGCGGCGTGTCGCTCGGACTCCGGGAAACCGCGGGCGCCGTGTTCAGAGCCAATGGAGCCACCTCAGCACAACCGCCATGCAGAGCAAGAAGCCGACGATGAACCAGACCGGTTTTCGCCGGTAGGGTGCGTCTTCTCGCGACAGGTAAGAGCCGCACTCGGGACAGCGCTCGGCGTCCTCGTAGACCGGTTCGTTACAATAAGGGCAGGGGACGGTCTCGTCGTCGTCCGGGCCGACGTCGTCCTCGTCGGGATATTCATGGTCCTCGGGGTCGCCGTCCTCGAGGCCGCGGTTGCAGCGTGCCACATTCAGCGCCCTCGCGACGCCTCGATTCAACACCAGGACGCCCTGGGCGAGATGGTAGCGCAGGGGGGTCGGCGCTGTCAATCAAGCGGTTGTTCGTCTTGACAATCGGGGTCGTTCCGATAGACTACTCGCTTCGGCCTTGTCCGGCCCGCGCCGTTGCGTGCGCGCCGCGGAGCCGTTATCAAGGCCCGAGGCCAGGCACGCCAAGCCGTGACAGGATCTTCCCCGGTCCAACCGAGCCGGCCGGGGCGAAGGGAACTATTGACTCATGCCCACGATCAATCAGCTCGTCCGGAAACCGCGCCGACCGGTGGTGTACAAGACCAAGTCGCCGGTGCTCGAGAAGTGCCCGTTCAAGCGGGGTGTCTGTCTCCAGGTCAAGACGATGACGCCCAAGAAGCCGAACTCAGCGCTGCGGAAAGTGGCGCGCGTGCGGCTTTCCAATGGTAAGGAAGTCACGGCGTACATCGGCGGCGAGGGGCACAACCTGCAGGAGCACTCGATCGTCCTGGTGCGGGGCGGCAGGGTGCGCGACCTGCCGGGTGTTCGCTACCACATCGTCCGTGGCGTCCTCGACAGCCTGGGCGTTGCCGACCGCAAGCAGGCCCGCTCCAAGTACGGAGCGAAGGCCAAGGGTGCCGCGCCGGCCAAGGGCGCGCCCAAGAAGAAGTAATCCTTACGGGCAGGGCTGAGGCAACGGGACCGGCTGCGAGGTATCGAGACGCCGGTCCCCTTGCTTTCAAACCGCCCTTCTACGGACGACCGGTATCCCCAGGACGATACGAGACCCACGCAGATGGCCCGCAAGTTCACCGCCAGCAAGTCCCAGCTTCGGCCCGACCCACGCTTTGGCTCGAAGCTGGCCAGCAAGTTCATGAACTGCCTGATGCACGACGGCAAGAAGAGCGTCGCCCAGAAGGTCTTCTACGACGCGATGGGGCTGATCGAAAAGCGGCTGCCCAACGAGAGCCCGATCGACGTGTTCACCCGCGCGGTGGAGAACGTCAAGCCGGTCATCGAGGTCCGCTCGAAGCGCGTCGGTGGCGCCACATATCAAGTGCCGATGCAGGTCAACAAGACCCGCCAGCAGACCCTCTCGATCCGCTGGCTCCTGATGGCCGCCCGCGAGAAGAAGGGGCGCCCGATGGCCATCAAGCTGGCCGACGAGCTGATCGCCGCGTACAACCGCGAAGGGGCCGCGATCACCCGCCGCGAGAACGTCCACCGCATGGCCGACGCCAACAAGGCGTTCGCGCACTTCGCCTGGTAGTCGTCGAGGACGGCTGAATCAAAAAAAAGGGGGCTGGCTCCGATTCTTTCGTGAAGCCCGTCCCCTCCTTTTTTGTAGGCCCCCGCACGATGGTGCGTTAACGCGGGATGGTGGGACGTTGGGGCGGCACGCCGATCGCGCACCTCCTGGCGAGCGCCTAACTTTTCTTTGATGGATCAAAGGGAAACGACCTGCGTCTTGCGTCGTCCCGCCAAACCAAGGAAGAGCGCCGGCGATGCCCCAAGCCCCTTTGCACGTGCTCTGGGTCGAGCCCCATTTCCCGGGCCGGTTGGGGGCAGTGGCCGATTGGCTCGTGCGCCGGCGTGGCTACCGCTGCCTGTTCTACTGCCACACGGCCGACCCACCCGAGCACTGGCCTCCCTCGATGGCGCGCGGGTTGAATGTCTCGGTGTTCAACGTCGGCGGCATCGCGCGCGAACCGGCGGCGCCCTGGACGCGCTTGCTCGAGCGCAGCCTCTGTTACGCGTACGGCTGCTGGGAGGTCCTGGAGCAGAACCGGCCGAAGCCCATCGACCTCATCGTCGGCCGGTCGAACGGGCTCGGTTCCACGCTCCACGCGCCGGTGTATCGCCCCGCGCCGGTGGTGAACTTCTTCGACTATTACACGCATACGCGGCAATATGATCTCGCCGACGAGGCGAGGGCGGAGACGCCTCCCACCTATTTTCACTGGCGGCGCTCGGCCTGCGCCATCGAGCTCCTGGACCTGGAGAACTGCGACCTGGCCTGGACCCCCACCGCGTGGCAGCGCGACCTGTTCCCGGCCGAGTACCGTGACGACTTTCACGTCCTCCACGACGGCGTCGACACCCGCCTCTTCGCTCCGCGGCGGCCAGGACCGCGCACGATCCAGGGGCGAACGATCCCGGAGGGGACGCGCGTCGTCACGTTCGTCGGAAGGACCCTGGAGCGGCTCCGCGGGTTCGACCGCTTCTGGTCCCTGGCGAACCACCTGCTCCGGGCTCGCTCCGACGTGATCTGCGTCGCGGTCGGCGATCCCACCGTCCGGCGCGGCCTGGACATCGACTTCCACCAGCGCGACTACCCGGCACACCTACGGGCGCTGGAGCCCCCGTACGACCCGGAGCGGCTCTGGCTGCTCGGGTCGGTGCCTCGTGGGGTCGTCGCCGAGGTCCTCGCCGCAAGCGATCTGCACGTCGCCCCGGGTCGGCGCTATCCTGTAGCGCGATCGCTCCTGGAGGCGATGGCCAGCGGTTGCGTTGTGCTTGCCCCCGACTCCGAGCCGTTCCGCGAGGTCATCACCGACGGGCAGAACGGTCTCCTCCTCGACCCTTCGGACGCCGGCGCCTGGGTCGCGCTCGCCCAGCGCGTGCTCGACGACCCCGCCGCGTTCCGCCCCGTCGGCGTGGCCGCGACGGAGTTGGTGCGCAACCGTTACGCCCAGGACGTCACGCTTCCTCGGCTGGTGGACACTTTCGACCAACTGCTCAACGCGTAGCGCTCAGCGAAGCAGCATGCTTGTAGGACCGGCCGTGGCCGGACTGGATTCGGCCGGCAATGGCCGGCCCTACGGGAAGCCGCTCGGCGCAGGAGCGCATCGGGACCGCCGCGACGTTGCGGGGTCAACCGTCTCACGGCTTCCGCGCGCGGATCAGCTTCACGAGATATTTCGCCGTCTCATCACCGATCACGTGATACCCCGCCGGGCTCGGGTGCCGATCGCCGAACCAGCCTGGCAGGTCGCGGAAATGGGCATCGAGGCGGTTGTCCATCACCACGATCTGACCTCCCCGCAGGAACGGCCGGACCCACTCGCGGTCCTTCTCCGGGATCTTCTCCAACGCGTAGCGGCGATAGTTGAGCATATTCGGCCCGCTCTTGAGCTCGGCCGAATAGCGCGTATACAGGTCGAAGACGTCGAGCTTCCCCGCCTCGGCACCTTTTCGGATCGCGCGGTTGATCCGATCGTCGGCCTCGGGCGCCATGTAGGGGATGATCGTCGTCGGCACGATCGTGGCGCCCGGGAAATCTTTCCGCAGCCGGGCGACGAGCGCGGCGAGGTCCGCCGGGAAATTCGTGTCGAAGTCCTCGCGCTTGGACAGATCGTTCAGCCCGTAGCGAATGAAGACGTAGTCGACGTCCTTGATCACCGCAATCTCGCGGCCGTAGCGTCCCGAGGTGAGCAAGCCGTGGATGAATTCGCCGTCCCGCCCTTGGTTGACGACTTCGGCCGGCGGCATGTCCTTCTCCGCCGCCAGCAGCGACCGGATGACGTCTTCGAGGTAAAGCCCCTTCGGCTCGACCTGCCGGCAAACGCTGCCGATCGTCGTGCTGTCGCCCAGCAGAAGGACTTTGACCTTCTCCGCGTCGGCCGCGCGCACCGCTGCCGGCACGGTCAGGGCCAAGGTGATCATTAGTACGCGCGCTGCGTGTGAGGGGCGCACAGTCTCCGTCCTCCTCTCGACTCTCGTTGCAAGGGTGGGAACAACGTTTCGCCCGGAGGCGTCAATGGCCGGGTTTGAGGCCTAGCTCGCGCTCGATGCGAAAGCGCATCTGGCCGAGCTCGTCGCCGGCGTATTCGCTGTGGGGCCAGGGCCAGTTCACGGGGTCGGCATGAAAGCGGGGGATGATGTGCCAGTGACCGTGGCCGACGGTCTGACCGGCCGCCGCACCGTTGTTGACGATCACGTTGAATCCATCAGCACCTGTAGCCGCTTTGATGGCCCGGCAGAGTTTCGGCAGGAGCGTTCCGACGTGCGCGGCGAGGTGGTCGGGCAGTTCGGTCAGGTCCGCGTGGTGCGCGCGGGGGACGACGAGCACGTGCCCCTTGTTGACCGGGTGGATGTCGAGGAAGGCTACGGCCTCGGCCGTCTCGAGTACGGCCGAGGACGGGATCTCTCCGCGCACGATCTTGCAAAAGATGCAGTCGGGCTGTTGAGCGTGCGAGGACACAGCGCGGCTCCTCTTCACTCGGGAGTCCTCGTAGGGTGGGCTGTGCCCACCCTACGAGGACGTCTATGGTCGCCGGGACTCAGGCGTTCGTCGCGACGACGGCCGGTCGGGTCGGCGCCTTGACCTGTTCCTTCTCGCCCAGCAGCGCGATGACGGCCATCGGCGCGGCATCGCCCTGGCGGACCTTGGCGAGCTTGTAGATCCGCGTGTAGCCGCCCGGGCGGCCCTGATAGCGCGGGCCGATCGTGTGGAAGAGCTCGAACGCGATCTTCTTCTGGGTCAGAACGGCCAAGGCGCGGCGGAAGTTGTTGAGGTTCCAGCCGTCTTTGGCCAGGGTGATCAGCTTCTCGACGAACGGCTGGAGTTCCTTGGCCTTCGCGAGGGTGGTCTCGATCTTGCCGTGCTCCAGGAGCGCGGTCGCCAGGTTGCGCAGGAGCATGCGGCGGTGTTCAGGGGATCGCTTGAACTTACGGCCGGCTTTACGGTGGCGCATGGTTCTCTCGCGTGTATTGGGTCGGGCGCGCCCGTGCCGGCGCGCCGTCAGGTGTCAGGCGGAAATCAAGCCCCCGAGCGCTGGGGGACGTTCATGCCGAGGTCGAGGCCGATTTCGTGAAGTTTCGCGCGGACCTCTTTGAGGGTGGTCTCGCCGAAGTTGCGAACCTGGAGGAGCTGCTCCTCGTTCTTGCTGACGAGGTGGCGAACCGTGGTGATCCCTTCGCTCTCCAGGCAGTTCGTGGCCCGCACCGACAGTTCGAGCTCGGCCAGGCTCATGTCGAGCTTGCGCTCGAGCTCGGCGTCGAACGGCTCGGGGCGGAAGCCGTCGGCACCTGAGGCGTCGGACGGCAGGCCGGGGCCCGGCTCGTAGTACTGGACGAACGGGTTCAGGTGCTTGCGCATGATCTTGGCGGCCTCGACCAGGGCCATTTCCGGGCCGAGGGTGCCGGTCGTCCAGATCCGCAAGACGAGCTTGTCGTAGTTGGTCCGCTGCCCGACGCGGGTGTTCTCGACCCGGTACTCGACGCGGATCACCGGGCTGAAGATCGCGTCAATCGGGATCGCGCCCACTTCGAGGTCGTCGGTATGGCCTTCGGCGGCGGGCCGGTAGCCCCGGCCGTTCTCGACGGTCATCTCGAGCACGAACGGAACGTCGTCCGTGAGGGTGCAGAGGATGTGGTCGGGATTGATGATCTCGATCGACTCATCGTGCAGGATGTCGGCGGCGGTAACAACGCCCCGGCGGTCGCGCTCGATACGGATCGTCCGGCTCTGCTCGGAGTGGTTCTTGACCACCAGGCCTTTGAGGTTCAGCACCAAGTCAGTGATGTCCTCGACCATCCCCGGGATCGACGAGAACTCGTGCTGGACCCCTTGAATCTTGATCTTGGTGACCGCGCTCCCCTCGAGGCTCGAGAGAAGGATGCGGCGCAGGCTGTTGCCGACGGTGTGGCCGAAGCCGCGTTCGAACGGCTCGACGTTGAACTCGCCGTAGGTGTCGCTCAGCTTCTCACGGTTGCAGACGACCCGGCTGGGCAGTTCGAGTCCACGCCAACGGATGCGCATCGCTTTGATCCCCTTGGAGAAAGTCGTGTCGGGCGGACCGCATTTCACAGGGTCCGCCGCACCCTGGTTAGCGGCTGAGGAGCTCGACGATCAGTTGCGGGGTGACCGGCAGCGAGATGTCCTGGGTCGCCGGCAAACGGGACACGCGCCCCTCGGGCGGATCGGTGCTGACGCGGTCGAGCCAGTCGGGGACCGGCGGCATGCCTTCCGCCTCGAGGTGGGTGGCCGCAAGCTTGCGCGAGTGCTCACGATCCTTGACCTTTACCTCGTCGCCCGGGCGGACCAGATAGCTCGGGATGTCGAGCTTCCGCCCGTTCACGGTGATGTGCCCGTGCGTGATCATCTGCCGCGCCTGGGCCCGGCTCGTGGCGAAGCCGAGGCGGGTCACCACGTTGTCGAGCCGGCGTTCGAGCAGCGCCATCAGGGCGTCGCCCGTGTTGCCCGGGCGGCGGCTGGCCATCTCGAAGTACTTGCGGAACTGCCGCTCGAAGATGCCGTAGTAGCGCTTGACCTTCTGCTTCTCGCGAAGGCGGATCGAGTACTCGCTCGCTTTGGAGCGGCGGAACTGGTGCATCCCCGGCACCCCTTCGCGCCGGTCCACGGCGCACTTCGGGGTATCGCAGCGCGTGCCCTTCAAGAACAGCTTCAGGCCTTCCCGGCGGCAGAGCCGGCAGACCGGTCCGATGTGGCGTCCCATAGCGTGTCGACGATCCTCAAAGATTCGATTTCGGGCTGGTTGGGCCGAGTGTTCCGGCCTCTTCGCGAGTGCGCGGGTTCCCCGGCGGAGCGATCGCACCCGTGTGCGACCGACGAACGGCAAAGCAGCCCTGGGGGAACACGCCGGCGTTCGGCAACCCGAACCCCGAAGCGCCCGCGCTCCCCGGCGGGCGGAGAAAAGCAAGGGGCGCCGGCTCAGACGCGCCGCTTCTTGGGGGGACGGCAACCGTTGTGGGGCAACGGTGTGACGTCCTCGATGGCCTTGATCGACAGTCCCGAAGCCTGGAGCGCCGTGATGGCGCTCTCGCGCCCGGAGCCCGGCCCCTTGACGCGGACCTCGACCTCCTTGACCCCGAACTTGGTCGCGGTGGCGGCAGCCGTCTCGGCCGCGCGCTGGGCGGCGAACGGGGTGCTCTTGCGGCTCCCCTTGAACCCGACCGTGCCCGACGAGGCCCAGCAGAGCGCATCGCCGTTGGGATCGGTGATCGTCACCGTCGTATTGTTAAACGTTGCCTTGATGTGCACGACCGCCCGGCTGACGTTGCGTCGTGTCTTCCGTTTCTTGGCCTTGGCCACGGGTCCGCTGCTCCCTTGATTCCAATAGAAACACGAGCCGCTGACGCAGCACTGAAGTCTCGGGTGAAATTCAACGACGACTGAACAGGGATGGCCGGGCCAAAGTCTTCTTCCCCCGGCTTACTGGGTGGGCCTTTCGCCGGGGGCACTAAGACTTTGCCCCGG
>JARLIH010000001.1 GCA_031291845.1 Isosphaeraceae bacterium | reverse complement strand
GGAGAATGCCGACCGCCTGTTGAACTCCGACGCAGCCAAGGCGTTCGACCTTTCGCTCGAACCACGTTCGAGCTACCAGATCTACAACACGGGCCGCTTCGGCCAGGGTTGCCTGCTCGCCCGCCGCTTGATCGAAGCGGGGGCGCGCTACGTCGAGGTTACGACCGAATACATCCCGTTCGTCAACTGGGACACGCACGATAACGGACACACGCGCATCCGCGACCTCAAGAAACAGATCGACGGGCCGATTGCACAGCTCGTCCTCGACCTGGAAACGCGAGGACAGCTCGACCGTACCCTGATCGTCCTGGCAAGCGAGTTCAGCCGGTCCGTGCTGATCGAAGGAAAAAGCGATCGGCGCGTGCCCAACCAGGTGGCTCAGCCCGACGAGCTCACGGCCTTGGCCCACTACGGCCATCACAGGCATTTCACGGGCGCTGGGTCGGTCTTGCTGTTCGGGGGCGGCATCAAACGCGGTTTCGCCTATGGCGAAACGTCGGACGAAATGCCGTGTGGCACCGTTAAGAACGCGGTCACGGTCGCCGACCTGCACGCGACGATTTACGACCTACTGGGCATTTCACCGAAGTATGGCGTCGTCACGGAAGAGCGGCCGTTCTACGTCACCAAGGATGGTCGCGGCAAACCGGTGCGCGAGGTTCTTGCCTGAGCCAGAGCCCCGGCGCGGCACTCTTAGACCGCCGTCGGAACAAGCTCCTCGGCCACCACCGCCGCCTCCGGCGCCCCCCTCCTCCGTTCGAGGCCGTGCTTCATCAACCAGTGCCCGCAAGGAACCAAGACCGGTCGCACCAGGACCGCATCCACCGTCACGCCGACCACGAGGGCGAATCCAAGCTGCCGGAGCGAGCTGAGCGGGCTGAACAGCAGCGAGGCAAAGCTGCACGCGGTGATCGACGCGGCCGAGGTAATCAGCCCACCAGTCGCGGCCACGGCTTGCTCGATGCCCGGTCTCAGCCCGAGCGTGTTCGTTTCCTCGCGCAGGCGAGTCATCAGGAAGACGTTGTAGTCAACCCCCACCGCCACGAGCAGGACGAACAGGAAGTAGGGCACCTTCCAGTCGAGCCCCGCGTCTCCGAGCCAGGTCACGAACACGGAGTGCGTTACCCCCAGCGCGAACGCATACGTCAGGATCATCGTCGCGACCAGGTTGAGGCACGTCCAGGGGTCCCGCAGCGCGAGCACCAAAATCAGGAAAACACCAGCGGGCACGATCAGCCAGGTCCGGCGCTGGTCGCTCCGCGTGAGCGCACGGATGTCGGCCGACTCGGCGTTCGGACCGGCGATCCCCATGCGGACGTGGTGCCACCGCGACTCGCCCAGATAGGCGCCGAGCCGTTGCCGCAGGTCGACCACCTGGTCCATCGCGGCCTCGGAGCTCATGCGCTCCCGCTGAACCACGTCGATCCGCGCGAGCCGGCCGTCCGGTGCGATGTATGTCTGGAAACTCCCGAGCAACTCGGGGTGTTCGCGAACCGTCTTCGAGGTCACAAGGAGGCGGTCGAGGGCATGCCGGCCGACCGGGTCGTCGAGAATCTCGCTCACCTCGTCGCTCGCCCGGCGTGCACCGTCGGCGATCTGCTTGGCACCGTCGGCAGCGCGGCCAAGCTCGCGAACCATTTCCAGGCGCGGGTCCGAGGTCTGGGCCGGCGAGGAACGAGCACCGGCACTGGCCGCGACGCGACCGACGCGCTCGTTCGTCTTCTCCAAGGTCGCAGCCGTCTTTCCGAGCGCCGACGACAGCCCCGCCCCCGAGCTCCCGCCGCCCTTCAGGGGCTCGGCCGCGGCGCCGGTCAACGACGCCCACGCCGGCGTGTCCCCGTGCACGAGCGCATCGAGCATCACCGCGAGCCGAACCTTCGCCGCCCCCTGGATCAGGCCCTCCTCGAGCTTCCGTGCGCCGTCGGCCATGCGCCCAAATCCTTTGTCCACGTCGCCGAGCCGCGCACTGATCCTGGCCGGGTCGAGCACAGCGGAGCTCCCCAGCGGCTGGGTCGCCGACCGTACCTCACGCAGACGCCGGTTCTGGCTCAAGAAGCGGCTCGCCTCGTCGATCAGTTCCAGGCCTTCGGAATCCCGCAAGTTCATCCCGCCCTGATCCGTCTGCACGATGACCGTCAGGGGCGCGAGGAACCCTTCGCCGAACTCGGCGTCCACGTCGTGGAGCGCTTGTGCTGACGGCGTTCGCGGAGGCATCTCGGTAAGCGTGTCCTGGATATACGTCGTGCGCAGGCCCAGAACCGCTGCCGGCGCCATCAACACGAGTGTGACAAACCAGGTTAACAACGGCCGGGCCAAGGTCTTGCGGCCCACCCAGCGCCAGAAATGGGCCGTCGAGTTATGCATGTTCGCGAAGGCGCGCGGACGATGGCGTGCCAGCAGAACAAGCAGCGCGGGGGCCAGAGTCAACGCCGCTCCGACCGTCAGGGCCAGCCCCAGGGCTACGCTCGGGCCGGTGCTCGAGAACAACTTGAAGCGGGTCGTTCCCATGAGCGACAACCCCGTAATGACGGTGGCCGCGCTCGTCAACAGCGCGCTCCCCGCGCTCCGCAATGTGTCGGCCATCGGCCCCGCAGGGTCGGACCGCGTATCCGTCCAGTGCTCGCCGAACCGCCAGGCCAACAGCAGGCAGAAGTCCGTACCGCTTCCAAAGAGGACGACCACGAGAAACAGTTCGACGAGCGGCGATACCTCCCAGCCCGTCGTGACGAGCCACGCTAACACCCCACGCGCAACCACCAAGCTGATGCCGATCGTGACCAACGGCACCATCGCCAGGAACAACGAACGATAGACGGCAAGCAACAGCACAAGCAGGAGCACGACCGTCGCGAGCGCCGCGCGGTCCAGCGACTGTTGGACGCCGTTCATGTAATCGCGTCCGATGACGGCGTCGCCGGTCCATCGTTCCTGAAGTCCGTCCGGACGCGTTTTGGCCACGTCGGCGGCCTTCTCTTGGAGCCAGGCGACCGCTCGATGTGCGTCGGGGCTGACGAACGCGGAGCTCAGCGCGACGGCGACAAGCTGCATCCGGCCGCCGGGACTCTCCAAACGCTTCGCCACCTCGGCGTCTGACTGTGGTCCCAGGACGCGCAGAATCTCCCGAGGCCGCTGTGGCGACTCGAACTGCCGGGCAAGCCGGCGGGCATACTCGTGGTCCTGGGACGTGAGCTTTTCGGAACGACTTAGCGCCACGACGGCCATGGACTGGTACGACTGCTCGGGCCACGCGCGCGCCGCGAGTGCCGCCACGCGCTGGCTCTCGGCGTCCCCGGGCAACAAGTTCGCCTGCTCCCGCGCCGCGAGCTGCGTCAAGCTGGGTGCGGCGATCCCAACGACCGCTGCACACAAGACCCAGACGACGATGACCCATCCGGGATGGAGGCAGACCGCGAGTCGAAAGCTTTTCAACCCCTTTGCCAGCATTGTCCGTCTCCTCAACTCTCATTGTCGGCTCTCGCCGCGGGAGAAAGGGAAACTTCGAGACTTGTCACCGATCTCCGTCACGACTGGCGCTATCGGTTCCAACCGCGGCACGGGAACGGTGTTGGCTGGCACGCCCCCCGGCTTCACGTGGGCGATTACCGGTGGAGATGCGCAGTGCATGCCAAAAATTCCGTTCCCGGACTGCCGTCAAACGACGGCACGTCGAGACCGGTCGCCACCAACTGCAATCATCGCGCCGGACTGTTCCCGAATTGCAAACGATCACGAGTCGTCGCGACTTGGCCCGGAGCGCCGAACCTCGCGGCCCCGTTGAGCCTCTTCCTGGAAGGCGACGTGTCGCAGTCAAGGTGGCCGTCAAGCGGCGCAGGCGCAGACTGTTCCGCCTTGAGCCTTTCCTCAGGATAACGTGTCTCGCGCCGGCGTTGCGGCTTTCGAGAGCAAGTGTATGCGACGCAGAATCGTTAAGCAAAACGTCTTGCGCCACCTATGTGCCGAGCAGGACGCGACGGACGGGGTCGATCCCCGCGACGACCAACGAAGCACGTCGCGTAAGCGATCGGACCGAAAACAGCGACAGCTCTGCGGCCAGGTCGCCGAGACCCTGAGCTACGTCCTCTCAGGTCGAGACGCGGACGCATCCTTGAGCCAAATTCAGGTCTTTTCGGTCGTCCCGGCGCCCGACGCAGGCCGGCTCCTGGTGACGGTCGCACCACTCCCCGGCGAGCGACTCGACCCCACCGTGGTCCTCGACGCGCTGGAGCGAGCCTCCGGACGGCTTCGCGATGAGGTGGCAACGGCCGTCACGCGGAAGCGTGCCCCCCTGCTTGCCTTCCGAGTCGCCCTCCCCGGTCCTTTTGATCGGTAATCTCTGTTGCAGGCTTGTTCTTCGGAAAGACCAAGGCAACCCGCCGGCCACGAAATCGGTCGGTCCCGTAATGGCGGAGTCGGCATCCGGGCGCGGTTTTTACGCACTTCGCCGGGTAAGTCAGGGGTTGGACCCTGTGATCGCAGGATGGCCGTCGAACCAGCGAATCAGCATTTCGCGATCGGGAGGATCGAGGGCGAGCAGGGTCTGGAACTCCGCGCGGGCGCTCTCGGCGTCCCCGGCTTCGAGGTAACACTCGACGAGCAGCTTCCTGGCCTCCGGCGACGCCGGGTTGAGGCGGAGGGCCTCACGACAGACCGCGGCAGCCTCCTTCCACTCGCCCCGAAGGCCAAGTAGCCGGGCCAGGGGGAGCTGTCGCGAAGAGAGCCACGGGTTCACCGCCAGCGCCCGCCGCCAGCGGGCGATCGCCTCATCGGTACGGCCGAGTTGCGAAAGCAGGGCCGCCGAGGACACCAGCGCCCCCTCCCTCAGTGGAGCCGCCTGCAGCACGGCCTCGAACTCGAGCAACGCCTCGGCGTCCCGGTTCAGCAACCAAAGCGAAACGCCTTTGATTTCCCGCGCGACGACGTCGTCCGGCCGTCGTCCCAACGCGGGAACGATCAGTGACAGCGACAGACGAGCCAGCGCTGCCCCTCGGGGCATGTTCCGGAATTCCCATGCCCCGCTGCCGAGCGCGACGCCTAGGTCGCGACGCATTTCGCGACGTGCGTCCTCGGACTCGAGCAGGTTATGGTGAAAATCAACCAGAGGCATTCCTGAGGCGTCGGCGGTGCCGGTCGGCGCGGGGATCTCGCCACGCCGGCGCAGGATCCGGTGGTCGGTGCCGGCAACGTGGATGACGTCTCTCGTGGTCGATCGCGGCATGTGGCAGGCAGCGCAATCGTCGTCCGCGCTCTCAAGCCGGCGCGCCACCGGCGAAACGCTGCAGCCAGTCACTTCGTGGCACTCGAGACAGCGTTCGCGGAAATAGGCGACCGCCTGGTCGGGCGGCGGCACCTGGTGAGGGTCGTGGCAAGACGTGCAGCCCATTCGTCCCTCGCTCGCGCGGTAGCAGCGGCTCATGGCCATCTGCTCGACGTGGCCGACGACCTGGAGTTGGTTCCCAAGCTGCTCCGGACGAAAGAATACCGACCAGACACGATGGAGCGGTAATCCCGGCCGGTAGTCGTTGGCCTGCCGGCCGGCATGGAGAATCCGGCTATCGCCCTTCAGGTGGCACTGCTGGCAAACGGCTTCCCGGCGCACGGGATCGAGGTGCCTGGGGTTGACGATGGTCAAGTCCTTGCCGTCCACAACCTGCCGCTCCTGGACGTGCAGCCCCCCCGGTCCGTGACAGCGTTCACAGCCGATCGCTGCCACTTTGGCGATCGAGTCACGAAACCGGTTCGTCGAGTCGACAAACGGGTCAACCGGATTGGCATGGCAATAAAGACAGTCTGCCTGGACCATCCGCTCGAAGTGCTGGTTCCGCACCTCGTACCCGGGCGAAAGGTCCCAACGCCTGGCCTGGCCGTACCAGGTGAGGGGTGACTCGAAGAGATAGCCGCCCTCGTCGATCACGAACGACGTGCCTCTCGTGCCGGAGCCGACTGCGAACGCGATCTCCGCCGCGCGCTCGATAACCGCCTTCCCTTGCGCATCACGGCGCGTCTCCGTGTGCACCACTCGTCCCCCCTCGAGCCCGACCCGGTACTCGAATCCCTTGGCCTCAACGGCAACCGGCGTGGGCTTAGCCGCCGCATACCCCCTCGCCCAATCGGCGACCGGCGTGATGGAACGGCCCATAGGATGCTGCCGGAAGCGCGTCACGATCGCCGCGTGGCAGCGTACACATTCAGAATCACCCACATATCCGACGCCGGGCCGCGTGTTCCTGAAGGGCGAGTCCGAATCGATGGGAATCGAAGACAGGCTTCGGGCGGAAGGCGACGACCGCCTCGAGTGGTCCGCAAAGTCGCGCGGACGAGTACAGGCAAACCAGACTGCGGCCAATCCCACCACGGTCGTCATGCCGATAATGAGAAGCGGCCGAACCGGTTGGGAAGCTGAGTTGCCAGGTCGGCCTGTGTCCATCGTGATGATCCACGTTCGTCGCAGGGAACGCCTCTGGCCCGGTTCGGACCGACGGCGGTCTTCGGCAGACACGCCGCTGGGGTTCGAGTTTAGCGTGAAGGCAACCGATCGCGAAGCCTTACCAACATTCGTACGGGGCGCGCTGACAGCAGGTCAATTGCGCTGCGCAGCCAGGCCCGAATTTGGGTGTGCCAGGAAAGCGGCTCATCCGGCCGAGTAGAAAAAGAGACGTGAAACGCGGAGCATGCCTAGCCCGCCTATTCAATGTTGACCGCCTTGGATTCGTAGCGTCGCAAGTCTCGTGCTCGATTGACCGGAGGGCAAGCAGTAAACGTTCCGCACAACGGTAGATGGCAAATAGCGCAAGGGGCTTTCTTTAGGGTAAGCGGCGTCTCGAAAAAATGGGCCCGCATGGACTTTGTTATTGACGCCGAAGGTAAGGGCGACCATACTAACAGCTTAAATCGCTTATTCCGTCGAACGAAATCGACTGCTGTCGTACCATCGCCCTTTTGGCTGTGGTCGGTTTGCGGTGGTCGCCGGGTCGTCTGAGCGCGTCACTCCTCGTGACAGCGAAGAAGGATCCGGTGTTTCTGTGCATACCCACATCGCCAATTTCTATTGATTCGGCCATTCGTTTGAGGTTCTTGGTTCCCATCTTCTATTGGAGGGGCATTGTGAAGGTGCTGCATCGAGGCTTGCGGCTTGTCGCTTTGGGTGTCGGCCTCTTGGGCGTGGCTGGCTGCGAAGATTCGGGGGCGGAGAGAGCCGGTGGGCCGGGGACCGTTCCCGCAGACTATCCCAAATCGTCGGAAGAGGCGCGCAATGCGATGCTGAAGAGCGCGCCCCAGCCGGGCAAGCAAACGGCCCAGCCGAAACCAGCGCCGGCGCCGGCGCTGTCCAAGTGAGTTGCCAGAGTTCCTGGAAGTCGATCGTTATCCCTCCGCGACATCCAGGACCTGGCCAGAGCGTGTTCATGGTTTTGTTTCGTTCGTCATTCTCCGGGAGACGTCAATGAGTCGGATTCGTCGTGGTTTTACACTGATCGAGCTGCTGGTGGTCATCGCGATCATCGCCGTGCTGATTGCATTGCTCCTGCCGGCCGTCCAGGCGGCGCGCGAAGCCGCGCGGCGCGCCCAATGCGTCAACAACCTGAAGCAGATCGGCCTGGGCATCCACAATTATATTTCGTCCCAGGAATGCATCCCGCCGTCGGGTGGCTGGAACGTCGTCCAGAACCAGTCCATGAAGACCCGTCTGCTTCCCTACATGGAGCAGACCCAGATCTACAACGCTATTAATTTCGCTTATGACATGGTCGCCTGGGGAGGCAGCGGAATTCAGGCGGGGAACGCGACGGTTTGCTCGATGAAGATCAACTCGTTCCTTTGCCCGTCCGACGGCAACGTCGGCAACAACAGCACGTTCATTACGATCAACAACATCGGCTTTACGGTCGCGTGCCCCAATTATCCGGAGAACCTGGGCTACGAGCGCCGCTATACGGGGGGCAACCTCAACGGTATCTCGTGGTTCCTGGGTGGTAACGCGCAAATCGGTAACATTGTCAAATTGGCGAGTGTCACCGACGGCACGTCCAACACGGCGGCCTTCAGCGAGTGGGTCAAGGGAACGTCCGGCCAGAACAAGCCCGGCTTCAACTTGGTTTGGCAAGAGGGCAATACCTGGTCCGCGCTTGGGGCCGGTGGATCGCCGTACGGCGATGCGCAGCTCTGTCAGGCGTCAACGACGGTTTCGTGGGACTACAAGGGCGAATACTGGTGCGAGCACGACTCCGGTCGCGGCGGCGGCTACTTCGCTACCACCCTGCCCAACACCAAGGCGTGCCTTGCCGCCAGCCCCTGGGACGGCCAGATCGGCGTCAGCTCGCAGCACCCCGGTGGTGTGAACGTCCTTTTCCTTGACGGCTCGGTCAAGTTCATCAAGAACTCGATCAGCTATACGACATGGTATGCCCTCGCGACCGCCGCTTACGGCGAAGTCGTTGGGGCCGACTCCTACTGAGCACTGAGGGGGCCTGGAGGCGCGATGAGCCGGTTCGCCGGCGAAATGGCGCCTTCAGGCCCTATGTCGTTCGCCGTCATGTCGACTGATCGCAAATCGGCCCACGTGCCGCGAGTCGTGGATCAGAGACCTGCTTCGGCGGACCTCTAGTCTTGTCTTTGACCCGTCTTCGTCGCTCTCGCTGGCGGCGGAGTCGATCCCTGCCGCAAGCCACGGGCCTGTCGCCTTGTCAGCAGTCTCGCGCCACGAGAACGGCGGTTCCAAGCGAAGGCCGGGGCTCACCCCGTTCGGCTCCCCATCGACGGCACGGGATTGCCAAGTTCGGTGGCCAACCACTTATCGCGGCCGTTTAGGACCGACGTTGAAGCGGCTATGCGCAGGGCGGAAGATGTCCCGTTCGTAGCGCCAAAGAGGGCGAACACAGAGTCGAGCTTTGGGGCCGTCAGGTTCTTGCCGACAGGGATACGTCGCTCCGCTCTACGAGCCACGCGAAGGCGTTTTCGGAACGGGTCCAATCGCCCTTGGCAAGAAAACGATGACCAGGACACGCACCACCGGCCCACCGAAGCGCAGTGATGGATCGAGCCTGTCCCTCATGGTCCGCGCAAGCGCACTCGTGTTCGCCCTGGTGGTCGCTGTCGGAGTCTGGTTCGCGAGCCAATCCGAAGCCCTGCGTGAGGCCGAGAACGCGTACAAGCGAAGGAACTTCGTGCTTGCGCTGGACCGGGCGAGAGCCCATCTCCTCCGCCGTCCTTGGAGCCACTCGGCCGCGGTCCTCGCGGGGCGCGCGCTCAGCGAGGTCGACCGCGCCGACGAGGCCGAGGGTTACTATCACCGGGCGGAATGGACGGGTCCGCTGGATCCCGACGATCAGCACACCCGGGCGTTCGGGCTGCTTTGCGCCAAGGAGCCCGACCGAGCGATTGCGATCTACGAAGAGATCCTGCGCCGGCGGCCCCGTGACACACTCGCCCTCCGGCGCATGGCGGCAATTTACTACTCCCGAAAACAAATGCGCCAGGCCACCGAAATCGCCGAACAGCTCACGCACATTCCGGCGGACGCCCTCATCGGCTACGCGATGATCGGCTCGATCCGCCACGACGACCGCGACCCCGCCGGAGCGATCGCCGCGTACGAAAAGGTCCTGGAGCTCCAGCCCGACCTCAAGTCCCTGCCGTTTGACTATTCGATTTTTTGGAACGAGCTGACGACCGACCTGATCGCATCCGGCCGCGCTGAGGACGCGTGCCGGCTGTTATCTGCGGAACTCCAGCGCCGTGACGACGCCATATTGTATTACCTGCGCGGCCTGGCCGAAGAGTCGCTCGGAGTCGCGGACGCCGCCGAGAAGAGCTGGCTCCAGGCCGTCGAACGGGACCCACGGTCGAAACAGGCCTGGCTTTCACTGGGGCGACTCGAGCTCAAAACACAGCGACCCGAGCCCGCAATCGAGCACCTGACACGCGCGCTGACCATCGCCCCGGACGACTACGAAACCGTTTACTCGCTGGCCCTGGCGTATCGCCAGCTTGGGCGGGCCGACGAGGCGGAACAGTACACCAAGCGGGCCGACCAAATCCGCGCGATGATGATCAACGCTGAAGGCCACGCGAATGGAAAACGGTGAAATCAATCCCGTGACGCACAGGCAACCGGCCTTCCTGGGGCCAACCCATTAATCCATAGCACATTTTAATTTAATTTTATTTATTGTTTTATACAAACTCGCTAGCCTCCCGCCAGGGGATCATTTCATGGCCCGCGAAAACTCTCGCCGCCGGCGCCCGCATTCTTGGAGGATCGAGCGCGGAACGGTCGCCCTGGTCGTCGTCTGCTCGCTCAGCACCCTGGGATGTCACGCGCAAGATCCACCACCTGATCCGACGCGCGACGTATTCTTCTTGTTCACGTATCCCGGCATTCGCGAACCACCGACGGTCCCGGCAGCCAATTCCCCCATTCCCGAGGACGAGGACGTGATCGGCATCTCCGTGGGCAGCCGAGCGCGGGCCTATCGCCTGAAGGCGTTTGGCCACCCCACCACGCACATTGTCAATGACCTGGTTGGCGACGTACCGATCACTGTGACCTATTGCGACGCGAACCAGTGTACGCAGGCCTTCACCCACAGCACGCGCGGCGTCCCGCTCGACATCAGCCAAGGGGGACAGATGCGGCGGAGCCAGGAGATGATCATCCGGGCTGACGGCCACGGGTTTCGTCAACGATCGCTTCAATTCGAGCCTCAGGCCGGCCTGGCCGAAGTCCCGCCGACTTTTCCGTACCCCACCCACCCGTTCACCTTGACGACATGGAAGAAATGGCGCGAGGCCCATCCCGACACCGACGTCTACATGGGCGTGTCCAACGTCGTTAACCCTTGATTCTTGCGCCGGTGCGCGTCGATAATCCGAGGTCAGCAGGGAACAATCGCCTCGGGAGATCGCCCGGCATATGAAGCGAGGCCGTACATCGGTGATCCGTGGCGCGGTGCTTGCTTGCGCGCTCCTCGTCGGGGGTCTCTGGTGGGTGCGGTCACGACCCGGACCGAGTCTCTACGAGCGCGGCAATGCCGCTTATGCGGCGGGGGACTGGAACTCGGCGTTGGGGTTCGCCCGGGAGCGATTGAGGACCGAGCCCGGCGACCGGGAAGCACAGCGCCTCCTCGCACGTGCTTCGCTTCGCCTCGGCAAGGAGCAGCCTGCGCGGTCGATCTACGGCGCCTTGGGCGGCACGAAGGAAATGAACGCGGAAGACTTGTATCTGCTCGGCCGGCTGCTGCGCGAAAAAGGCGAGCAAGATATGGCCGTAGAATGCCTCTCGCAAGGGCTGTCCAGAGACTCGAACCATCCTGAGCTGCTCCGGGAAATGACGAGCCTCGACCTCGACGCCGATCGGCTCGAACAGGCCGCGGAACTCGCACGCCGACTGGCCGGAATCAAGGGCTGGCAGTCGGCCGGCGACTCCTTGCTCGGTCGAGTACACCTCGCGCAGGGAGACCTCGACGGCGCGGTCTCCTGCTGGCGTCGCGCCCTGGAAGGCAAGCCGGATACCCAGCGGACGCCGGGGGCCGGCCCCATCGATCGCAAGCTCCTTGCTCGGGCATTGCTCCGGCTCGGCCGGCCCACGGAAGCACGCGCTTCACTTCAGTTCGGTAAGCGCACCGAGACCGATCCCGAGACCGCGTGGCTCCTCAGCCGCGCTTGGCTCCAAGAAGGTCGACTGGCCGAGGCGAACCAGGCGCTCGCGACTGGCCGTATTTACCGCGACGAGCACCCGCTGGAACCCGAGCCCGCCCCGTTCGTCGGTGCGGCGCGTTGCGGCGACTGCCACCGCGCTCGTCATCAGGACCAACAGCGTAGCCTGCACGCTCAAACGTTCTGGAGAGTCACCGATCTCCCCGAAACACTTCTTCCGGGTCGCGAGGTCGCCGATCCCCAAGATCCCCGATGGAAATACTCGATCACACGGCGCGAGCAGCAAGTGGCGTTCGAGTCTCGGCACGAGGACCGGATCTATCGGTCGCTCGTGGAGTACGCCTTCGGCTCCGGAGACCGCGGGTTAACCCCGGTCGCGCGGGACGAAAAAGGCCGCTCACGAGAGTGCCGCCTGTCCCGGTACGCCGACGGACCGGTCTGGGACGTGACTACGGGCCAACCGCGTCGACCACCGGCCGGGGAAGACGCACTGGGACGCGCGTTGAGCGATGACGATTTAAGGCGCTGCATTTCCTGCCACACCACCAATGCTCCCGAAACGGCGCGCGGCGTTGGCGCGACCGTAGCCGACCACGGGATCGGCTGCGAGCGCTGCCACGGACCGGGCGGGCACCACATCAAGGCCGTAGCCGCCGGCACGGAAAAGTACGCCGACCTTGCAATCGCGCAACCGGGCATGGGTCGCGGCCCGCAGGTGGTCGCTCTTTGCGGGGAGTGCCACAGCCCGCGTGGCGCCCAAAAAGTGACGCGTGACGACCCCACGTCGGTCCGCTTTCAGGCGACCACGCTGACCTGGAGCCGTTGCTATACCGAGAGCCATGGCAAGTTCGATTGCATGACCTGCCACGACCCGCACCGAGACGCCAAGAACTCCGCCGCCTACTACGACGCGAAGTGCCTCGCCTGCCACGGCGGCGCGGCACTCACGGCGGCTGGCGACGCGGGCGGGGACCATTCGAAGCGACCTGCCTCCCAGGGCTCGACCTGCCCTGTCAATCCGGCTACCGGTTGCCGGTCGTGTCACATGCCGGATATCATCGGGATCGTGCCCCATTCTGCATTCGCCGACCACTACATTCGCGTTCGCCCCGAGCGACGCGAACAGGGGGCGCCGTCTCCGCAGTGAGAAGGACCGGCCGGGCTACTCTCATGGTCACGTTGTCGACTCTCTCAAAGTCGGTTCCGATCACTAAGAATGAATGAGACGCGCGACTCAGCGAAGACCGCCATGTCAACTGCTCCCTCGACGGCTTCGGGACGGCTGTCGCGCGTACAGAACTGGCGGCGCAGGGGCCTAGTCATCGGCCTTTCGTTCCTTATTGTGTTCGCCGTTTCATTGCTCGCCGCCGAAATCGCCGCGCGAGCCATCGTCTGGGCCTGGCGCATTCCGACGCAATTCGAGGCCAAGCCCTTTCAACAGTTCGGTCAAACCGACCCGCGGCTCTGGTGGAAGCTGCAACCGAACCTCGACACGGAGATGCTGGGCGTCAAGCTGCGGACAAACCACCGGGGCTTCCGCGACGATCGAGAAGACCTGGCACCCGGGACGTTTCGTGTCTATTGCCTCGGTGATTCCTCGACGTTCGGTTGGCGCGTGACCCGTTCCGAAATGTTCACGAGCGTCGCCGAGCGCTCGCTACGGGCGGCGGCCGGTCGGTCGGTCGGACTCGTGTCGGCGGGCGTGCCGGGTTACACGTCCTACCAATGCCGGCAGCAGTTTCGTGAACTGATCGCCCCGCTACGACCAGACGTCGTGGTCGTGCTGGCGAGCAACAACGAATGTCGGGCGAGAAACCTCGGGGACCGTGAACGCGGGCGGTTATTGGCACGCAAGGAAGCCCTGCACCACTGGCTCGGCTTCAGCCGCACCTGGCTCCTGATCTCCAGGGCGCCGGACGCGCTCAGCCGGACCTGGGACCTAAAACCGAACCCCGGGCGCGTGGCGAACACCCCCGCCGAATACCGCGAGAACCTGCGAGAGCTGATCCACGACGCGCGTGCGATCAATTGCCAAATCGTTGTCATGAACATGCCGCTACGGCTTCGTTTCAAGCCCATCTGGAAGCACTACGACCGGCCAAACCCAGAAGTCGCCAGTTTGCTCCGGCGGGCCGAGGAAGCCGCCTTGCAAGGCGCACCCGATCCGGCTCGCCGCGCGCTGCTGGAGGAGGCGGTGCGCGTTCAGCCGGTCCAGTTTGCAGCGCACTGGATGTTGGCCGAGCTCGAACTCGCGACCGGCCGATCCGCCGAAGCCGAGCGTCAGTTCGTCCTCGCACGCGAGGGCGACCTTCATCCCGATGCTACCAAGCCGAGCTACAACCAGACGCTCGCCGAGCTGTGCGCACTGGAAAAGGTCCGCTTCATCGACCTCGATCGCCTTTTTCGCGAGTCAACCGAGGGGAGCGAGACGCTCTTCATGGACCACTGCCACCCCTCACCTTCGGGGCATTTGCTCATCGGACGAGCACTCGCACGGGTCTTGAGCGAGTTCGTGCCGGCGCGCTGAGCCAGGACGACGAAGCCGGGGACCGCAAGAGACCAAGCGGGGGCGACATGCAAATCGACGACCCGGACCGGAACGCCTCCTCCCATTGTTTCCTCGAACTCGTCATCGCGGCGGTTGTTGGGTCGGTGACCCTGGTCGTCCTGCTCGCCACCGCGCGCGATTTCGGCATGGCCTGGGACGAAGGCCACACCATTCGTCGAGAGCTCGTGCTGGACCGGTGGCTCGACCTCGTCCTCAATCCGCCCGCGGACCAACCCCGGCGCGACCTTTTCTCGAAGCGAGAGCTCGAGATCTACTGGCGCTTCAGCCGCGAGGAGCCCGACGGCCACCCGCCGTTCTACGCCATCCTCGGCGTTGCGGGCTGGAGGTTAACCCGCGGATCGCTCGACCGGCTCAGCTCGTTTCGGTTCGGCCCGATGGCCCTGTTCGGAGTCACCGCCGGGGCACTTTACTTCCATTTGTCCATGCGCCGGGGTCGACTGGCTGGGCTGGTGGCGTCAGCCGCGCTCGCCCTCATGCCCCGAATGTTCGCGCACGCCCACTACGCCCACTACGACATACCCATGACTTGCTTCTGGCTGCTCGCCCAGGTCGCCTTCGTCAACGCCCTGCGCCGGCCGTTTTGGTGCGTGCCGTTCGGCGTCTTCCTCGGCCTCTCGGCGGGGTCGAAATTCACGGGCTGGTTCGCGCCTTTGGCGCCGGTGCTCTGGGTCGTTCTCGTGGAAGCCCTGCCTCGAGCGAGACAGAAACCCGCCCCGCCTCCGGAGGCACTATCACCCCGGCCGTTCCTCCCGGCCGGCGCCCGGGCGCTTCTGGTCGGGCTCCCCATCATGGCACTGACGCTCTACGCAATCCAGCCTCCGTGGTGGGACGACCCGGTGCACGGGGTGCAACGATTCTTGCAATCGAACCTCTCCCGCTCGCGCACGGTTCCAATCCCGACCCTTTACCTTGGCAGAATATACGCATTTTCATTGCCTTGGCACAACACGCTTGTGTTGACCGCGGTGACGACACCGATCCTGATCGCGGTCGCGGCCCTTGCGGGAGGCACAGCCGCGGTCGCACGTGCACGGCGCGAGCCTTCAGACCTGATTTGGCCAATCAGTTGGGCGGTCCTGATCGTGGTTCGCGCGTTGCCCAACGCCCCAGGTCACGACGGTGTGCGGCTCTTCTTGCCAAGTGTGGCCAGCCTGGCGCCGCTGGCAGGGATGGGCGTCGCTTGGCTCGCGGATTTGTTGAAACCGCGCGGCAGGGCCTGGATGGCGTGGGGCTTCGCCGCGCTGGCGATCGGAGAATGTCTCGCTGGGATCGCTCAAACGTACCCTTATACGGATTCTTATTACAATGTCGCGGTCGGGGGCCTGCGCGGCGCGGAGCGTGCCGGCTTTGAATTGACCTACTATTGGGAGACGATCGGCCCCGAATTCCTGCAATGGGTCCGCGCTGAGGCCCGGAAAGGCCCGCTCGAACTCCGCTTTCCCAGCGATCTCATCGTGACCCGCTACCTGCAAGCCTGGGGCGTCTTGCCCGCCAACGTCAAAGTGATGAGTCCGCGGCAAATGGTCGTACGCCCGTGCTACGTCCTGCAGCGCAGGCGCGGGGTCTACTATCCGCTCGACTGGTGGCTCGAAGCGCACGGCCAGCCGATTTTCAGGATCCGTCGACAAGGCGTGGACCTGATGCGCGTCTACTCGTTCGAGGACGCCTACCGGGCGCACGAAGCGACAAAACTTGTACCGGTGCCGTCTTATTTACCCGAGTAGTGGCAACCGCGCGCAACGGCCATGGACCGCAGCCGGTTTGCAAGGCCCTGCCCCCGCACGCCCGCGGGATTCCAGACACCGTCGGCACGAAAACGACTCCCAAGCTTCCCGCCCTGGCAAGGCGGCTCAGCCTGCCGGAGAATTCGGATCGGGGATGCTTAACTGAGCAGGAACGGGAAAACCGGCCTGAAATACGCCGACGTAGCCAAGTGGGCCCGGACCGAGCGAGGTGGCGACTTGTCACCCAATTTCAGTACGCGCGCTCGCCCGCGCCTGCTCGAGAACGGCGTCGTGCCACGCGGGGATGTCGTTGCAAAGTCGATAAACGCGGGGCCGACAACGCCTTGACAACAACGGAATACGATCGACTTGGGGAACAAGTCAAAAAAATGCGCGTTCTGTCGGAGAATAAAGTTGACAGGACCCTCCCCGTTCATCGATAACTGCTTCCAATTCCTCTAGATTGACAACATCGATGGTCGTGGGTACGCGGCAGCCTTTGTACCATCCTCCGATGCATCCATTCTCTGGATGCGGTGGGGAGGTTTTGTGCGTTCACCTTGCGAGGGTTGCGTTTCCACCTCGTTCCAGTTCGTGAATCCGGAGTCGCTCTCAACATGAGAGAGTGAGGTCCGGCGGATTCGCGTTTCTGTGGCATGCGACAGGACATGGCATCCGCAACCTACTGGATGGATGGAACGAATCGAGCTTGCATTTGTAGGCTCGCTCCGTTGTCGGCGCATGTTTTGTCTGATTACTCAAGGCACTCTTTCAAAATCCATCGTGGGGCATTGATTCGATGATTGTGGTTGATCGATTGTGTGATTGAAGCGATACGGTCATAAGCTTCCAGTCCGATCGTTGCAAAGCCGGCGGCTCATTTCGTGGCCCGTCGCTCGAAAAGCTCCGGCTTGAGTGGGTTTTATCAGGAGTGAGAACGTGAAACTTAAGACAGGCGGCTTGCTGGTCTTCATCGCCGAGTTGGGGCTTCTGGGAGTTTTCGGCTGCGATGACGCGTCGAAGACGAACGTTGGTCCAGTGACGGTCCCACCCGACGCGGCCAAGAGTTCAGAGGAAGCCGCCAAGCAGATGCTGAAGCAGCAGGGTGGGATGTATGGAGGGGCCAAGGGAGGCTCTCCGCCCCAGGGTGGTGGAATGGGGGGCGCACGTCCTCGGGTTGCGAAATAGGGCTGACGACGCCCGATGTAGCGAGGCAGCGGTTTTCAGCCACTTGCCGGTGCCACGTCCGATGTTCGTCGTACCCAACCAGAGGGTTCGCAAGGTCCGACCCTTTTTCGAGGAACGGCCCTGCGACCGAATAGCGAGCCATGTGACAGCGCCCGTCGACCTCCTGGGAAGAATGTGATAGATTTTTCATTATCGATAATCAATCACTTCTTCGGTCTGGTTTCTTGATTCCGGGGCTGGCTCGTAGGAAGTGAGTGGTCGTTCGTCTTTTTTCGTTCCCTTCTCGATTGTGAGGTGTCCTATGCGTCTCCGATCACGAGGATTCACGTTGATCGAGCTGTTGGTGGTGATCGCCATCATCGCTGTGCTCATTGCGCTGCTGTTGCCGGCCGTGCAAGCAGCGAGAGAGGCGGCCCGTCGTTCTCAGTGCGTCAACAACTTGAAGCAGATGGGATTGGCCATCCACAATTACATCTCGGCCAACACCTCGTTGCCGCCGTCGGGCAATTGCGGAGCGAACCCTGATCCCAACGGCAGCCCCAACGTCCAGAACTATTCCATGAAGGGGCGTATCCTGCCCTTCATGGAGCAGCAACAGGTCTACAACGCCATCAACTTCAACGCGTCGGCCGTCTCCTGGGGCGGAAGTCCCGACCAAGGCACCGCGATCAACGCCACCGTCATCCAGACGAAGGTGAGCAGCTTCCTTTGCCCCTCGGACCCGAACGTCGGCAACAACTCGGCGTTCTTCGGCTCTTTCATTCCCGGTTGTACCAACTACGGCAATAACGGTGGATTGGCGCGGTACTACTCGAACTGGGTCCCCCTCGGCCCCATCTACTTCACCGGCAACGACGGCTCGCTCAACAACGTGATCACCATAGCGTCCATCACCGATGGTACGTCCAACACCCAGATCATGAGCGAGTTCATTAAGGGCACGGCCGGGCAACAGAAACCAGGGCTGAACCTGGCCCTCAGTTCCACCCAGTACCAGGCGAGTGGTGGTCCGGTGTACCAACCCGCCCTGTCCGCTGTCGACTCCCAGAATTGCCAGCAGTCGACCACCTACAGTTGGGACTACAAGGGCGAATACTGGCTCGTGCATGACGGCGGCCGTGGCGGAGCGATCACCAACATCAACCAGCCCAACAAAAAGTCCTGCAACGCCGGGAGCCAGATCGACAATACGATCAGCGCCCAGTCCTTCCACTCGGGGGGTGTGAACGTCCTCTTCCTCGACGGCTCGGTCAAGTTCATCAAGAGTTCGATCAGCCAGGCGACTTGGTGGGCCATTTCCACCTACAGCTTGGGAGAGGTGGTCAGCTCCGACTCTTACTGACGCCAAGGTGGAACGGTTATCGAGCCCGGCCGGCTCAAAGTGGTCGGAGCTCGCCTGCGGGTACGCTCGCTTGGATCGCGCGTTGGCTCGTTCTTCTGTGGTGCAGCCGACCTGCCTGCTTCCCGCGATGAGGCTGGTCGGCTTGCACCACAGTGAGGTCTTGGCCTCCCCTGCCCGCGCGGAACACGCTTACCAACGGGATGAACGCCCGCGAAGCGTTTTCGTGCGCTCGCGCGAAATTCGATCATCGATCAACTTCCGTGCTCGTCTCCCTTACGCGTCGGCCGTATGATTCCACCAGCCATCGGCCGAGATCTTTCTTCGCGAGCACGGGGCCGGGCCGATCCACCAGCGTCGGGATCGAGAGCCCATTCATGAGCAGCACCCAGGGGAGCCGTACACCGTTGCATCAGTCGATCACTCGGCTCACGACCGTCTGCGGCGTCGCTTTGTGGTTGATCACTGGATGTGACTCCACAACCTTCGTTCCACCACCACCATCTGTGCTGCCCGCCCTGAAACCGGCAACCTCGGCGTCGACCAGCCAGATCGAGCTGGTCTTGAGCGATGCTCAGCGGGAGGACCAGCAGCTCTGGTCTTCAAACGCCCCTGCGCTCGCGGGAAAGAAGCAAACGTTCCTCCAAGTATCGGCGGTGGACCCACCGGATCCGCCGTCCCGGGAGGCTGAGCTCATCCGGGCGGCGATCGCGCGGCGGCCTTCCGCCCTGATCGTCCACGCGGCTGATTCCAGGGAGGTTGCCGAGGCTCTGCACGAGGCACGAATCGCGCGAATCCCTCTCGTGTTGCTCGAGCGTTCGGTGCCCGATCCAGGCTCGGAATCTCCGGTCACGGTCGTGACCTACCCCCCGTTCGGTCCTTCCGCCGCAGAGCTGGTCGCGGCGAGCCGCGCTGCCGTCATGGAAAAGAAGCTGAGGGGTGACGGCGTCGCCGTGATTCTCGTCAACGCGGCAATCGGCTCCCGCGCGCCGGAGCGAACTGCGGCCCTCCAAGCCGCGATCGCCGAGACCGGCCTCACGCTCAGCGAGATCATCGTGCTCGACGGCGACGTAAAGCGCGCCGTGACGGCGTTGGCCGAAAAACTGACCGCCAACCCGAAGATTACGATGGTATTCGCCGAGGACGACCACGGAATGTCATGCGCCACTTATGTCGCCCGCGACGTCCTGAGGGACCGACCGTTTACTCTGGCCGGCTACGCCAACCTCAGCGCCTTCGGGTCCTTCCTCGTTGTCGCCCGCAGCGCGGCCGTCGCCAACCGCAACGAAGACGGTTTTATCGCCACGGCGGTCGACGCCGCCTTGAAGCTCGCGCGAGGCGAATCCGTGCCTGCTCGGATCGAGGTGCCCATCACCGTCCGTCGTGGCCGGAATACCAGCACACCCGACCAGGCAGGCGATCGGAGCACCGATCCCCGGTAGTTGCGTGTGCGTCGGCGGTCGGTTCCCGATCGCCGGCAAGGTGCAGCGAGGCCGCGTGGATCGGATCGCTCGTTCCGTGTGTGTCCACAAGACGCTCTTTGCCAGACGATCGAGAAAGCCGGACCGTCGCGACCGGCTAGCTGGGGGGCGGCGCGCCCGGCTCAGAGATTTGCTCCTTCCAGGCGGTGGCCATCCGACTCAATCCCAGCGTCTCGCACGCGGTCACGATGCGCTTGATGATCGGGTCAAGCTCCACTTCGGACGCTTTGGGCAACTGTGCGACGGCGTTGCGGTAGGCTGCGTAGGCGTCGCTCAACTCTTTTCTCGCAGCACGAAGGCTCTCAGCGCGACGCTGGTGCTCCACCGCCTTCTGCGTTTCACCGAGACGTTCTTCCACCTGGGCCAGCCGCTCGTAGAGCTCGGCGACGAACGGGTTGCGTTCCAGAGCCTCGCGGTACGAGTCGCGTGCTTTCGCCCAGTTGCCCCCCTCTTCATGGGCTAAACCGCGAAAGTGCAGGACCTCCGGATCACTGTCCGCGGATTTGGGGAGCCGCTGCACGGCGGCGAGGAACGCGCGCTGGTCGCCGGGATTCCAGAGCGCGGCCAGGTAGTCGCGCCAGACCCCTGGATCGTCGGGGTGGGCTCGAACGCACGCGCTGAGGTACTCCCGGGCTTTGTAGCGCTGGCCGTGCGCCAGCTCAGCGCGAGCGAGCGCACGCAGCGCCTCGGTATCCGCGGGGTCAGCCGCAACGTGGCGCCGAAGGATCGGGCGCGCGTCCGTGGATGAGGCCCGCTCCGTCTCGCTCCGCGTTCGCACCTCGAGCAACGGGAGGCGGTCGGACGAAGCACCCTCGTCAACAGCCTTCCAGATCAACGCTTGCGCGTCGTCGCGCCGGTCCTCGGTCGCGTAGAGCTCAAACAAGTCCTTGCAAGCTTCCTGGAAGACCGGGCGAGATGGGGCATGGTGCGGGTCTCCCTTGATAACGCCGGCAAGCGCAGACTCCGCCTCGCGCGCCCTACCGGTGGCGAGCAACGACTCGCCGGCACGAAGCAGCGCCTCAGCCCTGAGCGGCGACCATTTCGGGACCCTCAGCAACTCCCGAGCGCAGCCGGCGATATCTTCGCGAGCGGCGAGCGCCCGCGCCAGCAGCAGCCGCGCATCAGCGTCGTGCGGATGGCGGCGGAGGTGGGCATTCAAGGCGGCCTCGGCTTCCGCGATCCTTTTCGCCCGGATCCATTGCGACACCGTGCCCAGCGAGACCGACGGCTCACGATCACGCCAATACCAGTACCCGTTGATCCCCGCAGCACCCAGGACGAACGCCAGGAGGGCCGCCCACCGCAGCCTGTTCGCGGGCGAGGCGGAGACTGCACCCTCAGACCGGGGCAAGGCTGTGGTCGTTGTGGGTAAGGTCATCGGGCCAGTCTCCTCCCTTTTTTTCGAGGGGGCGTTCCGATCGCATCCATCGATCAGAGCGCATAGGTCGGCAGCGGTTCTTTCGGCGCGGCGACGGGACCTGATCGGCTGCGCTCTCGTTCGGCCTTCAGTCTCCAGTACTCGGCCTCGCTGCTGCGACCGAGACGCCGGTAGACCAAAGCCAGATTGTACAACGTCTCATACCGACGAGGCCCAGAGACCAACGCGCGCTGGAGATAGCGCTCCGCGTCGTTCAACCGGTTGCGCTGCAGGGCGACCTGGCCCAGGTGGAGGAGGGGAACGTCATAGTTGGCGTCTGCTTCCGCCGCCTGCTGAAAGCGACGCTCAGCCTCATCCAGGTTTCCCTCGAACTGGTAGGCGCGTCCCAGCATCGTTAGCAAGTGTGCATCGGGTGCGTCGGCCGCGGCCCGGTCCAGGTACGTCCGCGCGTCGACCGCACGGCCGATACTGACCAGGTCCTCGGCCAGGTCGAACCAGAAAACTCGGCGCGGCAAGGGCATGTCGTGAAGCGCAGGATCGAGCGCGAGCACGCGCTCGAAGTCCGACGCGGCAGCGGCCCGGTTGGTGCTCTCGTGGTTCGCGAGACCACGAAGTGAATAACCCACGACGGCGCCGCCGGGAATGTCGATCAATCGATTGGCAGTTACAATCATATCTTCAAGTTGACCAAGGGCGAGCTGCGCGCCCGCCAGCCTTCGAAGGGCGGTCACATCGGAGGGATCCCGGGCCAGAAGCTCGCGATAGAGGGGGACGGCCCGCTCGGGATGCTCACTGCGGATCCACGCGCGAGCGCGCACGTGGATATCCGCGACGGCCAAGCGGCCGGCCCGACGATAGTAGGGCTCGGCATCGTCCGGATAGTCCAGCAGGCTCAGGCATCGCGCTGCCGTGAGCGCAGCCTCTCGGCTCCACGGCCGGCGCTCCAGGTGATCCAGCGCGTGCTGGAGCGCCTTGGTATGACGACCTTTGACGAACTCTTCCCGCGCGACCTCCAGCTCGGAGGAACGCGTCACGTTCCACGCCGTCAGTCCCAAGACGCCAACCACGACCGTCGAGACAGCCAGAAACGACCCGTATCGGCGCCCCCTCGGCGCCCCCTGGACGACGCGAGTCGTGTCATTCGGTCCCTGCAATGCATCTGGCGGCATGGATGAAGCAGCCAAGCAAGTCACCGGCGTAACGTGGAACGCGTATTCGCTCAACGACCTTGCAACCAGAGTGCGCCTTCGGTCGCGCTTCGCCTGGTCCATCAGAGCGTCAGGAGAAAGGCGACGAGGTCTTCTTTCTCCGGCCGGCCCAGCTTCAAATCAAAGATCAGGTTAAAGAACTCAACCGCGTCCTGCAACGTCGGCAGCCGGCCGTCGTGCAGGTAAGGAGGACTATCCTTGATTCCCCTGAGGGCGAACGTCTTGATCCAGCCCTCCGCGCGCCCGGAATAGAATTCCTCGACCCGCAGGTCGTGCATGTTGTTGTCGGTATAGAACGGCGCGGGGTGGCAGAAGTTGCAGCGTGCCTTACCGTTGAACAAGGCCTCGCCTCGCAGCTCCGCTTCCGACGCTTTCGCCTTGATGAGCGCTCCGTAGCGGTCGAGCTTCGGTGCCGGCGGCCAACCGATGATCGCATTGAAGTCGCCCATCCGGTTCGTGCTCGGGCGGTCAAGCTGGCGGCCGCCAAGCTGCGGTTGCAGGCTGATGTCGCCGTCGAAGTACTCCTCGACCTCGGCGAAGTGCTCCATGGACCGGATTGAGCGCCGGGAGCTGAACAGCAGGTTATTATGGTTCCCGCGCAGGCTGGGCGTGTCCACGCGAGTTCGCAACAGCAAAGGCCGGGTGCCCGGATCGAGTGCGATCGCTCCGCTCGTGTGACCGTTCACGTGGCAGTCGAAGCAGGCGGTCCCGCGGACCGGGTGCTCGGTGACGCGGTGCTTCGTTTGGTTGAACCAGGTCGTCGGGAACTTCGTCACCAGCAAGCGAAGTCCCTCGAGTTGCTCAGGCGTGATGATGCCGTCGAACAGTTCGCGGAAGTTCGCCTGCGTGATTTCATAGCCGCGCGACACGTCGCCGAGATCGGGACGGGTCGTCAGGAAGAGCGGCGGAGGGAACTCGGGGAGGTAAGTGTCGGGGATATCGAAGTCGACATCGAACCGCTGGTGCTCGGGATGGATCGCAGTCCAGGCCAGGGGAAAAAGCTGGTGGCCGACGGTGTGCAGCGGGTGCGATAACGGCCGGAAGCCGAGTGGAAATAGCTCGCGCCGGCGGATCTCCTCGGGGCTGATCTGGGCCAGCTCGTCCCAGCTCGCCACGCCCTTGGGGAGGCGGACAACGGGTCCGACCGGGACGGGCTTGCCTCGCGTCATGGCCGCCGTGGACGAAACCTTGCCGCTGAAATCGTAGCGGCAGCCCATGTATTCGTTCCGTTCTTTCATCACTCGAGGCTTGTTCTCACTGCACATTTTGAAGAACTCGGCAAACGACTTGACGTCGTCGACGGACGCGAACGACGACGCTCCGGCACCGCCGAAGATCGAAAGGTCCTGGGGACAAAGCTCCCCGGGCTTCAAGACCGGACACGGCTGGAGGTCCTTGCCAAGCTTCTGGTACTGCGGGTACGGCTTTTCCCAGCCTTCCGCATAAGCCGCGGGGGTGTCGGGGAGCAGTTTGTGTTTTTTTGCGGGAGCAGGCGTCGCCAATGACGTCGACGACGGCGCCTCGCCCCGCGTTTGCGACGACAGCTCGCGGCACAGCAACCCGACCGCCACTCCGAGCAAAACGAGGACGCTACGGCCGACCCAAGAGTGAAGCGACGTGGCTTTCATGAGGAACACCTCGAATAAGACCGGGTAATCGCTGTGAATCAAACGGTGCGCCTTACGTCGGCCGCCGTGGTTTCGGCCTCCGTTTCACGGCGGCAGCGTTCGGCCCGGCAAGACGACCTGAACGGCATCCGAACCCGATTTCCCCTCGTCAACGAGAACATGGCGGTCACCGGACAGATTTCGGAACGTCTGTTCGGTCCCCGACGGCCAGCGGATCGTGAGCCGTTCCACGTCCGCGGCGTCGCCGAGGCCGAAGTGAACGAGGCTCGGTGCCTGTGACAGAAACGTGTTGATCGGATAGAGTTCTCGCGTTTGCGTCAGCCCCCCGGCGATCACCGTGAGACGCGCACCGAGCCCGAGCTTGTTGCTTTTCGACCCACGGAGCGAGACCTTCAAATAGTGCCTTTGCGGAAACAAGTTCTCGTACAACGTTACGGCCCCTCCGCTGACCTGCCGGACGAGGACGTCGAGCTGCCCCGTGTTCCGGAAATCAGCCGCGACGGCGCAGCGACCGTCCCCCTCGCTATCGGCTCCGCTGGGAAAACTGATGTCGACGAAATCCTTACCGGCCAAATTGAGGAAGACCTTGTCGCGCTCGTAGGCGCTGAGATTGTGGCCCTGACTGACAATATCCCACGGGTTTTCCACCCAGAATTCCCCGAGGCTCGAATCAAGCTTTCCAGGAGCCTTGATGCGGGCCCCTTGGTTCGATGGCTGTGACACGACAGCCTGCCACACGCAGTTTCACCCGTCCGGCTTGTCGCGGTCCTGGCTGATGTAACCGGCCGTCGCGACCAGGTCGGGCCAACCGTCGTTGTCGAAGTCGGCGGCCGCGGGGCCGTACGCCCAGCCCACGGAGGCGACGCCAAACTTTGGACCCACTTGCTCGAATTTCAGACCGCCGAGGTTCCGATGGAGCTGGCTGCCGGTCACAAACCGGCGCATCTTCGCCATCACTTCGTCCGGATAGGTCCCGGGCCAGAGGTTACCGATGATCCGGCTACCGGCCTTCGAGTACATGTTGGCCGCATAGAGATCGATCCGCCCGTCGTTATCGAAATCGCACGCCGTCGCCCCCATCGTGCCGAAGTCGCAAGGCCCCTCGCAGAGCGAGACGTCACGAAACGTGCCGTTGCCCCGGTTCACCAGCAGGGTCCCATTGCCGAACTCGTTAGGAACGTAAAGGTCCGGCCAGCCGTCGTCGTCCGCGTCGAGCCAGAGCGCCGTGAACACGGACCGCGAGCCCCCCGCGGTGCCGCTTGTCTGGGTGACGTCGCGAAACTGCCAATTCCCCTCGTTATGCCAGAGCTGGTTGGTGTTGCGCGAACCGGACTTGCCGTCCAGCCAGGAGGCCGAGGTCGAGGCTCCCCCGCGCGTCACGTACAGGTCGATTTTTCCGTCCCGGTCGTAGTCACCGGGAATCACGCCGGATGCGCTGGTCAAGTGGCGAAGGTTCGTACGGCCGGAGGGGATCCGCTCGAATGCGCGGCCGTCCCGATTGCCGTAGATTTGATCGCCGATGATCAGGTCTTCCCACCCGTCTCCGTCCAGGTCGGCAACCGCGGCCACCGTGTGGGTCATCTCGCTCAAGGGTGCGGTGCTCGGCACACCGACGGCACTTGTCACATCGACGAACCGCCCGTCCGGTTGTCCCTGGAAGAACGTGTATCCGTTCGTGTCCGTGATCAGGATGTCCACGCATCCATCGCGGTTGTAGTCGCACAGAAATGCGCCGCCGGTGTTGGACAGAGGCTTCGCGCCTGGGACCTTCCAGTTGTCGTGATACCATTCCGGCGCCAGTCCACGTGCGGCGGCGACTTCTCGGAACAGCGGATGAGCCGCCATGACCATCTGGCCGTGCAGGACCTCGAACCGGCTCAACCAGCCCCCCGCGTCGTAGGTATCGCCGTCCGGCCTGAGCAGCCGATAGCGAACGTGGAGCGCAACCTCAGCGGGCTGCCCGGGAGCGGTCTCACCCCACATGCGCAGCAGAGCGGTCCCCACCCAAGGGCCTTCCATCCGCTCTCGGAACTCGGGTGCAAGCCCCATGAGTGAGAGCTTGACCTGGGGCCGGTTCGAGCCGAAGGGCTTCCGGTACTCGAGCAGCTTCGCGAGGAACGCCTCGCCGTCCATTGCCTTGGAGGGCCTCTCCCCCTCCTGGTGGCGAACGACCCGAATGGTCCCTCCGCCCGCAGGGCGCACACGTGACGATTCCGGGACCCTTCCCTCGAAATCAGCGGCCAGCATCGCGCGCAGCACCGGTTCCTCGGCGCGCCGCAAGGCGCCCGCGATCGGTCCGAAACCGACCTTGGCCAGTACCAGTCCCCGGTGTTCGACCTCCCAGAGATAGACTCGCTGCTCCTCGCTCAAGCCCGCGTTCGGAGCACCCGGCGGCATCTTCGCAATGGCTCCTGCCGCGGATGGGACTGACTGTCCCCCGAGCGATCGGTCCGGAGCCGGCGGCGGCTCTTGTACTCGCTCAGTCGCGCTGCGCGGACTGAGCAACAGCCAAGCGGCCACCCCTGCTGCGGCAAGCCCGCCTCCGCACGCTGCTAACGCCAAAGTACGCACGTATACGTTTGACACGTTTGTAATCGGTCTCTGAATGAATTCGTGAAATGCCGGGATGGCGGATGAGAATTGGGGTCACTATATCACAGCGCTCGCCGGCGTCGCCACCCTGTCTCCCCTCTATCCCACCAATCCGAAACATTTAGGTATCCCGATGGGCCAAGTCCGGCGCTTGTCCTGCCGGCGCGAGGAGGTTATCCTTCATGAGTCACCACTTCAGCCACGACGAACGCCGATGCTCGACGGATCATTCCGTCGTTCCCGACGAGAGTTTCTCAACGCCGTCTTACGACAGCCCGAGTGCAGAGCGTCCGTTATGAGTCGAGCATGTCCCCTCTGCCGTTGCCAGGCCCGCGTTTCCCGTCGCGATTGGCTCCGCTTGCGTTCCGCCCGATGGGCCGCCGTGATTCTCGTTCTCGTTTCCACGGCTTGCAGTCCCAGCGCGAGTCCGTCCCCCACGTACGAAGCTGAGCCGTTACCCGTGCAAAGTCAGAGCTCGACGGCTGCACCGCCGCCAGCCAAAGCGTCGCTGGCAAATGACATCAACATCCGATTTCGGGACATCTCGTCGGCTTCGCAAATCGATTTCCAGCACGTCTCCGGTATGTATCCCGAAAGGCACTTTCCCACCAATCTCGGCAGTGGCGTCGCGCTGCTGGACTACGACGGCGACGGGTGGCTCGACGTCTATTTCGCGAACACCAGAAACCTGCCCCTCGACGCGACGACGACCGCGCGGGGCAATCGGCTCTACCGAAATCGTGCCGACGGCACGTTTGAGGACGTGACCGACCGTGCGGGGACCGGCTTCCGCGGATTCAACCACGGAGTGACAGTCGGCGATGTCGACAACGACGGGTTTCCCGACCTGTTCCTGACGAACTTTGGCCCGAACGTGCTTTATCTCAATAACGGCGACGGTTCCTTCCGCGACGCCACCGCCGGCTCGGGCCTCGAAGGCCCCCCCTGGTCGACCGGAGCGGCGTTCCTCGACTACGACGGCGACGGCGCTCTCGACCTGTACGTGTCGTGTTACGGCGAATGGTCCATCAACGGCGAGCATCCCTTCTGCGGGGACAAGGCGCGGAACATCCCCGTCTATTGTTCGCCGTACTCGATCACGCCGGCGCGGCACCACCTGTACCGGAACAAGGGTGACGGCACGTTCGAGGAAACCACCGAGAGCGCGGGTGTCGGCCGATCCGACGGCCGCGGCCTCGGAGTCATTGCGGCCGACGTGAACCGCGACGGGCGAGCGGACCTGTACGTCGCGAACGACGGTTGTCCCAATTTCCTCTTCTTGAACCGAGGCGGCGGAAAATTTGAAGACGTCAGCGAGCCGTCGGGCGCTGCGACGAATGAAGCGGGCGACGTGCAGGGGAGCATGGGGGTGGACGTCGAGGACGTCGACGGCGACGGCTGGCCCGAGCTCTTCGTCACCAACTTTCGGGGGCAATACAACACCCTCTATCGGAACCACGGCGGCGCGAATTTCCAAGACGTCAGCGCCGCGGCGGGCATCGTCGCCGATAGCCTGCTCTGGGTCGGCTGGGGCTGCTCGCTCGGCGACTTTGACAACGACGGCCACCCCGACATGCTCGTGGTCAATGGCGAGGTTGACGACAACCTGAAGGAGTTCGGTCAGGACTCCCCTTTCGCCGAGCCGACCGTCGTCTGGGGCAACGCCGGCGATCGCCGCTTTCGGGTCGTTCCCGATCCCGGCACTTATTTCGCCGTCAACCACGTAGGGCGAGGCGCAGCGTTCGGTGACCTCGATAACGACGGTCGGCTGGACGTGATCGTCGCGCAGTTCGACGGTCCCCCCGCCGTCTTGGTCAACGACGCGCCCCCGCGTTCGTGGATCCGGCTCGAGCTCCTTGGAAGCGACTCGAATCGCTCTGCGGTCGGAGCGACCGTCGAGGTTCGCGCCGGAGGAACGGTCATTCACAGGCAGGTTAAGGGGGGCGGGAGTTACCTGTCCGCGAACGATCACCGTTTACTCGTCGGTCTAGGCTCCGCCGCTCACGTCGAACGTGTCGACGTGCTTTGGCCAAGCGGCAGACGTTCGACGCTGACGGACTTGGCGACCGGACACAGCTTCCAGATTCGAGAGCCTGAACGGGACCGCGTCGAGGTGCCCCGGTGAGGGTCCGCTCGTGGGTGTGGACAGCGCTCGCAATCAGCGCCACGGCGCTACTCGGCTGGGTTGGGTGGAAGTGGCTGAGTCCGCCGCCGACCATTGAGCCGGTCCTGCGCTTGATCGAGGCGCGGCGGCTGGAAGAAGCCGAAGCACAGCTCCGCAAGCTTCTCGATATTGACCCGGGCAACGCCCGGTGCCACCTGCTCGTCGCGTCGATTGAGCTGGACCGATCCAACCGGCTCGGACACCTCGACACGTCATTGCTGCGCGATGCGCTCAGCCATGTTCGACGCGTCTCCGCGACCGATAAGCGCCTCTTCGCGGAGGCGCGGTTGGTGGAAGGAAAGGTTTGCGAGCGCCTCGACTGGTTCGACGAAGCCGAAGCTGCGTTGAGCGCGTCGTTCGCCCTCGACCCGACTTCGGAAGCCGGTTGGCGCCTGCTCGGCCTCTACGATGAGCAAGACCGTCGACCCGAGGGGCGGGCGTTGGCGAAACGCCTCTATCACTTACTTCCCAGACCCGATTCCAAGCGCGCGGCTCTTGTCGAGTTGGTGCGTGAAGAGGTCCACCAGCCGGCCGCGGCCGGAATCATTGCGCGGTTCTCTCCCGTCACACAGGCCAACCCGGGGGATTTCCGGTCGCGCCTCGCGCTCGGAAGGGCGTTGGCGCGCGAGGGGCGTCCGGACGAAGGCCTGCCACTGCTGCGCTCGGTCGTCGAGAAACGCCCGGACGACCGCGCGGCCAGGGAGGCCTTGCTCACCGCGCTGGAGGATGCTGGACAGGTCGATGCACTTCAGCCGGCCCTCGAGGAAGCACGGGCGAGGGGCGTCGCCGACAACGTGCTGGCGCGATTCGAAGGGTGGCTCGCCCAGGAACGGAACGATTGGAAGAGCGCGATCGTCGCATACCAACGCGCAGAGGAGTCGGACGGTTATGACGTCAAGCTCGAGTACCGTTTGAGCCGTGCGCTCCGGCTTGCCGGCAATGAGGAGGAAGCGACACGAGTCGAACGGCGGATCCGCTCTTATCAGACGGCCCGGAAAGCGCTGCGGCAATTGTTCGAGACGCGTGAAGCCGAGTTACGGGATCACCGTTCCCATCCCGAGCTCTTCCAACAGATCGCAGACTTGCGCGAGCGCATGGGCTATCGCGACGAGGCCCGAGGCTGGCACGTTCTGGTCCTGCGTGAAGACCCCGGGAATCCCGTGAGCCAGGCCGCAGTCGAAAGACTCAAGTGAAGGCGCGATGATACACTCGAGAACGCTCGCAACACGTATCGGCAGTCTGCTACTGGCCGTCAGAATCGCGTGTGTCGTTGACGCGGCGGACGACGTCCGCCCGCCAAGCGCTCCATCCGTTGTCGCCGGTGACGGCACCGGCCTCTTGATTGCCGACGCGCGGGAGCCCGGGATCTTTCGGTGCTTCGAAGAGGGCCGTTGCGCGGTGTTTGCTCCGGGCAGTCCAAAGCAACGTACACCACTCCGTGCCGTCACCGCGCTGGCGATCGACCGCGACGGCATGCTGTTCGCCGCGGACCGGGCGACCCGAGAAATCTACCGAGTCGAGCGCGGAAAACCCCCCGTGGCACTATCGGGCGCGGCCTTCGAGGTTCCGACGGGCCTCGCCCTCGACCAAGGGGGCAAACTCATTGTGTGCGATCTTCGCCTGGGGATCGTGGCGCGCCTGTCTCCCGACGGAGGTGCGCCGGAGACACTGGCCCGTGTGCCCTCCCCGAGGGGGATTGCGCTCACGTGCGAAGGAGATATCGTGGTCTTGTCGATGGGCCCCGACCAGCTTCTTCGCGTACGGGCGGACGGTACGGTCCTGCCGTTGGTCAAGGGGCGGCCTTTTCAGTTCCCCCTCGCCCTGGTGCGCGACGTGGCGCGTCGTCGTTGGCTGGTGAGCGACGGTTATGCACGCACCATCTGGGAGGTCACGGACACCGGCGCTGTGAGCCCTTGGCTCCAGGGGGAGCCCTTGGTTCGCCCGAGCAGCCTGTACGTACGCGACAACGGCGAGGTGTTCGTCGCCGATCCGGGCGCTGGTAAGATCTTCCGAGTCACGGGGCCCCACGCGATTCGGCCCTGGCCCGAAACGCGCTGACGCTCCGGCCTCAACTGAGGAACTGACCGTGAATCGCTTCCCCCGGTTCGTATTCGTCCCGGAGGACAGGGGAAAGCAGGTCCCTAGCCTGTTCCTCAGCTCGTTAAGTGCCCACGGAGCGTGCGATGCGGCGTTCTTTGTTCAGCGTGTTATCGTCGATCCTGTGCCTGGCGAGCTCCCCGGCGTTATGCGCCGGCGAGCTACCGCGTCGAAACGTGCTTTTCATCGCCGTCGACGACTTGAATGACTGGGTTGGCTGTCTCGGGGGACACCCCCAGGTGAGGACGCCGCACATCGACCGCCTGGCAGCCCGCGGAACGGTCTTTACCAATGCCCACTGCCAAGCGCCGCTGTGCAATCCCTCGCGAAGTAGCCTGCTCACGGGATTGAGACCATCCACAACCGGGATCTACGGCCTCGCGCCGGGGATTCGGGATGTCGACTCGTTGAAGAACCACATCACGCTGCCACAGACGTTAACAAGTGAGGGGTATTCGACATTTACATGCGGCAAGGTCTATCACGATGGCTCCATCCGGCCCGACGCTCGCGCTACGGAGTTTCGGGTCTGGGACCCTTCGCCGGGGACGTCGCTGCCGGCGCAGAAGTTTGTGCACACACCGACCGACATCGCGGCGATGGATTGGGGTATCTTCCCCGAGCATGACGAGGACCAGGCCGACTGGAAAATCGCGTCCTCGGCCGTCCACGCGCTCGAGTCCACACCCAAGAACAGGCCGTTCTTCATCGCCTGCGGGTTTCGCCTGCCGCACGTTCCGTGCTTCGCCACGTCGCGCTGGTTCGATCTTTACCCGACGCAAGGGCTCATGCTCCCCCCGGTGCGTGATGACGATCGCGACGACACACCGAGGTTTTCGTGGTACCTGCACTGGAGGCTACCCGAGCCCCGGCTGAAGTTCCTGCGTGCGAACGATCAGTGGGGAAACCTGGTTCGCGCCTACCTCGCGAGCATCAGCTTCATGGACAGCCAGGTCGGCCGGGTTCTCGACGCGCTCGACGCGAGTGGCCGGGCCGGCGAGACTCTGGTCGTCCTGTGGTCCGATCACGGCTGGCACCTCGGTGAGAAGCTCGTCACCGGGAAGAACACCCTCTGGGAGCGCTCGACGCGCGTGCCGCTCATCTTCGCCGGCCCAGAGATCGGCCGGGGCGCACGCTGCGGCGAGCCGGTCGAGCTGCTCGACATCTTCCCGACGCTCCTGGACCTCTGTGCCTTCCCCCCACGCCCCGATCTTGAGGGCCAGAGTCTCGTGCCGCAACTTCGTGACGCGAACGCGATCCGCACCCGGCCCGCCGTCACCACGCACAACCGGGGAAACCATGCCGTTCGCACGAGGAACCACCGCTACATCCGCTACGCCGACGGCTCGGAAGAGCTCTACGACCTGCGCACGGACCCGAACGAATGGACGAACCGGGCCGCCGATCCCGCCTTCGCGGCGCTCAAGCGCGACCTCGCCCGCTGGCTTCCGAGCACCAATCACGCCCCTGTTCCGGGCAGCGCTCACCGGGTCCTTACCTACGACCGTCAGACCGGCGCGATCACCTGGGAGGGCGCTCCCGTGAAACCCAACGACCCGATTCCAGAAATCGACGACTGACGCTCACGTCGCCCCCCTCCGTCGCGGCCCTCAACGTTTGAGATCGGCAATCGGGCAGCCGATCGCCTCGACTCGCTTGGCCGCGACCGGCCGGCCGGCGAGCACGGCGTCGATCGCGTCGCGCAGGTCGTGCTGACTCGGTTCGGGACGCTGACGGCCCAGCTTGCCGAACCGGTCGTCAATCCGACCGACATAGAGGACCGTCCCGTCGGAGGCGATCACGGCGGCTTCGGGGGTCACCGCAGCGCCGACACGCGAGACGAGGGCATGGTCGCGGTCGAAGAGGATCGGCAGCTTGATCTCGTATTCCTTCGCGTGCTCCTTGGCTTCCGGGATCGACAGGTCCGGGTCGACGTGAACGAGCAGGAAGGTAACGTGCTTGTCGGCGAAATCCCGGGCGATTCGGCCGATCTCTCGGGAATACTGGTTAGCGATCGGGCAATCGTGAGTGACGAAGAATAGCACTTGCGCTTTCGTTCCTTCCTCGGGGTGGAGCGGGTGCCAGGTCCGGCCGTCGAGGTCGCTCATCGGCGGGCCGTCCGCGGGCGGCCGTGATTCCCGCGGACCCCGGCCGCGCTGAGGCATGAGGCGACCGGCGCCCGGAGGCGCACCGGCACGGAGGCTCTGGACTTCTTCAAGGTCGAGCGCTCCGTCGCCGTTCGCATCGAGCAGGCCCATGAAGGGCCGCAGACGTTCGGGGACCTCGTCCCCTTTGAGCTTGCCGTCCTTGTCGTCGTCGCGGGCGTCGAAGATCGCCGCGATCTGCTCGGGGCCGAGGTTCGCCAGCCGATTGCCACCACCCCCGAGGGCTCCGCCGCCGAGGCGGCCCACCGCGTCCCCCCCTCCGAAAATCGCGGGGCCGTGGTAGGAGGCGATATCCTGCTCGTTGACCGCGACGAATCCCAGGCCGACCGCCCCCATCTCGTCCGTCGAGCCCTCGCCCCACCGGACGTGGATCGGCGGGTTCGACGGGTTGCGGGGGTTGTCCTTCGAGTTGTCGTACACCAGCTCTGTACGGACGATCGCCCCTTTCGGCAAGCGGACGGGTTCGGCGTAATTGTAGCGGCCCTGCCAGTTGAAGTCCCAGTCGTCGATGGCGAAGAGCTTCATCTCGTCGCCATTCGGGAGCTCGGCGATCGCCTTCATCTTCGTGCAGAGGTAATGGGCGTGGCCGCCGATCGAGACGAGGTCGATGTCGAAGGGAACCTTCCACTCGCCCCGGATCGTGAAATCCTTCTCACCAGGCTTGATTCCGCGGGTACGCAGTTCGGTCCCGAGACCGAACGCCATCGGCGCCTGCGTCCCCAGCAGCTTCTTCTTCGGCGGTTCCGGCGCGAAGTAGAGCCCGAAGCTGGTCTGCTCCCGCTCCGCCTTGCCCGAGGGGTGGAAATGCATCTGCACGACGAGGTCCGATCCCTTCGGCAGCGCGTATGCCAGACCCATCGGCAGCCGCCTCGGTGTCGCGCCCACGGCCCAGCCGCCGAGCGTCCCCGTGCGGGGGAACCCCATCCGCCCGAATCCCGGCCCCGCGTCGGCCGCGTCGAGCTTGCGGGCGGCCCCTGTGCTGTCCAGGAAGTAGAGCGCGTGGTGCACTACGGACCGCGCAGTGGGACGGATCTCCACGGCCGTCACCCACTTGTCCTCGGCCAGGCCCAGCGGCAGAACGAACATCCGGTAGATGTCCTTGCCGTCGGCGGGAACGTCGAACGCCTCGGGGAGGGTGACGACCAGGTCCGGTTTCCCAAGCGCCCACCCGCCTTGGGAAAACTCGGGCTGCGGCGGCAGCTTGTCGGCCGGCCCCTCGATCAGGCCGCCGGCGACCCAGCCGTCGATCGCCGAGATTTGTTCGTCCGTCAATCGTCGCTCGTCCTGGAAGTGCCCCCAACCCTTTGCGGGGGGCCAGGGGGGCATGTAGCCGCTGTTCACGACGTCGCGAATGAGCTGGCTGCGCTTCTTGACGTCCCGGTAATTCATGAGCGAGAACGGCGTCCCCTCGCCCGGCCGATGGCACGAGGTGCAGTTGTTGAAGATGATGGGCGCGACGTGCTCGGTGAAGGTCACGCGGTCCGGCTCCCCCGCGACGGCGCTGCTCGCGGAGGGGACGAACAGGACCGTCAGGGCGAATGCGAGCCGTCGCCTCGGCGCGAGGGGAAGCTCCGAAGGGTCTCGGCGTTGTTTTGTCGTCTCTGAGATTGTATCGCTCATGTCATTCGCCCTTGAGAAGGAGTGAACCGAAAAATCGAACGAGCTCGCGCCGCCGTCGGAATCGCTGATCGGGGCCGTAGACCGGGGCGTCGCGATCGAGATGCGACGAGAGTTGATAGCTGGGGTCGGGCTGGTCCTCGGCCCGGTCGAAGGTGAACGACACCTCCGCGACCGGTTGCCCGGCCCGCACTCGCGACAGGACGACCTGCCGGACGATCTTGCTCCGCTCGTCGATCTCCACGGTGATGGATCGAAGGCGGGGGCGGGGGTGTTCGGAGCGGGGCGTGCCTCGGATCCGCGTCACGCCCGAGTCGGAGCCGGCGCCTTCGCCGGGAGTCGTCACATCGAAGTCGGTCGAGAGCACACGGAGGACGGCCTCCAGATCGAAGCTGAACAGGTCGAGTGCCTCGTCGAGCGGCTCGGGGACGTCCTCAGGACTGAAATCGAGACCGATCTCAGCCGCCGGCGCGACCCAGACGTGGCGTCGCTCGTCGCGACCGCAGACCCAGGACCGGTCCGCCTGCCGGGCCTCAACCCAGAACCGATCGGACCGCGACCACAGCCGGCAATCATAGGTCGCAAGCGCCGCGAGGAAGGGGGAGTGCTCCGCCATCCCCGGCGCCAGGTCGATCCGGATCCGATAGGCCCGATCGTTCGGAGTGGTCCCGAGGGCTTCCCGGGCCTCGCGGACGAGCTTGACGGCGTCGGCGCGCGCGGAAGCTTGCCGGAAGGTCCAGGCGGTGCCGATAATCAGGACCGCCGCAGCCGCCCCGGCCGTCCACCGCGCCAACGTGCGAACCGCTCGCGACGAGAACGCGCCGGCGCCGGCCCCGGCACTCGCTTCCGTAGCCATCCGCGACCGCACGCCGGCCAGGATCCGGTTGGCGTCCACGGTGCGTTCCTGGTCGCAGAGGTAGTCGCGGACCAGGGCTTCCACGTCGTCTCGATCCGCCCTCTGTGGATTCATGGCTCACGATCCCCCAGATAGGGCGCGAGCAGCGATTCCATGGCCGCTCTCGCCCGGTGGACCAGCACCCCGGCGTTGCTCGGGCTGATCCGAAGGATCTCCGCGACCTCTTGTAGCGAATGTCCCTGACTCTTCAACTCGATCGCCGCCCTCTGCCGGACGGGGAGCGCCGCCAGCCCCCGGCCGATCGCCTCGGCCAGTTCCCGATCGAGGAGGCTCCCGCCGGGCTCGCGGGCCGAACGGTCTTCGACCTCGGCCGGCCGCCCCTCCTTGCCGAGCAAGGAGAAGACCCCGCGCCGGCGCGTCTTCAGGTTGATGCATGCGTTGCTGATCGCCGCGAGCAAAAGCTTCAAACCGTCGACTCGCAGGTCGTAAACGTCGGCCTTGGCCAGCAGCCGGCAATAGCAATCTTGCACCACGTCCTCAGCCCTCTCCCGATCGCGAAGCAACGAAGTGGCGTAAGCGATGGCCCTGGGTGCCGTGGCGAGCACCCAGGGCGAGAGATCGTCCGAGGCATCGCCAGACTCGGCTCCCGACACATGTCCGTCGATGCCCGAGGGACGCGCGGCCTCGGTGTTGCGGTCGATCACTTTGAGACGATAGGGGACACCCAATGTCGTCGGCCCCCGAGCCGGCGCCGTCCGGTCCCGCGAACGGACCGGCCGAGGCGATCTTACTTCTTCATTGAGCCTAGGTCGGTCAGGATAGCCTCGACGTCTCCCAGGATCGTATTTACGTCCTGCTTGGAAATCCCGCTCGAGGTAATCACTGCGTGGATGTCGGACGCGGTCTGCTGCGCCAACGATGACGGTACGTTCGCGCTGGCGAGGACGGCCGACACGTCCTTCTCGAGGGCGACGGCCTCGGCTGGGGTAATGGTCCCGTCGGCGATGACGACGCGGACCTCGGCTTTGAGGGCGGCGACCGTGCTCGGGGCCGGCTTGGTGGCGACCTGCCCGATCGCCTTCAGGTCGGCGGTCACGGCCTGGACCTCGGCGAGGATCACGTTCGAACTCTGATGGAGTCCGTTCAGGTCGCGAACCAGTTGCAGGACGTCCTGCTTGACGGAGGAAAGCAGCGAGCGTCCCTCGAGCACCTCGCAACCCATTGCCGGACGGCGAGCGGAACCGAAGGTCGCGGGCTGGCGACGGGCGAGGCTGCCGCGTTGAGGGACCATCTTCAGTCCTCTTTCTTCGTGCGTTGGCAAGTGCGTCCCACGTGAGTCGGTTCCCGCCTGACTTTGGGGGTCAAGTGCGACGCTCTCAAGGGGGAAACACACAACGCCGTGATTTCTTACAGGACGGATCGTCGGCGAGTATGAAGTACCGGGCCTGTTGCCGATCAAGCCGGCCGATCAGGCACTTCGTTTGCCCAAGAGACAGGCCGGGAATAAGTTGCCGAGCCGTGCCTTTGGGTGGACGGGCTTCTGGTCGAACGGAACGGTGGTCGTGCGTTCGCTTCGCACTTTGCGCCTTGCGGGGCAGAGACTTCCGAGTGTATCGCTCGGTGTTCCACCGCCTAATCCGCGACGGTCAACAAAGTCGCGAACTTGTTCCCAGACCACTCCTCATCAGTTCACGCAGGTTCCGCATCGGCGCTCCGTCGTGGAGGAGCCGCATCAGCCGGACGTTATCGTTCGAAAGGCTGACAATCGAGTCGATGCCCAACGGATGGTCGACGGTTACACGCAGGTCTCGAGCCTTCAGCGCGCGGGTCTTCGACCGCTCGCCTCGGCGGCTGTCCGTGTCGCCAACGACTTGCGGCATCGTCGCTCCACCTCTCACACAGAGTGGCTAGGCGGCCTCGGGCGAGCGGCGCGGCCTGCGATTTGGTCACCAGGGGGTGTACCGAGCAGGGCGGGCAGCGGAAGGTACGACTATTGCCCAGTGAAGATGCTGCCGGTGCCCGAGGTCTCGCTATCGTTGTCCCACGTCCCGGAAGGACCAGGCCCGCCAGACAAAGCGATGCAGCCCGCAGTGCGAGCATCGGCATCGCCCCGGAGCGCCCACGCGATTTGATTGGATCGGGCTCCATCTTGCACCCCGACCGCGCTCGCGTCAACCTGTCGGACGGCACAGGCAAGACCGAAACCCGTTGGAGGCTTCCTCCCATGTTGACCGCGCTAGCTCCCGTCCTGGCATTGACCGTGCTCGTCGCCCCCGGTCCCTCCGGCGAGTCGTTCCCCGCGCACCGGGTGATCGGCAACGTCTACTACGTCGGGTCGAACGACCTGGCAAGTTACTTGATCACGACACCTGAAGGACACATCCTGATCAACAGTGGCTTCGAGGAAACCGTCCCGCTCATCCGCGCAGGAGTCGAGTCGCTCGGATTCAAGCTGCGCGACATCAAGGTACTGCTCGCGAGCCACGCCCACTCCGACCACGTCGCGGGACACGCCCTGGCCAGAGAGCTCACACGCGCGAAAGTCTACGTCATGGACGGCGACGACGCCGTGATCGCTTCCGGTGGCGAGGGCCAGTACCTCTACACGCAGAGCCGCTGGAAGCCCTGCCCCGTCGACCGCGTCTTGAAAGACGGCGACGAGGTCAAGCTCGGCGGCGTCACGCTCGTCGCTCGGCAAACGCCCGGTCACACCCGCGGCTGCACGACGTGGACCTGGCGCGTTGCTGACGCCGGCAAGACCTACGATGTCGTCGTCATCGGCAGCCCCAACATCAACCCGGGATACCGGCTCGTCGGCAACAAGGACTACCCGGAAATCGCCGACGACTTCGCCAAGACGTTCCGGATCCTCAAGGGCCTCCCCTGCGACGTCTTTCTCGGCGCACACGGCGGATACTACGGGATGATCGAGAAGGCCGAGCGCGCGAACAAGACCGGCGCGGGGGCCAACCCGTTCATTGACCCGGAGGGTTACCGCGCCTACGTCGACCTGAAAGAGAAGGCGTTCGTTACCTCGCTGGCTGCGCAGCGCGCGCAAAGTCAGCCTTGATCATGGGGCCGGCCGGATGGCGGCCGAGCAACGCACGCGAAGCGATCCTAATGGAGGGCCAGCAATGGCCGGTCCTCCATAGGAAGCACTCACGCCAGGTGGCGCTCGACCTCAGCCAATAGCGTGACGAAGTCGAGGCGGTTGGGGCACGCGGCCCGCGCGGCCTCCAGATCCGCCCCCAACCAGTCGCGTGCCTCGGCGGAGAGAGCCGCGTACTGCCGGCGGGCTTCAGCGCGTTCGCCGTGGTGCTCGTGGTAAGTCAGGAACCGCGTCAGGTTGCCCAGTTCGGCCGTGGTCCCGGCGGCGGTCGAACAGCGCCCGTCGCAGTCGGCGCAGAGCATCGGGCCGTGTGCCAGGGCCGCGTCGCGCAGTTGCTGGATCTCAGCCGTCTTGAGCGGCTCAAAGCGGCGCGCGGCGTCGGCATTCTCACGAATCTGGTCCGTGTTCTTCATCGACACGCAGCTACTGCTGATCCGCTCGTCGGTCCAGATCGCGTGCAGCAGCCCCTGAAACGGGGTGAGCTTCTTCTCGGCAAGCATCGGCACGCGTTTCACCACTTCGTCGAGCACGTTCGTCTTGGGCCGGTCGCCAAAGAACTGGCCGGCGATCTGCTTCATCGTGATCAGGCCGATCCCCTTCTCGTGGCAGGCGTCGAGCGCGCGATTGAGCGGCGAGTCCTTCTCGAGCCATGGCGAGTACTGGAGCATGATCGCATCGACGATCCCCGCCCTGGCGGCCGCGTCGATGATCGGGGCCCTGTTCTTGTTGTGGGATGAAAAGCCCACGAACCGTGCCTTGCCCGATTTCCGGATCGCCTCCGCGGTCTCTTTGAATTCCTGCCCCGTCACCATGTTGATCGCGGCGTCGAGGCTGTGATCGTCGCCGAGCGCGTGAATGAAGAAGAGGTCAACGTAGTCGGTTCCGAGAGTCGCGAGCCGCTGGTCGAGCATCCCCAACATCTGCTTGGGGGTCCTCGGCATGTCCTTCGTGACGAGGAAGATCTGTTTGCGGACCTCGGGGACGTGTTCGAACCATTTCTTGAAGTCTTTTTCGGAGCCGTAGACCTTGGCCGTGTCGAAGACCCGGATGCCGTTGGCAAACGCCAGCCGGAAGATGCCCTCCAGGTTCTGCGTCCGCACCGCTCCCTGGTCGAGCATCGTGATGTTCACGCCGGTCTTGCCGAGCGGTCGCGTGGGGATCGCGGCCACCTTCGCGGGGGCGTCCTGAGCCGGCGCGCCGGCGTTCAGGCTCAGGGCCGAGGCCGTAGCGACGGCGCCGGCCTGGAGAAATGTGCGCCGATCGGTGTTCTGGGACTCGTCGCGGGCCATCGTTCTCGACTCCTCGGACGGGCCGGCCGGTGAAGCGCCCATCCCCACGAGAAACTACGGTTTCGATCGAGATCACGCATCCCGATCGTATCAACTCGCTCGAACTTCCGTAAGTCATCCGTTGCGTTTGTCTGGAATTGCGTCTTTCCTCAGTTAATGCGGTGACTGGCCCGGCGTCGGCCCACGTTTTCCTACGGGGAGACGCTGACCGGCGGCGCGAGACTTCCCGTTCTGCGCAGCACCCGGCCGGGGCGGAGGGTCGTGGGACGACCGTTCTCGACCACGACCTGTCCGTTCACGACCACATGAAGGATGCCCTCAGGTGTCCTGGTCGGTTCGGCGAACGTCGCGCGGTCGCGCACGCGATCAAAGTCGAAGACCACGAGGTCGGCCGCCGCTCCCGGGGCGATCCGGCCACGGTCGTAGAGGAGCAGGTCGTTGGCCGCGACCGCAGTCATCCGGTGGACGGCCTGCTCGAGCGACAGCACGCCGAGTTCCCGCACGTAACGGGCGAGCACCCGAGGGAACGCGCCCGCCCCTCGCGGGTGAACCAGGGCGGTCGCACCGCCGAGCGGGCCCATGTCGGTGCAGACGGAGACGAACTCCTGGCGCAGCGCTTTAATCACGTTAGCCTCGGACATGCTCTGCGGCAACGCGTTGGCCCCGCTCCGGGCAACCTCGAAGAAGAGGTCCCAGGGATCCCGACCCGTCTCGCGCGCAATCGCGCCGAGCGAGCGTCCCCCCTTCCCGACGTATGCCTCCCCCTTGATCTGAACGAGCACGACGTTTTCCCAGTCGGACCCGACGTGCCGGAACCAGTTTTCCCACCCCGTCTCCGACTCCATCTCGCGACGGATCGTCGCACGCGCATCGGGATCGGTCAGCTTCCGTAGCAGGGCGTCGGAACCTTGGGCGGAATGCCGCGGATGAATCAGCGCGGTGATCCCCAAGCCGTTGTTGACATAAGGGTAGACATCCGCCGATACTTGTTGCCCCGACGCCCGTGCGGCCAGGATGCGGGCGATCGCCTGGTCCATCTTCGGCCAATTCGCGCGGCCGGCGGCCTTGAGGTGAAAGATGTGCACCGGTGTGCCGGCCTCGCGGCCGATCAGGAGTGCTTCGTCAATCGCTTCCAGCAGACGGTCCCCCTCGTTCCGCATGTGCGTGTAATAGCCTCCCCCGTACTTGCCGGCCACGCGGGCGAGCGCGACGATCTCGTCCGTCGGCGCATATACGGCCGGGGGATAAATCAGCGCAGTCGACAGGCCGATCGCTCCCGCGCGCATCGCCTCCTCGACCAGCGCCTTCATGCGCTCGAGCTCTTCGGCCGACGCCTTGCGGTCGGTATCCCCCAAGACGATGCGCCGGACCTGCGTGTGGCCGACCGTCTGCACGACGTTCATCGGCATGCCCGCCTTTTCGAGCCGCTCGACGAACTGCGCCATCGTTCGCCAGCCGGCGGCCTCGGCCTCGTTGCCCACAAGGGGCGCGTCGGACTGCCCTTCGCCCGCGTTGAGCGTCGTGATTCCCTGGAACAAGAGGTTGTCCGCACTCCTCGGATCCTTGAGGAACGCGGCCCCCGTCTGCCCCATCATGTCGAGGAAACCGGGGGCGACGTACAGGTCCGAGACGTCGATCGCTCGAGTTGCCTCGGCCTCCCCCAGACGTCCGATTGCAACAATGCGGCCATGCCGGATCGCGACATCGGCCCGGTACCATGGCGCACCCGTGCCGTCGACGACCCGGCCGTTGCGCAGGACGAGGTCAAACCGCTCCTCCGCGGCTCCGGCGGCGGACGCGAAGAGCGTGATCAAAGCGAGCAATTCGCCGAGGCGTCCAAGAAATGACACGGAAGCGATCCTTGTTTGATGGGCCATGGACGATCTCCGCGCGGGCCTAATGAACCGGGGTGGTGCTTGATGTGGTCCGCGAGGGCGGGCTATTGTAACCCAAACAGCCGCACGCGCGAGAGACCTGGATCGAAACCGCCATCGGGGTCCTGGTGTCGTTGCGTCGCTCGCTTCTGGGAGCCGTGGCTGCCGTCACGTCGCTGTCGAGCTCGTGACGATCGCCGGGACCGATCGCTAGGTCTCTGCGCGCTACGCCGTTATTTCCGGGAACCGTCCAAGATGTTCCCCGCTCGTGCGTTATACCCGGTAGCCGTTCGGCTCGAGGAAAAGCAGAGCGTTCCAGTCCCCGCACGTCGGCGTACAGTCACACTTCGAGGCACGAGTCCCATGCGTAAGCTATTGGCGGCGATCTTCGTCCTGGGAGTCAGCACGATGGCCGTGATGTCCGCCCCTAACCCATCGCGCGACGCCCGTCGCGCACGAGCAGCGCAAGCCGAGAAGCAAGGCAATTATAAGGATGCATATGACGATTTTCGCCTGCTTGCGCTCGACCCCGAAAACGACCCGGCCCTCGCCGGCACGGACCTGAAGGGGGCGATCAGGGCTTTGGCGCGTCTGGGACGCAACCAGGAGGTGGACGAGCTGCGCGACGCGGTCGTCGACGCCCACAAGAACCAATGGCGCACTCTGATGGCTGCCGCGCAGACGCTGGCCGAGGGCGAGCATTACGGGTTCATCATAAGCGGGAAGTTTCAGAGAGGCTGGAACCGAGGGGGCGGCCGCTACGTCGGCAGCGCGGCACGCGATCGTGTGCGCGCGCTCCAGTGGCTCACCCAGGCCCAGGAGCTCGCCCGCGACGATCCGGATCGCGTGGCGGCGGCGGACCTGCACTTCGAATTCGCACGCGTCCTGCTCGGCGGCCAGTCGGGCTGGCGGCTTCAGACCCTGACGGACCTCAAGGAACTGCCGGACTACGAAGAAGGCTACCAGCGCGGCGAGGGAGCGATCGGCGCTCCGGTCGGTGACGACGGCCAGCCAGTGTACTACCACGCGCCGAAGACGTATGGGGCCGCAACGAACGATGGCGAACGCTGGCGCTGGCTACTCGCCCGCGGGTCGGAACTGGACCCAGGTCGCCGCGACGAGGCCCGATCGCTGATCGCCGGCTTCTGCCAGAGCCAGTTCGGCGTCCAGACGATGGCTTCCGAGGGACTGCCAACCGGGCCGACAAATGACGACGGCCGGGAGAACGAGAGCGGTCCGTATGCGCTCGGTACACTCAACGACGACGAGACGATCGCGCGCCTTGCCACGGGAACCAAGCGGTTACGGCTCCCCGACGAGTTCAATCCGATCAAGATCTACCGCGAGATCGGCGAGGGCCCTCAAAGTTCGTTCGGCGCAGCCGCCCTGGACGCGCTCGGCCAGATCTTCGAAGACCGCCGCCAGTACCCGAAAGCCGCCGCGACCTGGGAGCGAGCGATCGCTCGTTATGGGCCGGGTCCCCAGGGTTACCGCAAGGAACGCCTGCGGCAGATCGTCGGCAACTGGGGCGAGTTCCAGCCCGAAGGGACGCAACCGGCCGGAACTGCGGCAACGATCGCGTTTCGTTACCGTAACGGCAAGAAGGTCCACCTCGAGGCCCACGAGATCACCATTCCGAAGCTCCTCGACGAGGTCAAGGCCTACTTGAAGGGTCTCCAGAACAACAACCAGTTCGACTGGAACAAGATCAACCTTGCAAACATCGGCTTCCGGGTCGTCAATCAGCACGAGCAACAACTCCTGGGCGCGCGGGTGGCCGCGTGGGACGTCGCGCTCGACCCGCGGCCCGCGCACCGGGACCGACGGATCACGCTCGAAACCCCGCTCAAGAAAGCCGGCGCCTATTTCCTCACGGCGCGCATGGATGACGGCAACACGAGCCGCATTATCCTCTGGGTCGCCGACTCCGCGATCGTCAAGAAGCCGACGCCGTCCGGCATGTTGTACTTCGTGGCCGACGCCGTCAGCGGCGAGCCCGTGGCCCGGGCGAACGTCGAGTTCTTCGGCTTCCGCTGGGAAGCCGTGAACCCGGGACGCGGCGTCCATCGGGCGGTGACGCGCGACTTCACCCAGGCGACCGACGCCAACGGCTTGATCGTCCTGAACGACAAAGTGTTGACGCCCGACTCACAATGGCTGGCGATCGCCAGGACGGATGCGGGACGGCTGGCCTTCCTGGGATTCAGCCAGGTCTGGCACCCCAACGCAAACGACGCGGTGGAAGACCAGGTCAAGAGCTTCGTGATCACCGACCGGCCCGCCTACCGCCCGGGACAGCCGGTGAAGTTCAAGTTCTGGGTGCGCCACGCCCGCTACGCCGGGGGTGACGAGCCAGCGACGGCGCGCCGGCCGTTCCAGGCCAAGATCAACAACCCGAAAGGGGAGACGATCTTCGAGCGGCAATACACGACCGACGACTACGGCGGCTTCGACGGTGAATTCGCACTGCCGAGAGATGCGACGCTCGGCTCGTACGTGCTCTTCATCGACGGGCTTCAAGGACAGTCGTTCCGGGTTGAAGAGTACAAGAAGCCCGAATTCGAGGTGACCGTCGACGCGCCCGCGGAGCCCGTGAAGCTCGGTGAGAAGGTGACCGTGGTCGTGCACGCCAAGTACCTCTTCGGCGGCCCGGTCAAGGACGCGAAGGTCGTCTACAAGGTGACGCGCACCCGGCACGACGCCGATTGGTTCCCCGCTGGTCCTTGGGACTGGCTCTATGGGTCGGGATACGGATGGGTTGCCCGGAATTATGCGTGGTATCCGGGCTGGGGCTCGTGGGGCTGGACGGTATCCCAACGGCAGCCTGGGATGCACTTCGGCTTCGAGCCCCCCGAGATCGTCGCGCAGGACGAGGCGGCGATCGGACCCGACGGCACCGTCGCCATCAAGATCGACACCGGGCCCGCGCTCGCCAATCATCCAGACATGGACCACAAGTACGAGGTCACGGCCGAGGTCGTTGACGCCTCGCGCCGGACGATCGTCGGCAGCGGAAGCGTGCTCGTAGCCCGCAAGCCGTTCCGCGTCTACGTCTGGCTCGATCGGGCCTACTACCGGACGGGGCAGCAGGTCGAGGCGCACATCCAGGCGCAATCACTCGACCGGAAGCCGATCCGCGGCAAGGGTAAGGCCGAGCTCCGCGAGGTCCACTACGACGGCAACGCGCCCGTCGAAAAGGTCGTCGAGACCTGGGCCCTCGACACCGACGACGCCGGCCGCGCGCGTTTGACGCTCCAGGCCGCCAAGGCGGGCCAGTACCGGTTGGCTTACTCCCTCACCGACGCCCAGGGCCGGAGCGCAGAAGGGGCTTACGTCTTCATCGTCCGCGGCGATGGATTCGACGGGAAGGCTTTCCGTTTCAACGACCTCGAGCTGGTCCCCGACAAGCGGGAGTACACCCCGGGCGACACCGTCAGGCTGATGGTCAACACCAATCGCCCGGGCGGCACGGTCGTGCTCTTCGTGCGCGCGGTCAACGGCGCGGTGCTGCCGACGAAAGTGCTGCGCCTTACCGGTAAGAGCACCGTTCACGAGATCGGCGTGACGCAGCAGGACATGCCGAACTTCTTCGTCGAGGCGCTGACCGTCTCCAACGGCAAGGTCCACGACGAATTCACCGAGGTGATCGTTCCGCCCCAAAAGAAGACGCTCAACGTCGAGGTCGCGCCGTCCCAGGAATCCTACAAGCCGGGGGCACCCGCCAAGGTGCGCGTCAAGCTGTCGGATGAGGCGGGCAAGCCGTTCGTCGGCTCGGCGGTCCTGACGATGTACGACAAGGCGCTCGAGTACATCGCGGGGGGGACGAACGTCCCCGAGATCCGCTCCTTCTTCTGGAAATGGCGCCGCGCCCACCAGCCTCAGCGCGAAACAAACCTGGATCTGGCATGCGGGAACCTCGTCGCCGATGTGAAAGATGTCATGAACAGTCTGGGCGTCTTCGGTGATGAGGCCGTCTGGGACAAGAACGACGAGAACTTAGCGGCGTTCGAGCCAACCTCCGGCCCCGCACGGGGTTTCGGCGGAGGCCGCCTCGTCGAGAGAGGCATGACGAGGACCGAGTCGGACATGGGTCGATTCCACAAGACCGCTCCCGCCCCGATGGCCGCTGCTCCCGCGCGCGCTGATGGTGCTGTAGTGATGTCGGCCGACGTTGCACCATGCGCCGCCGAAGCACAACCGATCATTCGACGCGACTTCGCCGACTCCGCGTTCTGGGCTCCCACGCTCACGACCGACAGCCAAGGTCTGGCCGAGGTCACCCTGAAGATGCCCGAGAACCTGACCGGCTGGAAGCTCCGCGCCTGGGGCATGGGCACGGATACCCAGGTCGGACAGGGCGAGGCCGAGGTCGTTACGGCCAAGAACCTTTTGATTCGCATCCAGGCACCGCGTTTCTTCGTCCAATACGACGAGGTCGTGTTGTCGGCCAATATTCACAACGAACTGAAGACCGATAAGGACGTTCGCGCGGTGTTGGAGCTGGACGGCAAAGTGATCGAGCCGCTGGAAGCACTTTCCCGCACCGTCCGTGTGAAGGCCGGCGGCGAGCAACGGGTCGACTGGCGGGTTCGCGTCACGGCCGAGGGCGAGGCGGTCGTCCGCATGAAAGCGCTGACCGACGAAGAGTCGGACGCCGCCGAGATGCGGTTCCCCGCGCTCGTCCATGGCCTGCCCAAGACCGAATCGTTCGCCGGCTCGGTCCGCCCCGAAGCGAACGCGGCCAAGATCACATTCCGCGTCCCGGACGCTCGGCGACCGGCCGACTCGCGCCTCGAGATCCGCTACTCCCCGACCCTCGCCGGCGCGATGGTCGACGCGATCCCTTACCTCGCCGACTATCCCTACGGCTGCACCGAACAGACCTTGAACCGTTTCTTGCCGACGGTGATCGCCCAGGGGGTGCTTCGTCGGATGGGAGTCGACCTGAAGGCTCTCCGCGAGCAACGAAACAACCTGAACGCGCAGGAGATCGGCGATCCCGCCCAGCGCGCCGCGCAGTGGCAGCGCTCCCCGCGGAATCCAGTCTTCGACGAGGACGAAGTGCGCACCATGGTCCGTGAGGGCCTAAAGGACCTGACGGCCATGCAGCTTTCCAGCGGCGCTTGGGGGTGGTTCTCCGGCTTCGGCGAGCACCCCGACGCCCACATCACCGCGCTCGTGGTCCACGGCCTACAGACCGCCCGGCGCAACGACGTCGCGCTCGAGCCCGGCATTTACGAACGCGCGGTCGACTGGCTCAAAGGCTACCAGGCCGAGCAAGTCCGCCGCCTCCGCAACGCCGCCGCGAAGGTCGAGCCCTCCAAAGCGCGGGCCGACAACCTGGACGCCTTCGTCTTCATGGTCCTCAACGACGCCGACGTGCTCGACCGCGACATGCTTGCCTTTCTGGAACGCGACCGCCCGCACCTCTCGGTGTACGGGCTCACGCTCTTCGGCCTCGCGCTCGAGAAGCTGGGACAAAAGGACGCGCTCGCCCAGGTCCTGCACAACATCGAGCAATACCTGGTCAAGGACCCCGAGAACCAGACTGCGTACCTGCGCCTGCCGCAAAACACCCCCTGGTGGTTCTGGTTCGGCAGCGAGACCGAGACGCAGGCCTATTACCTCGAGCTCTTGACCCGCACCGACCCCAAAGGCGAGACGGCGCCCGCGTTGGTCAAGTACTTGCTCAACAACCGCAAGCACGCAACGTACTGGAACAGCACCCGCGACACCGCCCTTTGCATCGAGGCCATGGCCGACTACCTGAAGGCCAGCGGCGAGGACCGCCCCGAAATGGTCCTCTCGATCAGCCTCGACGGCAAGCCGCGGAAGCAGGTGAAGATCAATCCCGCGAACCTGTTTCAATTCGACAACACCCTCGTCCTCACCGGTGAGGAGATCACGGCCGGCGAGCACACGCTCGAAATTCAGCGTGAGGGACGCGGCCCGGTCTACTTCAACGCCTACTTGAGCTATTTCACCCTTGAGGACCCGATCCGGGGGACCGGGCTCGAAATCAAGGTAAGCCGCAAGCTCTATCGCGTTCACCCGGAGACGCGGACCGAGCACGTCGCCGGGGCGCGCGGACAGGTCGTCGATCAGAAGCAGTCGCGCGAGCCGCGTGAAGCGCTCAAAGATCTCTCCGCACTGAAGAGCGGCGACCTCGTCGAGGTCGAGCTCGAGATCGAAAGCAAGAACGACTACGAGTACCTCCTCTTCGAAGACATGAAGGCCGCCGGGTTCGAGCCGATCGACGTTCGAAGCGGCTACAACGGCAACGACCTCGGGGCCTACATGGAGCTACGGGACCAGAAGGTTTGCTTCTTCGTGCGTACGCTCGCCCGCGGCCGGCACAGCGTGCGCTATCGCCTGCGGGCCGAAGTGCCGGGCAAGTTTTCCGTGCTGCCTACGGTCGGCTACGGGATGTATGCGCCGGAGCTCCGGGCCAACTCGGACGAGGCAAAGGTTGCCATCGAGGATTGAAGCAATCGGAACTGGACCCCGGCATTCAGGGGACGGACGAGACCACGAACGCAAGTGCGAAAACCGTTACGGTCTTCAGGACCGTGATCGCAAATATGTCCCCGTAAGACTGCCGGTGCGTGAGCCCGGTGATCGCCAGCAAGGTGATCACAGCCCCATTGTGCGGCAGCGTATCCATCCCGCCGGACGCCATCGCGGCAATCCGGTGCAGCAGTTCGGGACTGATGCCCTGAGCGTGCGCCAGTTCCAGGTAGCGGGTCCCCATCACGTCGAGGGCGATCGACAGTCCCCCCGAAGCTGAGCCCGTGATGCCGGCCAGCACGTTCACGGCGACCGCTTCGGAGACGAGCACGTATCGGCTCACGAGGAAGACCCCACCCTGGATCACGCGGAATCCCGGCAACGTTTTCACGGTATTTCCAAAGCCAACCTCAGAGGCCGTGTTGAAGATCGCCAGCAGCGCACCCGTCGTGGCCGCGGAAAGCGCGGGGGTGAGGCGATCACGCCAGCGCCTGCCACCAATGACCAGTGTGGCCGCGATGCCCAGGACGAGCGAAACGATGAGTGCCCACGTTGGGGCCGCGGCTGACACACTTGCTGACGGGAAGTCGTTCTTGAGTGATTCCGCCGTGTACCACGTCGCGACTGACAACGACGTACGGCTCAAAATGAAGTTGGCCGCGAGTACGACGACCAACGGTATGACCGACACGAGGGCCGAAGGC
>JARLIH010000008.1 GCA_031291845.1 Isosphaeraceae bacterium | reverse complement strand
GCGGGCGGCGGCGAACCGAGGGGCGAGCCTACTGCGCCGGAAGCCGGTGTTGTATAATGACCCGCGTATGCCCATTCGGAGGAGCGCAAATGGCTGTGGTCGACCCGTTCGTCCCGCTACGCGACTGGCGTTCCTCGCTGTACCGGGGTGACCCGGCTGCTGTCGACCGGTTCCTGGGAGCGATTGACGCGACGCTATCGCCCGGCTGGGTTCGCGACCATGAGTACGAGCGGACCCGCTTGCGGCCGGACCGCATCCGCTGCGACTTGTTCGACCGGGCGGGGGATGCGGCGGTGCGGGTCTGGCTCCAGCGGGTGACGGAAACTCGGGTGCGCGGCGGCCCGGTCCAGGTGCTCCGCCATCCGCCCTCGGACGACGCAGGACGGATCGGCCGGCTGGTCGCCGAGTTCGCTGATGGCTGCGTGCTGCCCGCCGCCCGTGCGGCCGGCGTCCGCTGCACACGGCCCGCGTTCGGCCCGCGGAGCGCCGTCACCCCCACCGCCGAAATGCTGTTCACCCGGCTCGCGGACACGGTCGACGGGGAGTGGCCACTCACGGACCGGGCGCAAGGGCTGTGGGATGAGCTCGTCTCCGTCTGCCTGGCCGAGCAGGTCGCCATCGACCGGGCTGAGTTAGGCCGGTGGCTTGCGGACAGCGGGTGGGAGCCGGAGGCCGTCGCGGCACTCGCCGGCCGGTTTTTTGCGGACTCCGAGTGGCTGGCCAAGCGGCTGGCCGTCATGGCCCCATGACGACCCTGGCCCAGGCCGCGACAGACTTGAGCGCTGCCCCCCGACCGATCCTCTTCCTGGACACCTGCACGTTGCTCGACATTGTCCGGGCACCGCTGCGCGACCTCACCGCGGCGGTCCGAGCGGGCGTCGAGCTCCGGGCGCTGGCGGCGTCCGCGACGGTTCGGCTCTTCGTTCAGGACATCGTGCCCGGCGAGTGGGCCGACAACCTGCCGGCCGCGCGGCGGGACGGCGAGGCCAGCATCCGGGCGTTCACCGCGACCTGGCAAATCGCCGGCGATCTCGGGCAGCCGGCCCCGCCCCTTCCGGTACTCCCACCCGGGACCTTGGTCGATGAGCTCGAGCCGTTGTCGCACGACCTGTCGATGGCAGCCCACACACTCGACCGTGATTACGCGGGCATGTCCTGGGCGATCGACCGCGTGGCGGCCAAGCAGAAGCCGTCATCGGCGAAGGGGACGGTGAAAGACGGTCACATCCTCGGCCACGCCCTTCAGCTCAGCACCCTGCCGGCGGCCGCGGGATATCCGAACTCGCGGGTGCTGGTCAGCTCGAACCGGTCGGACTTTGCCGCCCCGAACGCGACCGTGTTCCACCCGGACATCGTCCCCGATGCGACCGCGGCAGGGCTGCGGTACGCCAGCTCGCTGGAGGCGGCCGTCGCCGACCTCCGGGCGGCCGGTGAGATCCCCTGACCAGGAAAGCGTTCGAACGGGAAAACGGCGACATCGTGATGATTGACGGAGGTCGATCATCGCTATGTTCCCGTTTTCCCTCGGCACGTGAGAGCGAAGCCGGGGCGGAATGGTTCGCCCGCGAGGCCCAACCTCCCCGCTTGAGACGACGAAGCGTATCGGGTCGAAGCCGCACGCATCGTGGCATGACACGTGTCGACGTATGCCTCGGTCGGCGATACCCAGCCCCGAGACGGGGCGGGATCGTCTCGATCCGCACATTTCTGCCGCGAGACCGTGTCAACGCGTATGGTGGGACGACGGGCCCTTGCTGACTCATCGCAACGACCGAGGACCGAGCCCTGGCAATTCACTCGGGCTCGCGGGCCGAGCGCGCAAAGAAGTGGCAAATTGAATTAACCGACTCATCAGACTAGGCCGACCGCACAGTTCTAGTCTCGAATTCGCCATGCCCGTTTGCTGGCGGAAGCAGACAAAGGCAAGACTTACGCGTATGGCGATGCAAAAATTTCAGAATAGAAAACCGCCAATAAGATCAATCAGTCTTTGAAGATCGTTAAACTTAGGCGCTATGTTGAGGCAGACTTCATTGTAATCCAAACTCGCGACGGTATTGGCCGGGTTTGCCTTCTCATAGATTTTTCCACCTATAGAATAGCAATTGTTCAGATCATTCGCAGGAAACGGTCTCAGTTGCATATCGTCAATTACTGGATCGAAGCCGCAAGTATTCTTGATGACTTCAATGGTGATGGATGGATCAATTCGTTCATAGTGAGTCGCCTCGGCCAAGAACCACGCCTCAATTTCCATTATTGAGAGCAAGAAGTGAACTGTTACCGGCCTCGTCTTCACATACAATGGAAGGGATTGCCTTAAAAGATGCACGTCACCGAGCTGATATTTTGGTCTTACATCCCTCAGGCATATTATGATTACATAAGATGCTTTAATAAGATTGTCGTATTCCTCCATCATCCTTGTCTTGACCGCGACATCTCCGCCGCAATCGTAAATCAGTACAAACCGGTTTTGCTGGGGATGAGGCATCCCCGCTCTAACCAGGCGGCACGTTCTCCTGACGTTCGTCCCGCCACGAACAGCCCGAACGTCAATACGGACATGGTTTTGATTGGCCAGTTCGTTAATTAGTCTCTCGACAAAAACGACTTCCGTATATCCTTCAGCGAAGATCGCCATTTTACTCATGGGACGGCAGTTCCTCCGGGCGTAGTCCCTCAGCGAAACCCAGTTCAAGAAACGCGAAATTGCTTAGGCCAACGAACTTAAACTCATCAAAGAGTTCCTTTGAATTGTCGTAATTCATAACGCTAATATGGTCGCCACGCCTTTTGAGAACCGACCAGTCCTCGAGTGGCACATGGTTCATGACGAACTGGTCGTTCGTAGTCATGATTAGCTGAAATTGGGACTGCTGGGCCTTTTTTCTCAGCAGTTCAATCAGGCGAACGGTGCGGTCGAAGTCGAGCCCTTCGCCGATATCATCAATGAGAATACAGTTCGCGCGTTGCGTCATTTGAGAATAATTGAGTTGTGTAATGATTGACAATGCACGAAACATTCCTTGCGACATGTCATTTTGATCGACAATACCACTTACCCCTTGCTCTTGGACCCCTAATCCGACCAATTCCATTGGGCCGGTTGAGTTCATTACTGTCACGCCGTCGGGAGGGTACAATCCGACCGTTTCAATGTCATAGTTCATTCCCGTCATGTCCCTCGTGACGGCAGCAACGAAGTCGTCGCCAAACCTCGTCAGCCCCTTGCGGAAAATTGCGACCACGAAGTTAGCGTTTCGTTCATCGGCTTCAGGTGCCCCTTTCACAAATGCAGCAAGATGGTCTTTTCCGAGATGTGTCCCAAACGTGTAATGGCGGACGGCCTCTGCCCATTCGTGCAGCGGTTCAAGGAAGGGGTGCTGAAGCGAATCACGACGCGCCACCACCGCGAGATCGTTCTCGGGCGGCTTGAATCTTATGTTCTTGCCTTCCTCTTGCGCGAATATTTCGCCTTCTCCACCCTCTCCTCTCGATAGTAGGCGTTTGCTGTTCAATTCGACTTCTTCTTGCATGACCTTCCCGTTCTCGACCCGTACAAGGTAACGCAGAGAAATATCATCGCCTTTGAATAAGACATTGTAATTTGCGTTTGCGCAGCGAAAGTTGTTGTGCAGCAAAATCATCCTTGATAGATTATGGATAACATTGAGAGTTCTGGTTTTGCCGGTAGAGTTGATACCTACCAGCAGGTTCGTCTGGCCAAGTCGAAGACCGTCCAAGATCCACTGCTTCGGCTGATCCAGTCTTTCGGAATAGGACAGTGAGTTCAAACGGAGTAAGGGCATGATTGGCTCCACTTGCGGCAGAGCCGGGTAAGCTCCCGGCTATTACCACTATTTTAGTTTATCGCACTGCACGTGAAAAGAGAGCGGTCGTCCTTCTTTTGTGTCGCCGGAAGGCTGTCTCGCGGGAGAATTCTGCCTGGCACTTAACTTCAGAACGCGCCCGAACAACTCCCCTCTTTGAATGGCCAGCCGCGCCAGAGGCCGAAAGGGTCGACGACCATCCCGGAACGGGGGCGCGCCACGCCGTTGCCGACGAGGCACCGGGCTTTCAACGCGTCGCCTGCCGGCGCACCCTGACGCCATTTCGGTTGATGGGCATTGCGACCTTTGGCCCATCGCCGACGATCGTTCTCGGCAGCACGAGGGGGAAATTCCATCCCGTTTTCCCGCTCATGGATCGCGTTGACGGCCTTTTCGAGGACGTTTGCTCCGGACCTTCTTTTGACCCGATGGTGCCGCGCCGCGGGTGATATCCCAGCCCACGTGGGCCGAGAGCGATGCCACCTGAGCGTCGATGTCCTCGCGGCGGATGTTGGTTCGTTTGGCTGCCCTTTCGATGTGGTCGCGGAAGATCGGTTGCAGCGGATCGAGATACGGCGCTATGCCATCCAGATCTTGCGTCGGCAGGATGCGGCCAAACTCGGAGTGCATCTTGCCCAGCCCGGAAAACGCTTGGCCCCGGACCTCATCGTCTGGATCCTGGACGGCGCGCTGTGCGAGCAGTGCGCACGTGTCGTCGTCGGGCCACGTACTGGCCAACGCCTGAAGCGCGGCGCTGCGGGGAAAGTCGTTGTCATCCTGGACGGCGCGCTGTGCGAGCAGTGCGCGCGTGTCGTCGTCGGGCCACGTACTGGCCAACGCCTGAAGCGCGGCGCTGCGGGTAGCGTAGTGGTCATCCTGGACGGCGCGCTGTGCGAGCAGTGCGCGCGTGTCGTCGTCGGTCCACTTGCTGGCCAACGCCTGAAGCGCGGCGCTGCGGGGAAAGTCGTTGTCATCCTGCATGGCACGCTCGGTGAGAAGCGAACGCGTCGCAACGTCGGGCCAGTGCTCGCCGAGCGCGCGGTATGCACCCGCTCGGACTCCCCACCTCGAATGACCCAGGAATCGCTCGATCACCGAGCGCTCTGGATCGACGATTGCAATAAATTCAAGCCATAACATATCTATAAAATCAGCCAATTCCTCCGCGACCTCGAAGGCACGCTCGCCGAGTGGCTCGCTTGTCAGCCACCGTCCGCCAAGTTCCCGGCTCGCCGGAAGAATCTTGTCGACAAAGAAATCGTAAAGCTCTGCAGTACCGTCGTTAGATGCGCAGCGAATGATACTTTCCAGCAGAACATCGATCGCCGATACTAACTTGGCCGGGCTTCGCACTTCCGCCGCACACTCGATCGCCAATGGGAGTTCCAGCAGCGGCGTGGTAGTCATCCACGTCTCCCAATCCATCCGGGTCGCCAGCCGTTCGATAATCTGGCACACAAACGCCTCGTCAATCTGACCGCAGATCAGCCGCAGCACCTCGCGCCATTCGTCCTGACGGCAATGCTCGTCGAACAGGGCGATCAGGCCGTCGAGGGTTAGCGTCTTCGCGACGTTGAACCGATGCACGAACTCGAAAGCGCAGAAGTACTCCAGGAACGTGCGATGGACGAAGGCGTAACTGTCCGCCCCCACGAAGCAGAGGATGAAGTTGCGCAGCCGCAGATGCTCGACCACCGCGCGGGCCGCGGCGCGAGCCTGGTCGAAATAGAGCTCCTCGCGCAAGTAATTCTCGATGACGTCGGTGAGCGTGTCGCCGTCGATCATGTTCCCCTTCAGACCGCCCGGTCCGGCTTGCATGTGGAACGCCACGCGGCGGAGGATGTCGGTCTTTTCCCGCAAGCCGATCTCGACGCTCAGCCCCGGAAAGTCGACCAGCGCTCGTTCGGTGTCCCATTGGTGTAGCAGCACCCGGGACGCCTGGGCGTACAGGTCGGCCCGGTCGCGCGGCAATTCCTGGTTGCGATTCAGAATGGCCATCATCGTGAGGAGCAGCGGATTGCCCGCCAGCAGGGCGATCGCCCTCGAATCGTGGATGGCCTTCTTCAGCCGCTCGCATTTCGGCGCCGCCTGCTCCGGGCCGTCGAAGGTCTCCGCATGCCAATGTTCAATGAATGTGGTGATTTGATCCGTGTCGAGGTCCTGGAGCATGAAGTGACGGAAGTCGGCGTCGCGGAGCCGCTGCGGCGGATAGCCGACGACGCGCGAGGTCACCAGCATCGGCGTGTGGGCCGACTCGCTGCTGAACCGCTGGATGTCGTTCAGGACGGCCTCGCGCGCGGGCACGCTGAAGATCTCGTCCAACCCGTCGAGCAGCAGCACGACGCGGCCGGGTTGCCCGAGCAGCCGGTCGAGCAGGCCGCGGGGCCATTTGTGCCAGGCGGGGCTTTCTTCCAGGAACCGGACAAACCCCTTCTGCCCGTCGCACGTCCAACGGCCGTATTCGCGCAGGTCGATCACCAGCGGAATCGGCTGCGTGTCGCGAACGGTCGGCTCGGCGATGCGCGCCCAGCGCAGCGCCAGGTACCGCACCAGCGACGACTTGCCCGCACCCGGATCGCCCAGGATCACGAGCCTCTGCCCGCCCCGCGCCGACGTGGCGCCGAGGGCCTCGTCGACGACATCCAGCACCGGGCGGAGCGGCTGGTTGAAGTACTCCTGCCGCAGCCGGTCGGCCTGACGTTCGGTCTCCGCGAGTTCCTTGGCGCTGATCTCGCCGGCTTCCAGCAGGCGTTTCTGGTGTTCCTTGGGAATCTCGAGCAGCCGCGGGTTGTACTTGTGGCATTCCCGCGCCGACTGCGGGACGAAGACGCTCCACAACCGGACTCCGCTGTAGAACGCGCCCGTCGTGTCGAGCATCTCGAAGTTGAGCTTGTCGAACCGCTTGAGCACCGCCGCCTGGTAGCCCTCCGCATCGAACTCGGCGGGGAGTGCCACAACCACCCCGCCGGATGCGACCTGGGCCGCACGCTCCGCCGCCCATGGCCGAGCCGGGTCCGCCAGCCATCGGTTGAGGTACGCTCCGAAGACGTCGGCGAAGCCGGCCGCGCTTGGGTATTCCGTGAAGAAGACCGGGTCGTTCAAATCCTGCATTCGCTGGCGAAAGGCTCGGACCTTTCTCCACTGGTCGAGCGCCTTCTCCGCCTCGTCGGGATCGGACGGGATTTCCAACGTTGCGGTCTTGCGGAAGAACCACTTGATCTCCGGAGAGCCCGTCCCCCGGTGGGCCTCCAGCGCCCAGTTGAACTCCTCTTCCGTGCCCGATTCCGCCTTGCCGCTCGGCGTTCCGAACCGCTGGCCCATGATGCCCACGACGAGCGCAAGCGACTTCCGATGTTTCTCCAGGGTTTGCCGGGTAATGAGTTCCTGCGGCCGGCCCACGCCGATCGTCGCGTAGTTTTCCCAGTCAATGACCTCGAACCGCGCATTCCAGATGGGAGCCGTGTGGCGGTTGTAGTCGTCGAAGAACTTGCGGACGTGCTGCCGCTCCGCGCTGACGTCGCCGGGCGAGGCAAGGAAGACGTGGTACTGTTTGAGTGGGCGCGGGGTGAGTGCCATGGCGACGTCGCGTTCTGCCCAAAACCTGGTGGTGTGGAAATGACGAGCTTCCCCGCTCTGATGCGAGTGGGATCAGGACAAGTCACACGTTCCGGCGACGAGTCACCGAAAACAGCATAATATACCAGGTATCGGTCGCTTCTACCTCAAGGCGGCGGCGATTGTCAGGAGGATTGCAAAGTCGCTAACCGTCGTGGATTTCGGGGGTGTCGTTGGTGGCCATTCTGAGCCCCGGATGGGGCGGCGAGTCGTTAGCCAGGGGTGTCAACCCCTGGAAGAACCGACATCAAAGAACGCTCTCTTAGCCCCGAATGGGGCGGCGAGTCCTCGCGATGCGTACTGTCGCCCCTCCGGGGCTTGTGTCTTTTGTTGTGCGCCGGATACCAGGGGTTCACACCCCTGGCTAACGACTCAACGCCCCGTCCGGGGCTGGGAACGGTGTCCCCCAAACGACGCGACGGGTGTAGTCAACCCGTCCTGGTCGTGCGCCGCGCCGGTCAAAGACTCCGGGAGGGCCACCCACGATTGGTCCGCAATCGACTTTGCAATCCTCCTGGGGCACCCGCCGGATTGCGAATCCCACGCCGTCGCTGTTCATGTCCCGACACTGGCCGCGGGCGCCCGCTCATCATGTCCACGGACCGAGATAGGGATGCGGGTCACTCTTCCTAAATTCGATCGCTCTTCTCGCCATTGCAACCGCGACAGAGGAGTTGGACGTTCTTGACCGTGTTCGCCCCACCGCGGGCGTGTGGGATGATGTGGTCGAACTCCAGGTATTCCGTCGCACCGCACCGGATGCATCGGCCGCCGTCGCGGTCCCAGACCTCGCGTTTGACGTCGTCCGGGATGTGACGGGTCCGTGTGACCGTGTAGCTAGAGCTCAGCAGATACTTGTGCTTCCTCACGACGCCGACGAGGATGGCCTCGCATTCCTCGGCGTCGTTCATATAATAGCGTCCGGAGCCTCGGGGGCCGTTGACGTGCAGCTCCAACCCGCCGCTCAATTTGCGAACGTCCATGATCTTTGATGGCGAGTATGCAAAGTTCTTGGACGGCGAACCGAACATCAGCCGCTTGCTGGTGATGACCAGTTCGCCTTCGACCGCAATGGCCCGGCTCGGCGTTTCATAGCGATGGCGACACGGATTGTGCCAGTGGCAGATCTCGCCCCCTTCAAGCAGCTTGGCGGTCGCCACGGACGGCAGCTTGCCGTCGCGGTACTCGGCGATCGCCTGTAACCGTCGCAGGCGGTCCCAGTGGTGCGCTACCTGCTCGTCGTGGAGGCCGCTTTCGCGCTGGAGCCATGCGAGCGTTCGACGCTCAGCCTCGGTGATGACGCCGTCCTGGGCGGCCATCGTGAAGCACAGGCGATAGAGGTTCGTGGCGTCGGCCTGAATCATTTTCAGGGCGTCGACCGGCGTGATGCCAAGGGTTGTCTTGAGGCGGTCGAGCGAACGAATCGCTTCTCCGGTCAGAGGGCCTGTACGAATGATTTGATTGACGGCGTTAATGTAGGCGGTGCAGGTCAAGGTCGCGGGAAGACCCAAGGGCGCGTTGCCGTCGAGGGAAAGGCGCTTTCTCAGCGAGACCAGCTCGGCAGACTCCGCGTTGGACAGAACGCCGTCTTCGAGCGCACTCTCGACGGCCGATCGGTATCGGGCCTCGTTGGTCTCGGTTTGAATCCGCACTGCCCGATCGGGATCGATGGCAAGCGCTCTCTGGACCTTGGCGAGATGCGACTTCTCCTGCTCGGTAATCACGCCATCGACGGCCGCCTGTTTGCAGAGCGATCGGAAAAGCTGGTCGGCCACGTCATCGGCCTGAAACCGTGAGAACTCGCACCGTTCCACAAACTCGGAGAACGAAAACGCACTGAGGTCGGTTGTTCGCAGCTCGCGAACGAGGGCCGCGCGAAATTGCTCGCGCTCCGTGGCCTTTTCCCGTACGACCACAGCGTGTTCCCGCCGGTGGTGCTCGACCAGATACCAGACCCCGCCCGCGGCTGCGGCAAGGACGCTACCGAGGAGGAATTCGGCAAGCATTGGCCTCGATCTCCCAGCATGTGAATTGGCCAGATGACCGAGCTTATGGGACGTGAATGGATAGGACAAGAGGGAAGGCGGCCGGCCGGTATCCGCTAAACTCCGAGGCGGACGGTGTAGACGATCCAGGCTCCGCTGATCAGCACGAAGTAGAGCAGGCCGCCCATGCAGATCCACTTCGATCGGCGCAAATGAGGGTGATACTGGTCGACATCGAACAGATAGAGCAGTCCCGCTAGCCCCAGGGCTGGTAGCCCATCGCGACGGGCTTGCATAAAGATCACGATATAGTGAGACAAAACCCACGGGAGTGGCAAGCTGAGGATTGCCAGCAGCAACAGAACAAAGAGCTGAGGCGACATCCCGAGCGGCTCCGGCCCAAACGCACGCGCAAACCTTCGATCCGCCTTGGGATCCATCGACGCGAATACGGCCGCCGCGTACATGAGCGCACTTGCGAAGGCCGCCGTTCCCCGTGCCTTGGACCAGTCTTGTACGAGATCCTGCACGTTGAACGGCGGCGGCGGAGTTTCCTCGGGCGGCGGAGGTGGGGCGGGCGCGAATTCCACGAGGGCTCTTTTGCAGGAGGGGCAAAAGATGGCCCCGGCCTCGGGAATTTGGCTTGCGCAATGAGGGCAAGTTCTTTCCATGACTTGGTCGGCTCGTCGGTATCCGTTGAATCAGTCGCGAAACACTGTAACTGACGCACGAGCAACGAAGCGGAGGGAGAAAAAGACTTTCAGTGCGCCGGGTCTCATATTTCTGACGCCGCCTCCAGCCGGCCCGCCCTCGCGATGAACGCGAGGGCTCAGAAAATGCTCAGGGAAGTTCTCCGCGGGCGAGCAACTCCACACGGCGCTCGACACGCCGCTCGTCGTTCATCGCGAGCACATGAAGCGTGGCCCGTCCCATAGGCGTTAACCCGACGATGCGAGGCCCCGCGAACTGAAAATGTTCAGGCCAGGTGTCACGCCGGGGATGGAAGAGCAAGACAACTTCCCCGCTTGCGGGGTCGATGCCCGTCAGATTCGGTCCCTTCGACGCGTTGCATCGATTGCAAGCGAGGGCAAGGTTCGTCGGATCGTCCGAGCCGCCGTGTTGCCTGGCGATGATATGTTCAACATGGTGGGAGAGGCCGCTTGGCTCCTGGCGGAGCATGCAGTACTCGCAACGGTTTCCGGCCCGCTGGCGAACAAGCTCTCGCGTTGCGGCGTCCATTAAGAGGAGCCGTTCGATCCGAGAACACGCTTTGCCTTCATCTTGAGAATCGCGATGAAGTCATCGGCGTTGATGTAAGCCTCGTATTCCGAGCGTTCTTCAGGCGTGAGAAGCCCCTCGTTAGCCCGTTCCGCAAGGACATCGACCCGGGATTGGACGGATGGGTCGATGACGAGCTCAGTAACCCGCTTCGCCGACTCCGCATCGAGGCAGCGGCTCAGCGGCTCTAACATGCGGTCGAGAACAGAGGATTCCTGCGTTTGGCTCATAGCCGCAAGTCTACCACGGAGCTCGGCTTTCTGACAGACAACCATAAGGCCGAGTCGCTCTCCACCTTCACGAGCAGAGTGGCCATCCCACCTCACTCAGGTGTCCCGCGAGAGGGCGCTGCCCAACCTGGGTCGCATTCTTGACTAATTCGACCGACAAGGTATTGACGTCTCTGGCAGAAATGCTCAAGATCGTTGCTGTTTGGCCTCGGAGGCCACCGTGAATGCGGGCGTGTTACGTGGGCCCGTTGCAGCGGATCGATGACGGCGTCGGCGGGAAGGGGCGAAGGGCGGTGGGCCAGCCCCCGGACTCGTCAGGAAGTTTCATCAGCATCGTGAATGATTTAAGGACAGATGAAATCTCCTATAATGCGTCATGTTAATGCCTTTTCGCGTACATTCTGGATATCAGCGCGGTTGCCAGGGGGGGGACGATCGGCGTTTTACGAAGATTCAGGACATTGGGCCTGTGGAGCAGCGGTCAAGCCGGTTGCCGGTTGAGATCGATGTGTTGACGGCATCCCGGATCTGGTAACATGATCCATCGGTGGGGCTGTCCGCGGCGTCGAGACGCTGGCCGAACGGTCCTGCTCGCCCAGCCGAGCCCTCCTCTCCGGCTTTGCCCACGGCATGTTCCTGCCGGTCCGTATTCATTCCCGAGCCTCGTCACGCTCACCCGTTGCCGGTAGGTGCACTCACCTGACCACCCCGCGGCCGTCCTGCGAGTCGCAGCGATGCAAGACCACGAGTGTCTCGATAGTTGCGGGGTCCAGGGCACGGCGTCGGCCGTCTCGAACACCTCGCAGGCGGACCTCGACCCCGCGCTGGCCGACCTCTTCGACGAGCTGACGCGCAGGATCCAGGCCGACGAACCGATCGATCCCGAGGCCGTCGCCGCCGAGCATCCCGCCTGGGCCGAGTCGATCCGGCGGCTGCTCCCGGCGCTGGTCAGCGTCGCGAAGGCCGGGAAGGTCGTCGCCGATGCGTTCCTGCCGGGCGAGCCCGATCGCGAAGGCCGGCGCCTCTTCGGAGACTTCCGGATCGAGCGCGAGATCGGCCGCGGCGGCATGGGCGTCGTCTACGAGGCCCGGCAGCTCCCGATCGGCCGGCGGGTCGCCCTGAAGGTCCTGCCGCCGGCCGTCGCCCTCGACTCCCGCGCGTTGCAACGCTTCCAGCTCGAGGCCCAGGTCGCCGGGCTGTTGCAGCACCCGGGCATCGTGTCGGTCTACGCCGTGGGGACGCTCGGCGGCGTGCCGTACTATGCCATGCAGTACATCGAGGGCCGCAGCCTGGCCGACCTGCTCGCCGATCTGCGCGACCTGTCGGTATCCCCCGATCGCCCACGCGGCGGCGATGACGCCAGTCCCGGGGCCCTGGCCGCGGAGCTGCTCTCGGGCCGCTTCGCGCCGACCCGCGCCGAGCCGGGCGGCGATGCGCGCCGTCACCTTGCCGCGCCGGCCGACGGTGTCCCGGACGCTGTCGGGAATCCGACCGTCCGCGGCCGGTCGTACCTCCGCACGGTCGCTCGCCTCGGTGTCCAGGCTGCCGAGGCGCTCGGGCACGCGCACGACCAGGGCGTGATCCACCGCGACGTCAAGCCCGCCAACCTGCTCCTGAACACCAAGGGGGAGCTCTGGGTCGCCGACTTCGGCATGGCGGACGTCCAGGGGGCCCCTGGGTTGACGCTCACCGGTGACCTGCCCGGCACGCTGCGCTACATGAGCCCCGAGCAGGCGATGGGCAAGCGCGCGCTGGTCGACCGTCGCACGGACATTTATGCACTCGGCGCCACACTGTATGAGTTGCTAACGCTCGAGCCCGCCGTGCGGGGCGCTGATAAGCAGGAGATCTTGCGCAGGATTGTGGAGGAGGAACCGGAGCCCGTCCGCCGGCTCAACCCGTCGGTGCCCGTCGACCTCGCCACGATCGTGACCAAGGCGCTGTCGAAGGAACCCTCGGCCCGCTACGAGACCGCCTGGCAGCTTGCCGATGACCTGGCGCGGTTCCTCGACGGGCGCCCGATCGCGGCGCGCCCGGTCGGCCCGCTGGCGCGGGGCTGGCGGTGGTGTCGGCGGAAGCCCACGATGGCCGGACTGGCCGCGGCGCTCACGGCGGCGGTCGTCCTCGGCTTCGCCGGGATCGCGATGAACTGGCGCGAGGCCGAGCGCCAGAAGGTCCTGCTCGTCGTCGCCGAGCGGAAGGCGCTGGACCAGGCCGCCGGCGCCGAGGCCGCCGAGAAGCGGGCTCGCATCCAGGCCGAGAAGGCCGACGCCATGAACCGCTTCCTCACCGAGAAGCTGATCCTTCAGGCCGCGCCCGATCGCAGCCCGAACGCCCGCTCTCTCACGCTTCTGGAAGCCCTCGACCGCGCTGCGGGGGAGGTCGGCGCGTCGTTCAAGGACCACCCCGAAACCGAGGCTGCCGTTCGCCTGGCCCTCGGCCAGGCGTACCACGAGCTCGGCGATTACCTCAAGAGCGAGGCCCACCTGCGCGCTGCCCATGCGATCCTCGTCCGCGACGTCCCCGAGACCGCGCCCGACCGGCTTCGGGCGACGGTCGAGCTGGGCCACATTCTCTCCCATCTCGAGCGGTTCGATGAGGCTGAATCCCTCCTGACCCGGGGCGAAGACAGGTCGCGCCGGGTCCTGGGCCCCGGCCATGAGACGTCGTTGATTGCGCGGCGCTACCTGGCCGAGCTTCATCATCAGAAGGGCCGGCTGGACCTGGCCGAGTCGCTCTACCGGGGCGTCGTCGACGACGCCCGCCGCTTCCAGGGGCCGATGCACAAGATAAACATCGAGGCGCTCAACAGCCTGGG
>JARLIH010000100.1 GCA_031291845.1 Isosphaeraceae bacterium | reverse complement strand
CGTTCCATCATCCCTGATTTTCTCGGGAGCTCGACCGCCGGTCGGCCGGCGTGGGTTTCATGCCCACAGCTTCGTGGGCATGAAATGGTCCCGTTACGCACCGGCGCCGACCGCGGAAGCCGTGCGACTCCGCCGTCCTCTGATGCCCTTCTTCCGCTCAGTTGGCGGCAGGCGCCGCATTGCCGCCGGCAGTGGCCGGAGTGCTGGCCTTGGGCTTGGTTCCGCTGTTCGCCTGGTAATTGCGGTTCATGTTGAAGAGCACGTCGCGCGTGATGTCGTTGCGGGGGTCGGCATAGACCACGCTCTTCTCGATCGCGGCGAAGACGGCGTTGGGATTATTGGCCGCAATCGGGTCGTTGGAGACCTTGAGGATGTAAGTCATTCCGCGGTGTTTGGCGATGGCGGCCACCCATTCCTGGATTTCCTTGTACAGGGTCGCCATCATCTCCGACTCGCGGAGCGAGAAGTCGCGCTGGGCCTGCTCGCGGCCCGCTTCCATCTGGGCCTTCAGAGTGGTGATCTTGTCTTCATGCTTTTTGAAGTCGGGGCTACCCGGCGTCATCTTCTGAAGCATCTCGGCCTCTTGCTGGGCCTCGGACGAGATCTTCATCAGCTCGTTCTGCTTGGCCAGCGCGGCGGCCTTGAACTCTTCGCTGAGCACCTTGACCTTCTCATAGCCCTTGAGGACGGCTCCGACGTCGACCGTGCCGACAACCGGCGGCGCCGGCGCAGCGGGCTTGGCCGACTTCTCCTGCTGGCCGAGCGAGGGCCCGACTAGGAGTCCGGCACCGATCACCCCCAACCCGAGCGCCACTAACGAGCGCGACGAGACGATCATTGTCACTCCTCCTTGGTACGGACCAGCGCGACGGCCCCGATCGCCATAATACGCCTCGGCGATCCCTCGTCGAGGCGCCACCCGATGATAGGCTTCTTGCGCGTTCGGCAACGGCCGGAGCGCGAGAAGCCCCACGCGGCGCCGGACGTGAACGCGGGCATTCTGCCGGGATTGCCGTGAGCGGTCAAGCCGAACCCGCGACGTTGGGGCGGTGCGCGGCGGTCGGCTCGCTCTGAAAAAACAACAACCTGACACAAGGCGAGAAACGACCAACGACCACTCGCTTACGCTTCGTGTTAGGAGCGGACACAGCCTCTAACACGAAGCGTAAGCGAGTGGTCGTTCTTTCGCCTTGATGCCGGTCGCAAAAAAGAAACGCCGGGTATTGGGCAAGCCCTCACCGGCGCGGCTGCAAGACCGATTTGCGTACAACGATCCCACTCGAGCCTGCCCGGGGGGCTGGGACCGAGGCCGATAACAAGCGACCCCTTGCGTGAGGAACCACCGAGGTCGTTCCCGACACCGAGGCAGCCGTCAATCGCGTTGTCTTGTCACTCAAACCAACTTGAGGGGGGCAGTATAAGGCGGGGCGTTGCCCAGGGATGGGCAAGATGCTTCCCGACTCTGAATATCAATCACCGGAGTACGTCAACATGAAATCGTGGAACCGGACCTTCCTGGGCATCTCGCCGGTGGCCGAGAACAGGTTGACCAGCAGCTCGCCGAAGTGGTCGGTGCGGACACTGTAGAAGTTGTGCTTGCCTTCCCGGCGCGATTCGATGAGCCCGGAGACGCGCAGCAGGGCAAGGTGGTGGCTGACGGCTGGCTGGCTCTGGCCGAGCCGGTTGCACAGGTCGGTGACGTGAAGCTCGTTGTTCTGCGCGAGGTAGAAGAGAATGCGCAGACGGGTCTCGTCGCTGAGCAGCTTGAAGACCTGCGCGAGCTCGCGGACGGCCTGTTCGGAGACCTCGGGCAGCCCGCCGGACGTTTGGCCGTTGGCTTCGCCGGCCCGCTTGGTGACTTTACGCGGAGGCATTGATGTAAACTCCTGATTCGTGTGAAACATGCATCGAGATTGATGTTGGCAACGCTGGAACCGATTGCGCCCGCAATCTCGAACCAAACCGGGCGAAACAGGCTTTTCTGAGAGGTCGGTCGCTCAGACCCGGTCGGGCCTGAAAGGGTGAGTGTGCGGGACTGAGGAGACAGGGACGAAGGTGCGTGCTTGACGGGGGATAAGACGCACAATCGGCCCGGGGGGCGGCTCTGACAACTCCGGGAGGGCACCTGAACACAAGCGCTGGCGCCGTGTCGGCCTTACCCGGACGAGAAAATCACGCATACAACATGCCGCTCAACTTCAACTAATACAAGAGAAATCTCGCAAGACAAATCAGGCACCTTCGGACATTAGACCGTAACGTACAAGTGTCCGGCGCAATGATTCCCGGGCGCGTTCGTCCGGCGGCAGCATTGGCAGCCGCATCTCGCCGTTGCCTCGCCCCAGGAGCGACAAGGCCGTCTTGAGGGGAATGGGGTTCGGAGCCAAGCCCAAAAGGTCCCTGCAAAGAGGGAACAAACGGGCGTGCAACCGCCTCGCTTCGGCCAGCTCGCCCCGCTCGAAAGCCGACAGCAAGGCCGAGACGTCACGCGGCACGATGTTGGCGACCACCGAGACCACCCCCTCCGCTCCCACCGCCAGCATCGGCAACGTCAGGCTGTCATCACCGGAGAGGACCGTCAGGTTCGTGCGGGCGAGGATGTCGCTCACCTGGTCGAGCGAACCGCTCGCCTCCTTAATAGCGACAATCGGCGCGATCTTGGACAACCGCTCCACGGTCTCCGGGTCGATATTCCGACCCGTACGTGCTGGTACGTTATAGAGCATCTGGGGGAAATCGGTGCTCTCGGCAACTCGTGCGAAGTGTGCGTACAGGCCCTCCTGGGTAGGCCTGTTATAATAGGGCGAGACCAAGAGGGCGCCGTCGGCCCCGGCGCGGGCCGCGAATTTTGTGAGCCGGATGGCCTCGGTCGTGGCGTTCGAGCCGGTTCCGGGCAGCACCTTGGCCCGGCCGGCGGCCCGCTCGACAACGACCGCGATGACCCGCTCGTGTTCCTCGTGCGAGAGCGTGGGCGATTCTCCCGTGGTGCCGACCGGGCTGATCACCGGCGTGCCCTGGGCGATTTGCCAGTCCACCGAGGCCTCGAGCGCAGGATAGTCCACCTCGCCGTCGCGGAACGGCGTCACCAACGCCACGGTGCATCCCGCGAACATCTTCCCCTTCGTCGCCATCGCGCTCACCCGTTTTTCCCCGTTGCCAATCGTGTTCGGGTTCCCGAAGCTGCACAGCAATCATACTGGGCATGCCTGGAAAGTCCATATCTCGTCCATGCTCATCCTGACGCCGCGTTTCTTGCGACGATGATGCATGATTTCATTTCTCGCACGGCCCGCTCGAGCCCCGAGAAGACCGCGCGGGCGATGATGCTGTGGCCGATGTTGAGCTCGGCCATGCCGGCGATGGTGGCGACCGGGCCGACGTTCGTGTAGTTCAGCCCGTGGCCCGCGTGGAGGGCCAAGCCGCAGCCGACAGCCGTCCCACCGGCGGTTGCGAGGGCTTCCAGCTCGCGGGCCTGCTCGGGCCCGTGGGGGGCGTCGGCGTAGCGGCCGGTGTGGAGCTCGACCGCGACCGCCCCCAGCGCCTTCGAGGCCTCCACCTGACGGGGGTCGGGGTCGATGAAAAGGCTCACTTCGAGGCCCGCGTCGCGTAGCCGCGCCACTGCCTCCGCCACACGCGCGCGCTGACCGACCACGTCCAGCCCCCCTTCGGTCGTCAGCTCGGCCCGGCGTTCGGGCACGAGCGTGACCTGGTCAGGCCGTGTCGCGATGGCGATCGCGACGATCGCGGGCTCCGCCGACATCTCGAGGTTCAGCCTCGTTCGCACGGTCTCACGCAACAGGCGCAGGTCACGGTCCTGGATGTGCCGTCGGTCCTCGCGCAGGTGGATTGTAATGCCGTCCGCGCCGCCGAGCTCGGACGCCGCCGCCGCCCAGACCGGGTCCGGCTCCCTCCCGCCTCGCGCCTGGCGCAACGTGGCGACATGGTCGATGTTTACTCCGAGGCGAGGAATCTTGAATGTCTTCATGGTTGCGTGCTCGATTCGTTGGTCGCTGGTGCCCGCGTTTCAGCCACCGGAGACCAGTCTCAAAGGCGCTTTCGCCAGAACGAACGTCTTTTCGCCACCCACGGTGAAGGCGATCCGTCCCTTGCGGTCGGGCCCCGCGCCGTCGACGGCCACCACGCGGCCGATGCCGTAATCGGGGTGAATGACGGCGACCCCCGGCTGAAACGCATTGATGTTCACCGGAGCCTGTGCCGGCACGCCTCCTCCGAGTGCGGCGGCCGTGGTGAGCCGGAAACCCTGGAGGGGGGACGGACGGGGCATGATTCTCTGCCAACCCGACTGGGCGGCCATCGTCTCCATCTGCGAGAGGTCGCGCGCGTCGAGCGCATCGTCCGGCAGCTCGCCCAGAAAGCAAGACGGAATCGCGACCTGTCGCTGGCCACGGAACTCGCGCACGGCGCAGTGGCTGAGGTACAGCTCGCGCTCGGCACGCGTGATTCCGACGAAGAAGAGCCGCCGCTCCTCCTCCATGTCGCGGTCGTCGTCGTTCGACCGCGAGTGGGGCAAGATCCCCTGTTCCAGGCCGACGATGAACACCGCGGGGAACTCGAGCCCTTTCGCCGCGTGCAGCGTCATGAGCGTTACGGCACCCCCTTCGTCCTTCCAGCGGTCGACGGCGGAGGCCAGGCTGATTTCCTCGAGGAAGTCGATGATCGTTCCCCCGGGATGCTCCTGATCGAACTGACGCGCGGCCGAGACGAGCTCGTCGATGTTCGCCAACCGGTCCTCGCCGTTGTCCTTGGCGTCGGCCTCGAGGAACTTGTGGTATCCCGAGAGGACCAGCAGCTTGCGCGTGACCTCTTCGGCCGAGTGGTCGCGAAGCGCAGCCAGCTCGTCCATCAGGAGCCCGAAATCGCGGAGCGAGCGGGCAGCGCGGTCCTTCAAGCCGGGGACGTTCGCTGCCTCGCGTGCCATGGCGAGCAGGGGGATCCGGAGTGCTCGGGCGCGCTCGATTAGATGGTCGAGCGACGTCTTGCCGATCCCTCGCGGCGGCACGTTGACGACGCGCGCGAACGCGATGTCGTCCTTGGGGTTTGCGAGCAAATTCAAGTAGGAGAGAACGTCTTTGACCTCTTGCCGCTCGTAGAACGAGACCCCGCCGACGACCTGGTAGGGGACCTTCGCGGCCCGCAGCGCGGCTTCGAACCCTCGCGTCAGCGCGGTCACGCGGCAAAACACGGCGATTTCGCCGAAGGTGACGTCTCCCTCGCGAACGAGCTCGACGACCTTGGACGCCACGGCCCGCGCCTCGTCGGTCTCGTTGGCGTAGAGCGTCAAGGCGACCGGAGCCCCGCTCGGGTTTTCGGTCAGGAGCGCTTTCGGCTTGCGGCGGCGATTGTGCCGGATGAGCGTGTCGGCGACCTTGAGGATGTTCTTCGTGCTCCGGTAGTTCCGCTCGAGCTTGACGACCCGGCAGCCGGGAAAGTCGTGCTCGAACTCCAGAATGTTGCTCAGGTTCGCCCCCCGCCAGCCGTAGATCGACTGGTCGGGGTCGCCCGTGACGCACAGGTTCGAGACGTCGGTCGACAGCGCGCGCACGATGGCGTACTGGGCGAGGTTGGTGTCCTGGTACTCGTCGACGAGGACGTAACGGAACCGCCGGTCGAGGTCGGCGCGAACGTCCGCATGTTCCTTGAGGATCGTGACCATGTGGCCGAGGAGGTCGTCGAAATCGGCGGCGGAAGACTCGCGGAGGCGTGCCTGATAGGCTTTGAACACCCGCGCCGTGATCGCGGAGACGTGATCGCCGCTCTGTTTGGCGAGTGCATGGGGGCTGATCAGGTCGTTCTTGGCGCGGCTGATCGCGGCGTCGATGCGCTCCGGCGTGACGGTCACGCTGTCGATGTCGAGCTGCTCCATCGCCTGTTTGACAGCGCGGAGCCTGTCGGACTGGTCGTAGATCGTGAAGCTCCGGTCGAGCCCGACCAGCGGCGCATAGGTGCGCAGGAGGCGCGCACACAGGCTGTGGAACGTGCCGACCCACACACCCGCGCCGGGCGCGAGCGCCTCGATGCGTTGACGCATCTCGCCGGCGGCCTTGTTGGTGAACGTCAGGGCCAGGATGTTCTTCCCCGCCGCCGCGTGGCGGAGCAGGTACGCGACCCGCCGTGTGATCACGCGCGTCTTGCCCGATCCCGCGCCGGCCAGAACAAGGAGCGGACCGTCCACGTGGGTCACGGCCTCGCGCTGGGCAGGAGTGAGGTCGGCGAGCAGGTCGGTATCGGAGGCCATCCGTGGTGTTCCCAGGGGTGATGGAGAGCGACGGCGCGCGGAGGCCGATCCCACATTATAGCGCGCGGTAACCAGGGCCGCGACCGGAGTCGACTTGGCCTCGCCTGCAGGGCCGATTAGACTAACACAATGTCCGCCCCAGCGGCACGTCTCGCCTTCCCCGGATTGATGAAACACCCTTGGTCTCGCTCCGGATCGGCAACACCAATGGATATCCTGGGCATCGGTACTGACATCATCGAGTGCCCGCGAATCGGCAAGATGATCGAGCAGCACGGCGAGCTGTTCCTCCGCCGCGTCTACACCGAGCGGGAAATCCGTTATTGCCAGTCGCGCAAGCATGCGATCGAGCATTTCGCCGGTCGGTGGGCCGCGAAGGAGGCGATCCTGAAGGCGCTCGGCACGGGCTGGAGCAAAGGAATTTCCTGGATCGACATCGAGATCCGTAACGGTCTGACCGGGCAGCCGCGCGTGCTGGTCGGCGGCGGCGCTAAGGAAGTGGCCCGGAAGAAGGGTGTAGGCGACATTCTCATCTCGATCTCGCACTGCCGCACCTACGCCACGGCCTACGCCATGGCCGTCGGCACGAACGGCCAGAAGGTCCGCGCGAGCGACGCGACGGAGCCGAAGAGCAACGGAGACTGACGACCTCTGGGGCGCACCGCCGGGGCCGGCGGATTGCGCTTCGGCGGGGGGCTGACCCACCACAGGGGGAGAATTCGCCGGGTCATCCCTGCGGTAGGGTTGGATCGGCGGTCGCCGTTGGTTAGCATGGGAGAGGACGAGGCGGCGGCTAGGCCGCCTGTTTTATTCCCCCGACGGTTCCTAACGGTATCCCCGGACGAGTTGACCGCCATGTCGAACGAGACGACGCCTTCCGGTATGCGCTCCGACACCATCAAGAAAGGCGCGTCCCGCGCTGCGCACCGCAGCCTGCTGCGGGCGACGGGGGTAGGCGAAGGGGACTGGGACAAGCCGTTCATCGCCATTTGCAACAGCCACGTCGACATCATTCCGGGTCATGTCCATCTTCAGGTGGTCGGAAACTTCGTCAAGGAGTGCGTTCGCGCAGCCGGCGGTGTGCCGTTCTTGTTCAACACGATCGGCGTGGACGACGGCATCGCGATGGGCCACGCGGGGATGAAGTACTCGCTCCCGTCGCGCGAGCTGATCGCCGACTGCGTCGAGACGATGATCGAAGCGCACCGGTTCGACGGGATGATCTGCATTCCCAACTGCGACAAGATCGTGCCCGGCATGTTCATGGGGGCGATGCGGGTCAACATTCCGACCGTTTTCGTCTCGGGCGGTCCGATGGAGGCCGGCAAGACCGAGAGCGGTAAGACGGTGGACCTGATCGACGCGTTCGTCGCGGGCGTCCAGCACCAGAACGGCAAGATCGATGATGCTCAGCTCGCCGAGATCGAGAAGGCGGCCTGCCCGACGTGCGGGAGCTGTTCGGGCATGTTCACGGCCAACAGCATGAACTGCCTGGCCGAGGCGCTCGGGATGGGGCTGCCGGGCAACGGCACGATCCTGGCGACGTCGGCCGACCGCAAATCGCTTTACGAACGTGCTGCGCAGCGGATCGTGGCGATGGCCCGCGAGTTCGGCCGGGTCGGTCCGGGGCATGGCCTGCTGCCGCGTGAGATCGCCACGGCCGCGGCGTTCGACAACGCGATGGTGCTCGACATGGCCATGGGGGGGAGCACGAACACGGTGTTGCACATCCTCGCGATCGCCTTCGAGGCGGGGGTGCCGTTTACGTTGACGAGGATCGACGAGCTGAGCCGGAAAACCCCAAATATCTGCAAGGTCAGCCCGTCGAGCCCCTACCACATCGAGGACGTGGCCCGCGCTGGGGGGATTCACACGATCCTGGGCGAGGTCGCGCGAGGCTGTCCGGGGCTGCTGGACCTGTCGACTCGGACGGTGACGGGAAAGACCCTGGGCGAGAACATCGCGGAGTACGACGTGCGCGCTGGCTCTGCGTTGGCGGCGGCGAAGACGCTCACCCGCGTGCGTCCCGGTGGCGAGCGGACGACCCAGGCGTGGACCGTGCCGAGCGTCTCGGCGGCGTCCCGCTCTCAAGCGGCGGGGCTCGCCGTGCTGGACGCCGAGGGTGAAGATTCGGACCAGGCAGGTGGTAACGGCGGCGAGGACGGGTTCCAGGCTTACGACGTGATCCGGACCGTCGAACACGCGTATTCGCGGACCGGCGGCCTGACCATGTTGCACGGCAACCTCGCCCCGGACGGCGCCGTGGTGAAGACGGCGGGCGTGGACCCCAAGATGTTCCGGCACACCGGCCCGGCGGTCATCTTCGAGAGCGAGGAAGACGCCTACAACGGCATCGTGTTTGGCAAGGTGAAGGCGGGTGACGTGGTCGTGATTCGCGGCGAGGGGCCGAAAGGGGGCCCGGGGATGCAGGAGATGCTCGCGCCGACGACGGCCATCAAGGGGGTCGGCCTGGGCGACAAGTGCGCCCTGATCACCGACGGCCGCTTCTCCGGCGGCAGCGCCGGCGCATCGATCGGGCACATCAGTCCCGAGGCGGCCGTCGGCGGGCCGATCGGGCTGCTGCAACCCGGCGACATCGTCGAGATCGACATTCCCGCGGGCACCCTCAACGTTCGCCTCACCGACGACGAGCTCGCCGCGCGCCGCGCGGCCTGGAAGGCCCCCGCGCCGAAGTACACGCGCGGCTACCTGGCCAAGTACGCGGCAATGGCCACGAGCGCGTCGACCGGGGCGATCCTGAAGTGGGATTGAGTTCGACACTGTGCCATCGTCGGCGTGCTCGTGCCCCAATCTCCTTCCTACGCTCAGTGCGGCGGCGCCACGGGCAGGTTCGGATCGATCATCCGCGACGGGACGACTGGGAGGCGCGGGGTCCCGTAGAGCCGCAGGTAGGACGTGTTGACGTGATACCGCTGGGCCTCGATCTCGCGGTTGCGCGCCGACTCGCAGAGCTTCGCCCGCTGGCGAGCGTATTCCACTTCAGGGTCGCGAGCGCATGCCGCGCCCTGGTCGTGTGCCGCGGCGGCGTTCGAGGCGATGACCAGGATCGCCACCAGGAAAGACGTGCGGATCATACCGGTCCTCCGTCGTGTAAGAGGTTGGCAATGTATGCCTCGCTCAAGTATGACCCACTTCCGGCGTGCCGGCGCACGACTTGACCTTCTTCGCCGCGCAGCGAAGTCGCGAGATGCGTTCCGTTCCTGGCCGCCGCAATCCGCGGTCGCCAGGTTTCGGTGGCGATGCCGTGTCGTTCGGGGACAAGCCCGCGGGAGGTTCGATGCCGGGTGGAAGCGTCGGAGTGGGAGACGAGGCGCCGGATTTTTCGGTCACCTCGTCGGACGGCGAGCCGGTACGCCTCAGCGCGTTCCGCGGTCACTCGGCCGTGGTGCTGTTCTTTTTTCCGATGGCCAATACGCCCGCCTGCACGGCCGAGGCGTGCGCGTTCCGCGACAGCTACGAGACGTTCGTTGACGCGGGGGCCGAGGTGATCGGCGTGAGCGCCGACGCTGTCGCAACCCAGCGGCAGTTTGCGGGCCGCCACCGCCTCCCCTTCCGCTTGATCAGCGACTCCGCAGGCGAGCTCAGGACGCTTTACGGGGTTCCCAAGACTTTGGGGCTCTTCCCCGGCCGGGTCACGTACGTGATCGATCCCCAGGGGATCGTGCGCTATGTCTTCTCCTCCCAGCTCCAGATCGCTCGACACGTGGAAGAAGCGATTCGCGTGCTGAAAACCCTGCCGGGCGGGGAGTGATCGCGGGTCACGCGTACCCCGCACTCACCCACCCTTGATGGCCGTCGCGCAAATCGTCTAACGCTCTGGAGAAGAATCAGGCGCCGCCCGAGCCGGGCTTAGGCGTTCTCGAGCCGCCTCTGGACATGCTCCAGCCAGTGCGGCAGGTCGTCCGACGGCCAGTCTTGAACCTGGGCGCGGAGACCGCGGGCCTGTTGAAGAAGGGAGCGAAGCTCGGCGGGGTGTGTGGCGGATTCGTTCAGGGCCTTGTGGGCCCGGCATGCCAACGCTCGTACTGAGGCCGCCAGCGCGGCCGGGTCACTTACGGGGGTGACTGTCGTCGTCATCTCCTCGATCCTTCGGTTCCCGAATTTCGCGCCGGCGACGCCGCCGACGACCGACTCGGTATAACAGCATTATACTACGCCCCGCCCCTCGCCCCAACACGAATTCGGTGCAGTCAGTACAAGCCATTGAAGGTAATCGGGTTGCGGTAATTCGCTTGACACCTAGAGAAATCGTTCTCGATTGCTTCTTGACGCAAATTGCTTTGTTATGCAAAGTGATAGGCGGGCACAAAGCTCGAACTTCATTGAAGAGGGGGGGACGATGGATCGCGGCGACATGCGGGTAAAGGCTTCGGGGCGGGGACTGGCGGCTTGGCTGCGTCAGTTGGACCGGATTCTGCGGGGAGACGCGACACGTGTTTCGGAGCTAAGGCGTGGGACCATAGACGTACGAACGGGGAGCTTGTCGCTGCTGCTGGTATTTCTCGGCATGATCTACGGTGCGTGCATCGGCTGTTTCGCGCTGTTCGGGATGGGTGGACCGAACGGCATGCAGCTCGTGAGCAGCACGCTCAAGGTCCCCGCCCTGTTCTTTCTCACGCTGCTGGTGACGCTGCCGTCCCTCTATGTGTTCAACGCCCTGGTAGGGTCGCGCCTGACCCCTTCGACAGTCCTGCGGTTGCTCGTCGCCGCGCTCGCGGTGATGATCGCGGTCTTGTCGTCGCTCGGGCCGATCGTGGCGTTTTTCTCGGTCAGTACGACGAGCTACTCGTTCATGGTGCTGCTGAACGTGGTCGTGTTTGGCGGGTCGGGGATCTTGGGGCTCCTGTTCCTGCTCCAGACGCTACATCGTCTGAGCGTCGCCGAGTCGATCCCGCCCGAAGACCCAGCGCCTGGGGCTGCGCCGGACGATGACCAGGTCGTTCTCACGCCGGTCACCGAGCCCGGCGCGCTCGATCGGTTGGAGGGCCAGGTCTTGGGGCGGCACGTGAAGACGGTGTTCCGGATCTGGATCATCGTTTTCGGGCTCGTCGGCGCGCAAATGGGGTGGGTGCTGCGTCCGTTCATCGGCGACCCCGCGCGGCCGTTCGCGTGGTTTCGGCCGAGGGAGTCGAACTTCTTCCAGGCGGTGTTCCACGCGTTCTTGAACCTGTTTGGTTAACGGGGGGCGTTCCATGCTCGCCCTCCTACGGCACGCGGATTCCCTGCTCCGTACTCGTCCCCGGCCGGTCGTTGGCTCACTGCGCGCATTGGTCGGGACGGCCGTGCTGTTCGGGCTGTTCTACGGTGGCGTGATGGGGACGTTTGGGGGCATCGGCGGGGCGAGGGTCTGGCAGTTGATCTACTCGGCGGTGAAGGTGCCGCTCTTGCTCGTCGTGACGTTCGGCTTGAGCCTGCCGAGCTTCTTCGTCTTGAACACGCTGGTCGGCCTCCGCGCGGATTTCGCCGCCGCGCTCAGGGCGCTGGCGGCGACGCAGGCCGGTCTGACGGTCATTCTGGCGTCGTTCGCGCCGTTTACCCTTCTGTGGTATGCGTCCTCCGCCGATTACCCGGCCGCCATCCTGTTCAACGCGTTGATGTTCGGCGCGGCCAGCCTGAGCGCGCAGATCCTGTTGCGCCGGGGGTATCGCCCGCTCATCGAGCGTGACGGCAGGCACCGTTGGCTGCTGCGAACCTGGCTCCTCATCTACGCCTTCGTCGGTGTCCAGATGGGCTGGCTGCTGCGCCCCTTCATCGGTGCGCCGGACCAGCCGGTCCAGTTCTTCCGCTCGGGGAGCTGGGAGAACGCCTATGTAATCGTCGCTCGCATGATTTGGAATGCGCTTTGAGGTTTGTGAGCTGCGGTTCACGCACCGTGCAGGGTAACCGCCGGGATTGCCTGCGGATTGACGATCCACGGCTCCTTCGAGATCCTTGCCGGGTCGTAGCGAGCGATCAAGTCTTGCGGAACGGTTGGCCGAATCGTGTCCTCCCAGCCGAACGACTGGGCGAGCCAGCCGACGAGCCGGCGCGGGTCGGCGCCGGCTTCGCGCAGGGTCGCCAGCTTGATCGACCCATCACGTTTTGCGAGCCGCCGGCCGTCGGGGCCGATTGCGAGGGGAACGTGCCCGAACCGTGGTACCGGGTATCTCAGCGCCTGGTAGAGCAAGATCTGCCGGGGCGTGCTCGGGACGAGGTCATCGCCGCGGACGACCTGGGTGATGCCCATGAGGGCGTCGTCGGCGACGACCGCCAGTTGATAGGACGGTCCGGCCCCGGCGCGGGCCACCACGAAGTCGCCGCCGAGCCGGAATGGGTCGACGGCACATGGTCCGCGGAACAGGTCGTTCCACGCAACAGGGCCAGGCGGGACCCGAAAACGCCACGCGAATGGTCGATCGCCCAGGTCGTCCGCGTCAGCGGCGGTGCGGTGGGCGCAGGTCCCGGGGTAAATCGGCCCTTCGTCCTCGGCATGGGGGGCGCTCGCCGCGCGTTCGATCTCGGCCCGGGTGCAGGTGCAGGGATAGACCAGGTTGGCCCGTATCAATCGGTCCAGGACGGTGTCGTAGATGCCGAAGCGCTCGGACTGGACGTAGGGGCCCGACGGTCCGCCGGTGTCCGGCCCTTCGTCCCAGTCGAGGCCCAGCCAGTGAAGGTCGGCCAACGCGCCCGCTTTGGCTTCGACGCGAGCCCGGGTGGCGTCGAGGTCCTCGATCCGGAGGATCACTCGCCCACCCCCGCTCCGCGCAGCGAGCCACGCGAGCAGGAACGTGCGGGCGTGGCCCACGTGCAAGCCCCCCGTGGGCGACGGGGCCAGGCGGCCGATCGCGGGGACGGGAGGGTGCGAAGGCGAAGCGGTCAACGCCGGGGTCTCCGCTCGGGTGTCTGGGCTGGTCGGCGAACCAAGATTTCGGTCTAATCGTATCTAAGAATCAAGGGCCGCGCGCGCTGTCGCGTCGGCCCGTCTCTTTCGATCGGGTCGTGTTTCTTCCAGGAGCGTGGATCGTGGACATCGAGCTGAAGCGGCAAGCCAAGAGCGTGATCGAGCGGATCGTTCACCTACGAGACTCTCTTTGACTTGGGTGACAAAGAAACCCGCCGTGACGAGCTCGAAGCGATCATGAACGGCCCGACGTTCTGGAACGACGCGGAGAAGGCCAAGACGGTGATCCAGGAGCTGAAAACGCTCAACGCCGTCCTCAAGCCGTTCTCGGAACTCGGCCGCCAGGCCGACGACCTCGAAGCCTCGATCGAACTCGCCGAAGAGTCTGGCGACAACGAGTTCGACGACGACATCCGGCGCGCGTACGAAAAAGCGCTCCAGGACTTCGACTCGTTCGAGCTCCGCTCGATGCTCAACGGTCCAAACGACCATTGCAACGTCTTCATCACGATCCACGCGGGCGCGGGGGGGACCGAGGCGTGCGACTGGGCCGAGATGCTGCTGCGCATGTACATGATGTGGGCGGAATCCAAGGGCTACTCCACCCAGATTACCGACCGTGAAGACGGGGGCGCGGCGGGCATCCAGGAGGCGACGATCCACATCAAGGGGGAGAACGTCTACGGCTACCTCAAGGGGGAGACCGGCGTTCACCGCCTCGTCCGCATCAGCCCGTACGACGCCAACGCGCGGCGCCAGACCTCGTTCGCGTCGGTGGACGTGCTCCCTGAAATCGACGACACGATCGATATCGTCCTCCGCGATGACGAGCTGAAGCGCGACGTGTTCCGGTGCGGCGGACCCGGTGGTCAGCACCAGAACAAGACCGAGTCGGGCGTACGGTATACCCACATCCCGACCGGCATCGCGGCGGAGTCGCGCACCGAGCGATCGCAGCACAAGAACAACACCAACGCCCTGGCCCTTCTCAAGTCGAAGCTAATCCGACTGGAGGAAGAGAAGCGCGAGGCCGACTTCGCCAAGAAGTACGATGATAAGGGGGAAATCTCCTTCGGCAGCCAGATCCGTTCGTATGTCCTCCAGCCCTACCAGCTCGTGAAGGACGCACGCACCGCCTTCGAGTCGACCAATCCCCGCAACGTGCTCGACGGACAGATCGACGGGTTTATTGAGTCGTACCTGCGGATGCGGCTATCGAAGGGTGACGGTGATGGTGCCGCCAGGTCTTGAGTTGGAGGAGTCGGGCGATTGCATCGCGATTGAAGGAAGCGGTTTGCGCTTCACGTTTCAGCGGCAGGGCGAGCGTTGGGAGCATGCCCTGTCGCTCAGCAACGGCACCGGTGCTGTAGCGGCCTCGGTCGAAGGAGATGCGGCCCGCGACGACCCCGCGCGCGTCGTCAGCCCCGCGTATCAGGAAGTCCACAGGCACCCGGCGGATCAGGGGTTTTTGCTGCTGTTGACCGGCCAGTCCGGACCCCACCACTATTCCGCAGTCGTCACCGCGCGTCGCGAAGGGCGTAGTTTCATCGTCGAGTTCGACGTGGCTGACCGTTGCCGGTCCGCCGTCGAGGTGCTGGCGGCCACGTACTTGGTTCGCATGGGGTCGAGTGACCTTGTCGAGGCCGGCCCGGACGGCGTGGTTTGGGGTGGGGCCGCCGTTGGGCAGGGCCGGCTCGAGTTCGGGGCGGACGCAAGCGATTCGGTCGCCCTGGCCGAGGCTGGCCGCTGCGCGATGCGTGTCCAGGCATTGGCTCGGATCGAGCCCTCGACGCACACCCAGCGTCTCCATTATCGTTGGCGTTGGACGCCGGCGGAAAATCATGCGTAGGGTGCGCGCGACGCACCAGAATCTCGATTTGCGACCGGTGCGTTGCACGCACATTACCGAGGACTTGCTCCGATGGACCTGCTCCGCGAACTCGACCCTGAAGTCTACGAAGCGATCACCGCCGAGGAGCACCGTCAGCGCGACGACCTGGAGCTGATCGCCTCGGAGAACTACACGAGCGCGGCGGTGATGGAGGCCGTCGGCTCGGTCCTGACGAACAAATACGCCGAGGGGCTGCCCGGCAAACGCTATTACGGCGGGTGCCAGTTCGTCGACCGGGCCGAACAGCTCGCGATCGACCGGGTGAAGCAGCTCTTCGGGGCCGAGCACGCGAACGTTCAGCCGCACTCGGGCGCGTCGGCCAACCAGGCGGTCTACTTCGCCGCGCTGGAGATAGGCGATCCCGTGCTGGCGATGGACCTGGCCCAGGGGGGACACCTCACACACGGCATGAAGCTGAACTATTCGGGGCGCTGGTTTCCAACGGTGGGCTACGGGGTTGACCCGAAGACCGAGCGCATCGACTACGATCGTATGACCACCCTGGCTCGCGAGCACAAGCCGAAGCTGATCCTCGCCGGCGCCAGCGCCTATCCGCGGGCGATCGACTTCAACCGGTTTGCCGAGGTGGCCCGCGAGGTCGGTGCGACCTTCTTCGTGGACATGGCCCACATCGCCGGCCTGGTCGCGGGGGGCGAACACGAGAACCCGGTCCCCGTTGCCGACTTCGTTTCGACGACCACGCACAAGACCTTGCGCGGGCCGCGCGGGGGCGTCGTGCTCTGCCGGAAGGATTGGGCGAAGAAGCTCGACTCGGGCGTCTTCCCCGGCCTCCAGGGCGGCCCCCTCATGCACGTGATCGCCGGCAAGGCGGTGTGCTTCGGTGAGGCGCTGCGGCCGGAGTTCAAGGACTACGCGCGGCAGGTGGTCGCCAATGCGAAGGTCCTCGCCGAGGAGCTAACGCGTGCCGGCTTCCGCCTGGTATCGGGCGGAACGGACAACCACCTGGTCCTGATCGACATGACGTCGAAGGGCCTGACGGGCAAGATCGCCGAGTCCGCGCTGGGCCGGGCGGGGATCACGGTGAACAAGAACCTGATCCCGTTCGACGCCCGCAAGCCGATGGATCCGAGCGGGATCCGAATGGGCACGCCGGCCCTCACGACGCGCGGGATGCGCGAGGACGCGATCCGGCAGGTTGCCGCTTTCATCGTGGAAGTGCTCGAAGCTCCCGACGACGCCGCCCGTGCTGAGCGGGTGCGCGACGCCATCCGCGAGTTCGCCCGTGATTATCCCGTACCGGCCGACGCCGCAAGCGTGGCTGCCTCGGGCCGGACCCGATAGACCGCGTAACGGCCCTCGACATGGAGGAGCTCGAGCGGGCCCTTCCTGTCCGAGTACTTCGGTGGCGCCGCGATGACGAAACCGGCCCCCTGGCGACGTGCGAGCGCAGCGTGCTCTGCGTCGCCGAGGGCGTGGTAGCGCTGTTCCAATCCGTGGCGATCCGTTTGATAGGCGCGGACGAACTCCGCCGGTGGTGAGTGGTCGCCGACATGGTCCTGGAACCGGCGGAACCAGTCGCCCAACGCGGCCGCCTGGTAAGGGCTCGCCGCGCGGTTGAACGCGACGTTTCGCTCGGACCAGAGTCGAAAGGTTTTCGGGCCCGGCGGCCCGATGAAGCGCGCGCCGCGCGGAGTGTGGTCCCGGCACCAGACGGCGAGGCGCTCGACGTCGTCGACGGCGGTCGCCCGGAAGCGGCAACGCTCCACGAGCGCCACCTGCCAGGCCGGCGCGTGCCCGGTCTCGACGTGCGGCGCGACCAGGAGCGACAGCACGGGCAATGTCCAGACGGCGCTCAGCGCGAACGCGATCCGCCGCCCGTTCCATACGAGACGTGGCCCTAGCATGACGAAAGGGACGAGTGCCAGACCGCTCAGCAGCGGGATATGCCCCGATTCCGTGTCGTGCCGCGCCAGGAACCAAAGTCCCGTTGCGAGCACGGCCGCTGCAAGAACCGAATTTCGTAGCATCGGCCGTGCAGGCTGGTCCGCACCGATCGATTCCCATGCCTTGACCGGCAGGCGAACTCGCTCCAGCAAGGCGACTGTGACATCGAAGAGTGTCGCGACCACGAGCGCCCAGTCCCCGGCAAGCCCCAACGCGGCAAGCATCACCCGGGCTCGATCGATAAACCGCCCCCGCCGCCAAAGTGCCACGGCGCGTCCGCTGGCCAGGACCAGCGCGAGCCCTCGCGCCAAAGTCGCCATGCGGAAGGGCTGAAAGAGCGTGATGCGCAGATCCCGGACCACCTCCACGCCGAACCACGCCGCGCCGAGGCCCGATAGCGTCACGGCGAGCACGATCATCAGACGCGTCCTGGCCGCTTCGGAACCGTCTTTCCGGTCACGCTCGACCCACGCGAGAGCCGCCAGCACGAGGTAGCACCCCCAGGCGAGCCACTGCGGCTTGCGCCAAAGGTGCGGCAGCATGTGCTGCGGCCCTTGGAGCTCGACGCTGAGAAGACGGAATTCGTCCGGCGGCAAACCCTCCAGCAGGCGTCCCCCCTGCCCCATATTCAGCAACATCCCCGGCAGCAGCGCTAGGGCGAGCCACGCGAGCCCAACGATCAGTTCACGGACACCGTAGCTCGGACCCGGGACGATCAGCGTCCAGACGACCCAGCTTGCCGCGAGGACCAGCGCAAGCTGAAGTCCGAGCGAAGGGTGGATCAGAGCCGCCAACCCGATAAGCAACGGAGCGACCGCCAGGCCGCGCTGGGGACGCTCGACGGTGACCGCCAGCGCGACCCAGCCGAGCGCATACGCCATCAGTCGGTCGAGGAGCATCGCCTCGAACAGGTGGTTTGTCCCGACATTCCCCGCCTTCGCAAGCAGGACCAGCGCGACGGCAGCCAGGCCGACCCTGGGTCCGGCCTCGGGCCAGACCGTCCGCGCGAGGTGGTCCACGCCCCAAACCGTGGCGAGGAACGTACCCGTGAACAGCGCGAAGAGACCCGTCGAGAGCCCCAGCGGCCGGGAGGCCCAGTCCAGCAGCGTCAACGATCCCGTGTGCGGGTTGAACGCATCGAACGCCCGGACGAACGGGTCGTTGGCGAAGAGCGCGGGATCCTGGTGATGGAGGAGGATGGGAAGACGGTAAGCCTGGTCGTTGTCGCGACTGTGATAGCCGCGCAACGTCAGGTACAGACCGAAGATCATGCAATACGCCAGCCAGCGCGGCAGTGCGCGAGCCGGAGCCGAGGCATTAGGCATCTCACGACTCCCCGCAAACGCTCTGCCCGTAGGAATCGCGGCGGGCAGGGCGAGTGCGGGGAGTGTGCCCCGATTGCGAACGGCGGTCAACGCCGGTTCCGCGCTCGTTGGAAGGAGGACCGGTCCGTCGGTTTGCCGGTCAGCGGGGCTGTTCCAGCTTTCGTACCTCGGCCTGGATCGACTCGACCAGCCGGGCGACGTCGCCATCGATGGCGGGAGCGTCGGTCGTTGGCAGTGACAACTGCGGCGGCCGGTTGGCGGCGGCCACGGGCTCCGATTCCGGCGCTTGCGACGCCGCGTCGGGCGACTGGAGCCCCATGCGCTGAACGTGGTTCACGAAGTGCTGGACCGGCCGCGACGACCAGAACTTGGCGACAGGCTGGTACTTCGTGTTCCATTCCAGGACGCGCGAACCCTCGGCCTGGCGCTCGGCCCAAGGGACCGTCTTGAGATAGCCGAGGGCGTAGGTCTGGAAGCCCGCAGCCAGGGCCGCGGCGACGGCCGTGCCCTTGATGAGGCCGAGCAAGAAGCCCGCAAACTGGTCGTTGTATTGCGGTTCGGGCTCTCCCAGCGTCTTCCGGCGCGACAGTTTGACGAGCAGCGTCGCCACGCCCACCAGCACGAAATACGTGGTAAACGCCGCAGCCCACCAAAGCAGCCTGTCGACAAGGTTGGGCTGGATGCTGGGAAGATGGCCCGCCACATACGGCTTGGCGAGGTTGCGGACCGGGTCCGCCAGGTATACGCAGGCGACCAGTCCCGCCAGGCGGACCGCCTGGAGGACAAAACCTTTGAACCAGCCTCGGAGCCCGATGAGAAGAACGAGCCCGCCCAGAGCCAGGTCCAGTCCCATGTCCGTACCTCGTCGCGGATGCGTCTTGGGGGTTCGCCCACCGAGGTGTTCGCCGCCGGCGGGCATTTCTTGGGAGGAAACAGCGCGAGATTGCCTGGTTATCGGTCCTCCGGCCCCCGCGACTTCAACCTTTCCCGCCAATCGTTCCAGCCCGTCGGACGCATGCCTACGGTTTCTGCGCTTCCATGGACGACTCTAGCACAACGAGCGGCACAGAGCCTACGGCAAGCACGCGATCGTGAAACGCACGCAGGTCAAATGCCGCCCCGAGCCGAGCTTCCGCCCGCTGTCGTAGCTCCCGGATTTTCAGCTCGCCGATCTTGTACGCCAGGGCCTGCCCGGGCCAGGCGATGTAACGGTCCACCTCGCTCTCGATCTCGAGCCGAGGGACCGCCGTGTTCTCCTCGAGATACTGGATCGCCTGGGCCCGCGTCCAACGCTTGTGGTGGATCCCCGTGTCGACCACCAGGCGGCCGCATCGCCAGGCGTTGTATTCGAGCTGGCCCAGCTCGGAATAGGGGTCCGTATAGAGCCCGACCTCGCGCGGCAGGCTCTCGCTGTAAAGCGCCCAGCCCTCCGAATACGCCGGGAAATAGCCAAACTTGCGGAATGCCGGCCGCCCGGGAACTTCAAGGGCAAGGGCAAATTGGAGGTGATGGCCCGGGACGGCCTCGTGGTACGCCAGGGCCTGCATCGTGTACGTCGGGCGGCTCTTCGGCTCGAAGGTGTTCACATAGAACAAGCCTGGTCGCGAGCCATCGTCGGGCGCAGGGTAGTAGTAGCCGCCGGCGGCGGACTTCGCCCGATAGGCCTCGATAGCCTTCAACGCGTAATCCGTGCGGGGAAGACGGCCGAACAGGCGGGGGAGCTGCGCGTCGATCGCTTCGAAGATCGCCGTGTAACCGTCGAGGATCCCTTTCGAGCTGCTGTTCTTGAACTTCGGGCTGGTCTTCAGGTACTGGTAGAAGGCCTTCAAGTCGCCTTCAAAGCCAACCCGCTTGCGGATCGCGTCGGACGCCTCACGGTTCCGGGCCATTTCCCGCAGGCCCGTTTCGTGAACCTGGTCCGCCGTCAGTTCGAGCGTGGTGAACGACTTGATCAGGTACGCGTAGAATTCCGCTCCGTCGGGGGTGTCCCAGATGCCGACGCTCTCGCGGCAGGCCGGGATGTACTCGGACGCGACGAAACGGGCGAGCTTCTCGTAGCCCGGCGACACGTGCTCCTCGATCGCTCTGCGCACCTCGGCCGCGACCCGCGAGCGGTCCGCGTCGGCGCACTCTTTCGGCAGCCGCTCGACGAACCCCCAGAGGGGGCTTTCTTCCGCCTTCTTCACGGCCAGAGTGCGCAACTGCGGGAGCACGCGTTCCATCGTGAGCCGCGGCGGAACGCGCTTCTCGGCGATCCCCTGGCGGATGAGCGCGATCGTCTCGTCGACGGCCTTCGGAAAGGCGCGCAGCCGCCGTAGGTAGTTTTCGACGTCACCGGCGGTCGCCGCGGGATGGAAGTTCACGCTTTGGGCGAACTTGAGATGCAGACCCTCTTGCTGCGTCATCGGCACGAGGTGGCCCCGGAACCGTTCACCGGCGAGCCGGTCGTCGAGGGTGAAGATGAGCACCTCGCGGTCGAGCCGCTCGTCGGCCGACAGCCGTGCCGGCTCGATGGCGCGCAGTGCCGCGAGGCGGTCGCGATCGCGCTGATTTCGGGCCTTGAGGGCTGCCTCGGACGGGTCGCCCAGGCGGTCGTCGAAACGGTGGTCGCCGTTGAACGTCGCCTCGAGCGGGTCGGCCCGCATCAGGTCGGTCCAGTAGTCCTCGAAGATCCCTTTGAGCCGCTGGCTGGGACCGGCGGAAGCGTCCCCCCCGAGAAAGCCCGCTCGCGCCCCGGGAGCCGCGACCAACATGATGAGGAGACCGAACGCCAGCCCGCGGGCCATGAGTGGAGACCTCCGAAGACGCGTTTCCGGCATTGCCACGCTCATTGTAGCGTTCCGTGGTTCTGCCGGCGACCGGCGACACGCGTCGGGATCGATGGCGTGAAATCATGGAGCGCGCGTCGAGCGCACGCGCCCAGTTCGCTCACGCCAAAATAGCGTTCCACCTCGTACGGCGGCGAGTGCGACGGGCGACGGTTTCCCCCGTCATTCACCGGGACTGCGTGGCCGCGTGCTGCTCGACGACGGCGAGCAGTCCATCGACATCGACCGGCTTGACGAAATGGTGGTCGAATCCAGCCTCGGCCGAGCGTTTCAGGTCTTGTTCTTGTCCGTAACCGCTCACCGCGACAAGGAACACACTCTTGAGGTGATCGTCGGCGCGGAAGTTTCGGGCGACGCGGTACCCGTCCATGCCGGGGAGCCCGATGTCGAGGAGCACGATCGAGGGGCGATGCCGGCGCGCTGCAGCGAGCGCGGCGTGGCCGTCATGCACCATCGCGACGTCGTGCCCCAGCAGTGTGAGGATCTTCGCGAGGCCCCGCGCGGACTCGACGTTGTCGTCGACGACCAGCACCCGTGCTCCAGGAAGGCTTCCGGCCGGGCGCGTGTGCAGTGGGCTTTCGTCCGGCGGGGAGTGCTCGCTGCTCAGGGGGAGCCTCACCGTGAACTCGCTCCCTCGGCCGGCACCCGCACTCACTGCGGCGATTCGTCCGCCGTGCATATCGACGAGTGTACGGGCGAGCGTGAGCCCGATCCCCAGCCCCCCCTGCGAGCGATCGAGCGCCTGCTCGGCCTGGATAAAGGGCTCGAAGATGCGAGGGAGCATTTCGGGGGCAATGCCGATGCCGTTATCGCGGACCGAAAGCAGCACGTCCAGCCCGTCGCGCTGGGCGACCAGTTCAATGCGACCGTCGTTCTCGGTGTATTTCGCCGCATTCGCGAGCAGGTTGACCAGGACCTGCTCCAGGCGCGTGGCGTCGACATCGACGCACAGCGGCTCGTCGGGCAGGATCACAGAAAGCGCGTGGTGGTGGGCCTCGATCAGCGGGCGCGCCACTTCGACCGCGCCCCGGATGACCGGAATCAGGTCTTGCCGCCGGCGCTGGAGCTGAATCTTGCCTCGTGTGATTCGCGAGAGATCGAGCAGGTCATCGATCAAGCGAGTCAGGTGTTTGACCTGCTGGGCGATGACCCCCTTCGACCACTCCCAATGCTCCGGCAGAACCGAGCGCTGGGCGAGCTGGATCGCGTTGTGGACCGCGGAGAGAGGGTTGCGCAGCTCGTGCGCGAGCATCGCGAGGAACTCGTCCTTGCGGCGATCGGCCTCGCGGAGGGCCTCCTCCGCGCGTTTGCGCTCGGTCATGTCGCGAACGATCTTGACGAAACCCCGTGGTCGGCCCTCGCCGACAAGCAGCGGGCGCATGGTACCGCTTCCCCAGAACTGTTCGCCGTTAGCGCGGACGTGCCACCGTTCGTCCTCAGCGAGGCCCTCGTTGATCGCCTTGCCCATCTCCTCCTCGGGCCGCCCCGCAGCGCGGTCACTGGGGGTGAACAGCCGCGCGACGGGTTCGCCGACGATCCCGCGTGAGTCGTAACCGAACATTCGCTCTGCGCCGCTGTTCCAGCTCGCGATCCGTCCGGAAAGATCGACCGTGATAATCGCGTAATCCTTGACGCTCTCGAGAATGAGGCGGTCTCGCTCTTCACTCTCGCGGAGGGCCGCCTCGATCGCGCGCCTTGCCTCGCGCCCGCGGGCCTCCTCCAGCGCGCGCGAGACGGCCGGGGCCAAGCGTTCGAGGCGGTGCTTCAGCACGTAATCGGTCGCGCCCCGTTTCAGGCTCTCGATCGCGACCT
>JARLIH010000099.1 GCA_031291845.1 Isosphaeraceae bacterium | reverse complement strand
CGCCGGGAGCAGCCATCACCCCCGGTTACCTCACCCGAATGAAAACGAGGCAAGCCGCCCATGACCCAGTCCCCGACCCCCGCCGAACCGACACCCCGCCCCCCCCCCCGCCCGCGCGCGCCCCCCCCCCCCCCCCCCCCCCCCCGCCCCCCCCCCCCCAACCGGATGCACCGCCATTCAAAGCCGGAAGCAAGCCGCGTTTTCAACGCCCCGCCGCTTCCAGCTCCCCCACCACCATCGCGTGCACGTCCAGCCGGGGCACCGTCACGCTCATCCCCTGAGGCGTCCGCCGCACCTCCAGCTCTCCCCCTCCTGGCTCCAGGTGAACCCGCCCCAAACGATAGTGGGGATCAAACGTGACCCGAATGTCGTGCACCGGCACCACCTCCTCGCGGAGCGGCACGTCGTCGGCCGGCAAGGCGTGGAAGGCCGTCGTATTCAAGTCGCTGAACAAGTGAACGATCAAACGCTCCGCGCCCCCCTTCTCCTGGCGCATGAGCGTCGAGTGCACGCACATCGGCGCCTCGACGGCCACCGGCGCCGGACCGGACGCCGCCCAGCGGATCGCGTGCCCCAACGCCAGGCGCTCGTAAGGATACGCATAGAGGTAGTACGCCGCGTCCAGACCCGCCGCCAGGTACACCACGCGCCCTTTGCCGAACGTGTGCGTCAAGATCCCCGGCAGCTCTGCCCCGCCCCCCTCCGACTTCGTCCGCAACGTGGCGACCACCTTCGCCCCCCGAGGCGCCACCCGCACCGCGGGCCCCTTGAACGTCACCGGGTTATCCCCCACGTAGGTCGCCATTCGGCCCTGGTTCAAGAACGACGTCGTGTCCTGCTTGAAGTCAAACACGTTCTTGCGCTTTTCCCAGTAGTCGGGCCCGATCGCCTGCGCGAAGTTCACGTCGAGCTCCTCCTTCCCCGCCGGCGCGACGGGCAGCCCGCGATAATCGACGCCCAGGACGTCCGCCAGCGCGAAGTTGCCGCGCGGGTCGCCGAACTCGTCGAACAGTGAGGCGTCGAGGCTCGCGACCAGTCCGCCCCCGTCGCGCACGAATTGCCGCACCGCCTCGGCCTGGTGCGCATCGAGACACGCGGTGTTTGCCAGGATCAGCACCCGGTAGCCCGCGAGGTCCTCGGCGTTCAGGTTCCAGTCGTTGACCACGGCCAGCGGCAGATGTTCTTCGACCCCTGCGCGAAAGGCACCCAAGACGTTCGCCATGTAGCGCTCTTCGACCCGGCCGGCCTCGCGGCCGTAGAAGTTCCGGGTGTTGTCGCTCATCACCAGGGCGCCCCAAGGTTCGGGCCGCTTGTGGGTCAGCCAGGGCTTGCGCGCTTTGACCGCATCGAGGCCGTCGTAGATCGCCTGCTGAAGGTTCGGCGGCTGGATCACGGCAATGCTCGGCGAGGCCCCGTAGGTCAGGGCCAGCATCATCCGCCGCAGCACTTCCTCGGGGGGAAAGCTATCCTTGCCGTAGGGGTTGCCGTGGCTCATGAGGTACGGCTCGCTGAACGCGACGCGGTGGTTCGTGGTCGCCCAGATATAGGCATTGGCGAACGCGGGGACGATCGTTGCGCCCCGGTTGGTCTCGTCGAGCCAGAATTCCTGGTCGGGCGCGTCGAGCAGCAGGTTCATCCGCGCGGGCATGTTGCGGGGGATGCTGAGGAAGTGGCCGAACCGCCCCGCGTTGGTCGTCCACGTCACGAGCGCCAGGTCGGGCTTGATCCCCTTCAGCCGCGTCTGCATGCGCCGGACCAGGTCTTCCATGCGACGGTCGGCCCAGTGCTGATAGCGCCGGAATGCCGGGTCGTTCATGTCGGACCTGGGAATCGCTGCGCCGTTGTCCTTGCGGTAGGCGTCGCGGCACGGCTTGCAGTAGCAGACGCCGCCGTAGTGCAGGCCGTCGAAGCTGAACGCATCGACGTCGGGGAACCGCGTGACGATCTCGGCCAGCACGTCGATGAAGAAGTCGCCGTACGGACCGAGCAAGCAGAGCATCCCGCCGTGCGGGAACTTCTTCATGTCAGTCGTGGGGATCTCGGTCGTGTCGGTCGCGATGCGCCGCCATTCGGGGTGGTCTTCGTAGACCTCGCCCTGCAAGCACGGGGGGTAAACACCCAGGATCCGGATGCCGAGGCGCTTGTACTCGGCGATCTCCTTCTCGAGCCGCCCAGGGGGAAACTCCAGGCTGCGCTTCTTGAGCAGCCGGCTCTCGTAGCAGGCGAAGAACGGGTTGACGAAGCCCATCTCGCTGATCGTCACGCCGTGCGCAGCGGCCTCGGCCCGGTGGCGCTCGTCCATCACCGAGAGCGTGTAGCCGCACCCCGTGGTCTCCTGCACCCACTCCGGAATCCGGACCTGGCGGAAGGGGCCCGTATCGAACGGTTGGGACGTGATGACCTTGTCCCAGACCTTGCCGGCTTGCTCCTGCGCCAGACACGGCAGCGGCAAGAGGCAAGCGGCAAGCAGCAACGCGTGGCGCATTCCTCGGACCTCCGAACGGCGGAGAGGAGACGTTCGGGTCCGATTGGAGCAGGTTGGGTCGCGCGATTCCAGGAGATTCCACGAGGGGGTGACTGGAGACACGCGGCCGCGCTTGCACCGTGTCCCACCTGCGTCAGTGCGCGAGGGCCGTGGCCGTCTCCCGCTCGGCAGCCGGTTCCGCGGCGGCCTCCGCGCGCCGGCCGCGCCGCCACTCGCTGAGCCGCTGCATCACCACGTAGAAGACCGGCACGAAGAACACGGCCAGCACCGTTGCGGCGATCATGCCGCCGAACACGGCGGTCCCGAGCGCACGGCGGCTCGCGGCCCCGGCGCCGGTGGCATTCACGAGCGGCCAGATGCCGAGGATGAACGCGAACGACGTCATCAGGATCGGCCGGAACCGCAGTCGCGACGCCTCGACGGCCGCCTCCAGGATGGGCCGGCCGTCCGCCCGCAACTCCCGCGCAAACTCCACGATCAGGATCGCGTTCTTGCTCGCGAGCGCAATGATCAGGACGACGCCGATCTGCGTGTAGATGTTGTTGTCCATCCCGCGAACGGCCACGGCGGCGACCGTGCCCAGAAGCGCCAGCGGCACCACCAGGATCACCGCCGCCGGCAAGAGCCAGCTCTCGTACTGCGCGGCCAGGACGAGGTAGACCATCAGCACGCCCAGGGCGAAGACGAACACCGCCTGCCCGCCGATACGCTTCTCCTGGAACGACATCCCGGTCCATTCATACCCCATCGAGGTCGGCAGCTTGCGCCCGGACATCTGCTCCATGAGCGTCATCGCCTGGCCCGAGCTGAACCCCGGGGCCGCCTGGCCGTTGATCGTCGCGGCGGGGTAGAGGTTGTAGCGGCTGATGATCTGCGGCCCATTCCTGCGCTCGACCTGGGCGATCGCGCTCAGTGGGATCATCTGCCCCTGGTTGTTGCGCACCTCGAGCCGCCGGATGTCCTCGGGCCGGTAGCGGAACTCCTTCGCCGCCTGCACGCGGACCTGCCAGGTGCGCCCGAACTTGTTGAAATCGTTGACGTAGGCCGAGCCGAGCGACGCCTGCAACGTGCCGAAGACCGTGGCGAGCGGGATGCCGAGGCTCTTCGCCCGCTCGCGGTCGATATGGGCGTAGATCTGCGGCACCCCCGCGCGGAAGCTGGTCTGCAAGCCCGCCAGACCCGACTGGGCGTTGCCGTCGCGGACCATCTCCTCGGCGACCTGCTGCATCTCGGTCAGGCCGGTCCCTGCGCGGTCCTCGAGCTTCAACTCAAACCCCCCCGCCGTGCCGAGACCCAGAATGGCCGGCGGCGGGAACGCAAAGACCAGGGCCGCACGGATGCGCTGGGTTTCCTGGGCTATGTGACCGAGGATCGCCTGCAGGCTCTTCTCGGGGTGCCCTTCCCGCAGCTCGAACGCCTCGAGGTCGAGGTAGTAGGTCGCCGCGTTCGAGGCGGGGGCGTTGTCGAGCAGCGAGTTGCCGCCGTTCATGAACCAGCCCCGCACGCCGGGCGTCTTCTCGAGGATCGCGTTGATCTCCTTCACCACCTCGCGCGTGCGCTCCTGCGAAGCGGCGTCCGGAAGCTGCACGCCCATGATGGCGTACCCCTGGTCCTCGGTCGGCAGGAACCCGCTCGGCAGTTGGGTGAACCACCACCCGGTCAGGCCCGCCAGGGCGACGAAGACCGTCATCATCGCGAACGTGTGCCGCACCGCCCTGCGCACGACCGCGGCGTACGCCGCCTCGCAGCGGCCGTAGACGTCGTTGAACTTCCGGTAGAACCAGTTCTTCCGCTCGCGGGTCGGGCGCAAGTAGACCGCGCACTGGGCCGGCTTGAGCGTCACGGCGTTGATCGCGCTGATGACCGCCGTGGCGGCGATCGTCAGGGCGAACTGGCGGTAGAGCCGGCCCGTGATGCCACCGAGGAACGCCGCCGGGAGGAACACGGCCATCAGCACGAGCGTGATCCCGATCACGGGCCCGATCACCTCGGACATCGCGCGGATCGTCGCGGTCTTCGGGTCGAGCTTGCTGCGGTCGATGTGGTGGACGGCGTTCTCGACGATGACGATCGCGTCGTCCACGACGATGCCGATGGCGAGTACCAGGCCGAACATCGTCAGCATGTTGACCGAGAAGCCGAGCGCCGCCATCGCGGCGAAGGCGCCGATGATCGTCACGGGAACGGTCGTGGCTGGAATCAAGACAGCCCGCCAGTCCTGGAGAAAGACCAGGATGACGATCAAGACGAGCACGCCCGCCTCGAACAGGGTCTTGTAGACCTCGCGGATCGACTCCTCGACGAAGGTGGTGGGGTTGAACGGGACGATGTACTCGACGCCCGGGGGGAAGGTGGCCTTGATCTCCTCCATGGTTGCGGTGACCTTCCGCGCGACGTCGAGCGCATTGGCGCCGGGGAGCTGGAAGACGCCGATGCCCGCGGCGGGCTTCCCCTTGATCTCGACCCACTGGTCGTACGACTGGGCTCCCAGCTCGATCGTGGCGACGTCCTTGATGCGCGTGAGCCGCATCCGGGCGGGCTGGTCCTCGACGGCCTTCACGATGATGTCGCCGAATTGCTCGGGGTCGCTCAGGCGCCCGAGGGTCGTGACGGTGTACTGGAAGTCTTGCCCCTTCGGCGACGGCGATTGCCCCACCTGCCCCGCGGCGACCTGCACGTTCTGCTCGCCGATCGCGGCCAGCACGTCCTCGGTGGTCAGGTTCCGGGCCTTCAACTTCTCGGGGTCGAGCCAGACGCGCATGCCGTAGCTGGCGCCGCCGAAGATCATGATGTCGCCGACGCCGTTGATCCGGCTGAGCGCGTCCTTCACGCGCAAGGTCGCGTAGTTGCTCAGGAACAGGTCGTCGTAGCGCCCGTCGGGGGCGATGAGCGCGACGACCATGATGATGCTCGTCGACTGCTTCTTGGTGGTGACCCCTTGCCGCTGCACCTCCTGCGGCAGCCTCGGCTGTGCGATCGCCACCCGGTTCTGCACGAGCACCTGCGCCTTGTCGAGGTCGGTTCCCACCTCGAACGTCACCGTCAGGTTATAGGCGCCGTTGCTCGCGCAGGTGGAGGACATGTAGAGCATGCCCTCGACGCCGTTGATCTCCTGCTCGACGGGGGAGGCGACCACGTCCGAGAGGACCTGGGCGTTGGCCCCGGGGTAGCTCGTCGTAACGCTGATGGTCGGCGGCGTGATCTGCGGGTACTGCTCGATCGGCAGCCCCAGCAGGGCGACCGCCCCGACGAGGATCGTCACGATCGCGATGACGTTGGCGAAGATCGGCCGCTCGATGAAGAACTTGGAGAACATGATTCCACTCGTATGGGAGCCGGTCTGACTTCGCTGTCGTCGTCCCAACGCTCCGCGTGGGAACGGGAGGTCACATCAGCGTGCCGGGCCGGACGCCGTTTCGGCCGCGGCGACGCCCTGCGCCGCGGTCCCGTCGAGCTTCGGACTGACCTTCAGGCCCGGCCTGGCCCGCAGCAGGCCGTCGACCACGACCCGGTCCGTCGCGCCAAGCTTGCCTTCGACGACGCGCAAAGGGCCGTCCTGGATGCCCAGGCGGACCGTCCTGCGCTCGACCTTGTCGTCCGGTCCGACCACGAGCAGGAACGTCCCCGCCTGGTCGGAGCCAAGCGCCCGCTCGGGCACGAGCAGCGCCCCCTCGATCCGCTCGAACGGCACCCGCACGCGCACGAACAGGCCCGGCGTGATCTTCCCGTCCGGGTTGGGGAAGACCCCGCGCACCCGGAGCGTGCCGGTCCCGGTGTCGACACTCGGGTCCGTGTAATCGATCCGCCCCTCTTCGGGATACCCCGGCTCATTGCCCAGGCCCAACTGCATCGGGACCGACTGCTCGCGGCTTGCCGCCGTCTTCCCCGCGCGGATCATGCCCTGGACCCGGAACAGGTCGTCCTCGCTGACGGTCACGTACGCGTAGATCGGGTCGGTCTTGATGACCGTGGCCAGCACGATCGAATTTCCCTCCCCGACGTAGTTGCCGACGTCGAACTCGCGCGCGTTGATCCGGCCGTCAATCGGGGAGGCGATCCGGCAGTAGCCCAGGTCGATCTTGGCGTTGCGGGCGTCGGCCCGGGCCGCGTCGAGGCTCGACCGGGCGGAGAGGATGTTGATGTCGTAGTCGGCCTCGCTCTGTTCGAGGTTGGCGCGGTCGGATTCCACCTGCGCCTCGAGCTTCTTGCGGTTCGCCTCGGCCCGGTCGAGGTCCTCGCGCGAGCCGGCGTTCCGCGACAGCAGGCTGCGCGTGCGCCCTTCCTCGAGCTGCGCCAGGGTCAGTTGCGACAGGTCGAGGTCGAGCTGCGCCTTGGCCACCTCGCGGGCCTTCGACCGCTCAGCCTTCTTCAAGGCCGCCTCGGCCTCCTCCCGCTTCGCCGTCGCCTGGTCGACCCGCACGCGGAACGGCTCCTCGTCGATCACGAACAGGAGCTGGCCCGCCTTCACGGGCGCTCCGTCCTCGAAGTGCCTCTCCTTGAGAAACCCGCGTACCCGCGCCCGCAGCTCGACCCGCTCCGACGGCTGTGCCGTGCCGGTGTGCTCGAGGTAGCTCGTCACCGTCCTGCGCAACGGGCAGGCGACCACCACCTCCGGCGGCGGCGGCTCGTGATAGACGTTTCCCGGCCCGCACCCCGCGGGGAAGGTAGCAAGAGCGAGCGCGACGACGTATATTGACATCCCGTGCCCGCGATCGCGTGTCGGCCCGGCTTCAGCCCAGCGCTCGGCCTCCCGCGGTCCGCGTCCGAACGAGATCCCGGTCATTATCGTCCCCCGCCTACTTGCCTTTATTGACTGAACGATCAATAAAATGTAAGGGGTCGCTCGTGCGGCGTCAAGTGTCGTGTTTATCGAACGGTCAATAATTTCGACACGGACGACGTTGGCCGTTTTCTGCCCGGGGCAGGCTTGGCAACGCTTTCAGAGGAGGATCCGGAACGTGAATGCGGAAGTAGCCCGCACCAGGAACCCCGAGGGAACGAAGCGGGCGGTCGTCGACGCGGCGGAGCGCCTGTTCGCGGAGCGCGGGTTCGCCGGCACCTCCATGCGCGACATCTCCGAGGCGTCGGGGGTTTCGCAGCCGTTGATCCAGCACCACTTCGGCAGCAAGGAGGGCCTGTACTCGTCGGTCCTGCGCCGCGCCGTCGAGAACTACGCCGCGCGGTTTCCAGACGCAGCGCGCGTGACGGACCAACCGGTGGACGTGCAGACCGAGCTGGAGCGGCTCTTTCAGTTCGTGCGCGACTACCCGCTGCAGACGCGGATCGTCGGCTGGGCTCGCCTGGAGGGGAAGCAGGGGCTGGTGACCGGCTGCGAAGCGTTGCGTTGCGCGATGGTGCACCGGATCGAGCGGGGCCAGGAGCTCGGCCTGGTGCGCAACGACATCGATGCCCCGTCCCTCGCCGTGATGCTGGAAGCCTTGATCTTCTACTGGTTCGAGAACCGTCCGCTCAACGCGGCCCTCTTCCCGGCGGGCCTCGACGACGACGCCTACGTTCGCAAGGCCATCGCCCTGCTGGAGCGCGGCTTCGCGCCCGGTGGGACGGGCCGGTCGGCCAAGCAGAGCGGCACAGCGCGCGCCTCGCGCAAGCCGTCGCGTTCGTCCCGTACCTGAAGCGGCCGCCCTCCGCTCGATCAATAGCGCCGGCGAGCCACTCCAATGGAAACACCCGATCCTCTTCATCTTCGAAAGGCCGCGGACCGGCCCCTCAACGGCTTCGTGCACGTGCGAGGGGCGCGCGAGCATAACCTCAAGAACGTCGAGCTCACGATCCCGCGCAACGCGCTGGTGGTGTTCACGGGGGTATCCGGCTCCGGCAAGTCGTCGCTGGCGTTCGGCACGCTCTACGCCGAGGCGCAGCGGCGGTATCTCGAGTCGGTCGCTCCCTACGCCAGACGCTTGTTCCATCAATTGGGCGTGCCCGAAGTCGATGAGATCGAGGGCTTGCCCCCGGCCGTGGCGTTGCAGCAACAGCGCGGTACGCCGACGACCCGCTCGTCGGTCGGCAGCGTCACGACGCTCTCGAACCTGGTCCGCATGCTCTATTCCCGCGCGGGGACGTATCCACCCAACCAGCCGCACCTCGACGCCGAGGCGTTTTCGCCCAATACCCCGGCGGGCGCCTGCTCGCAATGCCACGGACTCGGTCGAATCTATGAAGTGACCGAACGCTCGATGGTGCCCGACGACTCCCTGAGCATTCGCGAACGCGCGATCGCCGCCTGGCCCCCCGCCTGGCACGGCGGCAACCTGCGCGACATGCTGGTCTCGCTCGGCTACGACATCGACCGGCCCTGGCGCGAGCTCCCCCGGAAGGATCGCGACTGGATCCTCTTCACCGAGGAGCAACCGGTCGTCCCGGTCTACATCGGCTACGACGCCGACGAGGCGCGAAGGGCCATCAAGCGCAAGGAAGAACCCAGTTACCGCGGCAATTTTTCGAGTGCTCAACGCTAAGTGCTGAGCACTTTTGCCACCACGCAGAGCCCGACGATCAAGAAGCGCGTCGCGCGGTACATGGTCAGCAGCGAATGCCCGCTCTGCCAGGGCAAGCGCCTGCGCCGCGAATCGCTCTCCGTGCGCTTCGCGGGCCTCGACATCGCCGAGATCTCCCGGATGCCGCTGGCCCGGCTGGCTGGCACCTTGCGCCCTTATGCGGAAGGCGCGGCGGCCTCTCTGGTAAAGATGGTCATTGCGCACCCGGAACGCGTGCTCGTCGCCCAGCAGATTGCCCAGGACCTGATCGCGCGAATCGCGGTCCTGGTCGACCTCGGCCTCGGCTACCTCTCGCTCGAGCGCAGCACGCCCACTCTGTCGCCCGGCGAGCTACAGCGCCTGCGGCTCGCCACCCAGGTTCGCTCGAACCTGTTCGGCGTCGTTTACGTGCTCGACGAATCGTCCGCGGGGCTCCACCCGGCCGACACCGAGGGACTGCTCCGGGCGCTCGACCGGTTGAAGGCCGCCGGCAACTCGCTGTTCGTCGTCGAGCACGACCTTGACGTGATCCGTCATGCCGACTGGATCGTCGACGTGGGACCGGCCGCGGGCGAACAGGGCGGCTTCGTACTCTACAGCGGTCCGCCCGGCGGGCTCGAGCGGGTCGAAGAATCCCAAACCCGGCGCTACCTGTTCGGAAACCATGTCCTTGCCAGCCGGCCCCCACGCCCCCCCAGGGGCTGGCTCCGCCTGACCGGCGTGACACGTAACAACCTGAACGGGCTCGACGTGGCGCTCCCCCTGGGCGTGTTCACGACCGTGACCGGCGTGTCGGGCTCGGGCAAATCCAGCCTGGTCAGCCAGGTGCTCGTGGAGCTGGTCGCCGAGCAGCTCGGTCACGACCTCCCTGCCGACGACGAGGAAGGCGAAGAGCTGGAGCGGCCCGTCGCGCCCCCCGTCGGCGGCCGGATCACCGGCGGCATGGAAGCCATCAAGCGTCTCGTGCGGGTCGACCAGAAGCCGATCGGCCGCACCCCGCGCTCCAACCTCGCGACCTACACGGGTCTGTTCGACCACGTTCGCAAGCTGTTCGCCGCGACCAAGACCGCACGCGCCCGCGACTACGACGCCGGGCGCTTCTCCTTCAACGTGGCCAAGGGGCGCTGCGAGACCTGCGAGGGCGAAGGCTTCGTCATGGTCGAGCTGCTCTTCCTCCCCAGCGTGTACGCGCCTTGCCCCACCTGTCACGGTGCGCGGTACAACGCCAAGACGCTCGACATCACGTACCGCGACAAGAGCATCGCCGACGTGCTGGGGATGACCGTCGACGCCGCCTGGGGGTTCTTCGCCGACGAGCCACAGGTGGCCCGCCCTTTGAACGTCTTGCGGGAAGTCGGCCTGGGCTACCTGCGCCTCGGCCAGCCCGCGACTGAGCTCTCCGGCGGCGAGGCGCAACGGATCAAGCTCGCCACCGAGCTTCAGCGCACCCAGCGCGGCAATACGCTCTACGTCCTTGACGAGCCCACCACCGGATTACATCCCGCCGACGTCGACCGGCTCATGGCCCAGCTCGACGGGCTGGTCGAAGCGGGCAATACCGTCATCGTGGTGGAGCACGAGATGCGCATCGTCGCCGTCAGCGACTGGGTCATCGACATGGGCCCGGGCGCAGGCGACGAAGGGGGCCGGGTCGTCGCGGCCGGAACGCCCGCCGAGGTGTCCAGGGCACCCAAGAGCCGTACCGCACCTTATCTCGCGCGGATCCTGGGTTGAGCCGCCGCGCGCTTCCGAGAGATCGGCGGCACCGTCCACGCACGTATCGGGGCGCCGCCGTCAGGGATCTTGGTCCTCAGGAGGGGGGCCAAGCCGCTCGCGCAAGAGTGACGCGAACGCGAGGAACTCCTCGACGTTCAGCGCCTCGGCGCGGACGTTGCCGGTCAGGCCGAGTTCTTCGAGCAGCGCATCGGCGTCGGCCTTCGTCCAGCGGTCGCGCGCAAAGGCATGCACGCCGTGTCGCAGGGTCTTGCGCCTGTGGAGGAAAATCTGGCGCACGACCGAGTGGAACCACGGCAGGTCGGCAACCGCCGCGCGCTTCTCAGCGCTCGGGCGCACAAGCACCACGGCCGATTCGACCTTCGGGCGCGGCCAGAAGACCGACGGCGGCAGCACCCGCACCAGCGAGACGTCGGCTACGGCCTGTACCAGCACCGAGAGCGCCCCGTACGCCTCCGACCCCGCCTCGGCCCGGAGCCGCTCGGCCAGCTCCAGTTGGATCGTTACCACCATCAACTCGGGGCAAAGCTCCGGGTGCACGAGCAGGTTGCTGATGATCGGCGTCGCGACGTTGTAGGGGAGGTTCGCCACCAGCTTGAACCGGCGCGACGGAGACACCGCCAGCCCCGCGCGCACGTTGTCGAGCAGCTCGGGGTTGAGCGTGTGCTTGCTGGCCAGGGCGTCGGCACAAAGCACCCGCACGTTCGGCAGCCCGGCCGTCGCCTCCCCCGCCAGGGCCGCCATCGCCGTGTCGATGTCCACCGCCACCACGGCCGCCGCCTGTGCCGCCATCAACGTCGTGAGCGCCCCGGCCCCCGGCCCCACTTCGAGCACCACGTCGTCCGGCCCAAGCTCGGCCGCTTTCACAATCAGGTCGTGAATGTTCAGGTCAATCAGAAAGTTCTGCCCGAATTGCCGCCGCGGCGCGATCCCGCGCTGGGCGAACAGGCCCTGAAGGTACGACTGTGTCTGACGACGCACGGCCATTGCGTTATTCCAGAAAAGAGGTTTGTCCACAGATGGACACAGATTAATACAGATCAATACATATTTTTAATAAAACAATAATTTTTCTATATTAGATAATTAATTTATTTTTCATCTGTGTTAATCTGTGTCCATCTGTGGATAAACCTCTTTCCCCAGCAGCTTGGCCACATGCCGGGCGAGCATGTCGGTCTCGACGTTCACGCGGTCGCCCGGCGTGAGGGTGCCGAGGGTGGTGACGGCCAGGGTGTGGGGGATGAGCATGACCGAGAAGCCGTCAGGCTCGACGGTAACGAGCGTCAGGCTGACGCCGTCGACGGCGATCGAGCCCTTGGGGACCATGTAGGGGGTCCAGCTCGGGTCGATGGCGAAGCTGAGGAACTCCCACTCCCCCTCGGGCCGGCGCGTGCGGAGGGTGGCGGTGGTGTCGATGTGCCCCTGGACGAAGTGGCCCCCCAGCCGGTCGCCGACGCGCAGGGCGCGCTCCAGGTTCAGCGGGTCGCCGGGGTGCGCTGTGCCCAGGTTCGTGCGGAGCAGCGTCTCGGGACCCGCCTGCACGTCGAACGTGGGGCCTTCGGCCCGGACCACCGTCAAGCAACAGCCGTTGACGGCAATGCTTTCGCCCAGGGCCAAGGGTTCTATCAAGCCGGGCCACTCCAGCGTCAGCCGACGCCCCGCCCCTTCCTCCTCGACGCGCTCGACGCGCCCGAGGGTTTCGACCAGTCCTGTGAACACCGCAACACCTTTCTGATGACTCTGCGAGGCGCACAATGCGCCACCTCTCCCCGTCCGGGGGGGAGAGGTCGGACGCGCAGCGGACGGGTGAGGGGGTCTGCGCACCGGTGACTGGTCCCGGTACGGTCCCTCAACTCATCCACGGGAGCCATCAGGCCACGCGCGACCTTTCGGGTATGGTAGCACACTACCCCCCTTGGTTAGAATCGAGCCCAACCGGGTCACATCTCTTCTTCCCAAGAGTCCCCAGTCCCCAATTACCGGGAGGCAGCGTCATGACACCTCCGTTGAACCGCCGTGACTTTCTCGCCCAGGCGAGCGCTGCGACGGCGACTGCCACGCTGGCCGTCGCTGCCAGGGCCCAGGCGCGCACGGCTCTTCCCAAGAAGCCGACCGACAAGGTGCCGCTCGGCAAGACGGGCATCATGGTGTCGCTCGTCGGCATGGGCACGGGCAGCATCGGCACCGGCCAGGCGAGCAACCAGACGCGCCTGGGGGTCAAGGAGTTCACCCGCGTCGTGCGGCATGCGCTCGACCGCGGCGTCTGCCTGTTCGACGTGGCCGACCAGTACGGCTCGCACGTCTACCTGCGCGAGGCGCTCAAGGGGGTGCCCCGCGACCAGTACGTCATCCAGACGAAGACCCACGCCACGAAGCTGGCCGATGCGCGCAGCCACCTGGAGCGCTACCGGCTGGAGCTGGGGGTCGACTACATCGACATCGTCCTCCTGCACTGCATGACCCACGCCGGCTGGCCCGCCGAGAACGCCGGCGCGATGGACTACCTCCGCCAGGCCAAGGAGCAGAAGATCATCCGCGCCCACGGCACGAGCTGCCACGGCATGGACCCGCTCCGCACCGCCGCCCGCGACCCGTTCGTCGAGGTCGACCTCGCCCGCATCAACCCCGAAGGGCTGATCATGGACGACAAGAAGCCCGACGAGGTCGCCTCGCAACTCGAAGAAATGCACGCCGCGGGCAAGGGCGTGATCGGCATGAAGATCCTGGGCGAAGGGCGCATCACCACCCCCGAGCGCAAGGACGCGTCGCTCCGCTACGTGCTCGGCCTGGGCACCGTCAGCGCCTTCATCATCGGCTTCGAATCGCCGGCGCAGGTTGACGACATCCTCACCCGCGCGGGGGCGGCCCTGGAACACCTCGCGGAGCGCAAGGCCTAAACGCAACAGAATTCACCACAAAGACACAAAGGAAGTTTTCAGATTTGTCTGTCTTCCTTTGTGTCTTTGCGGTGAATCTCTCTCTTAACGCGGTCTCATGCCCGGTAGTCGGCGCCTTGGCCCGAACCCTGGCGGCCGCCCCGGGTTGGGGCCGCCCGGCGGCGGCGGGAAGCCCCCTGCCCCGGGCGGCG
>JARLIH010000098.1 GCA_031291845.1 Isosphaeraceae bacterium | reverse complement strand
GCTTCCCTCCTGATTCTCTTGCCAGCAACGGAAGAAGCCGTCGGCGTAGCGGTGGTAATCCAGCAGGAAACCTCCTTGCGCGAAACTGGCGTCCGGAGGGCATGCGAAGACGGCGTTCAACCCGAGAGCGCGGGAGAAGAGGGATTTGTAGTCGGCCACTCCCCAGCCTTGGAGTTTTGCATGCACGTGGACGGGTGAGTTGGCCACCAGCAGAGAAGCGAAACTGCTCTTTGACAGCCCGGTTGCCTTCAGCTTTTCTTCATGGGCGGCGACCTCGGTACATTCCTCCAACCAACGGTTGAGGTCGAGGCCCACGTAGTAGAGCATCCTGACTTCGCAGACTCGACCATCGATGACACGCTTTTCCAGGTCCTCCCGCTCAAAGCCATGCATGGGGAGAATGCCCGCCAGCATGAGTTGAGCCCTGGAGCATTCGACCAGCTTATCGGGACCACGCTTATCCGAAAAAGGATGCAAGATCAGCGGAGGCAGCTCCCAATGCCGCGTATGAGGCGGACGCGGGAAGGAAGACGGCTCGGGTTGGGTCACTCGTCACTCTCCTAATAACTGCCATATCGGCCGAAATCGAAGAGACGAGAGGGAAACGGACCGGAGCCAGAGGCCGCGCCGGTGCTCCCGAGTCGAGCGCTGGTGAGCGCGTCCTCGACGGATTGGAGGGTCAGCGCCGTGTGGTGAGGGTCGTCTGGCCTTCCATCTGCTTGCCGTCGCGACGCCATTTGACGAGGATCTCGTCGCCCGGCTTGTGCATGCGCAACGCCTGGCTAAAGTCGTAGAGGTTCCTGATGGGCGTGCCTGCGAATTCGTAGATAATGTCGCCGCCTTTCAGACCCGCCTTGGCCGCCGGGCCTCCGTCGCGGACGTCGGAGAGCCGGAAGCCTCCGGCGACCTCACTCATATCGGGGACGCTGCCGAAGTAGGGGCCATAGCCCGAGCTGCTGGCCGAGGCGGTCGCCACCTGGGCCGGTGCGGACACGCGGACATACTGCGGACGGGTGGAGGCGCTCGCAAGCCGCCCGGTCGTGTCGGCCACCAATTGCAGCAGGCCCGCCGCGCTGCCGGAGTCGATCTTGTCCCAGGTGTCGCTGGGCTTGTGGTAGTCCGCGTGAAGGCCCGAGAAGAAGAAGAGCACGGGCACACGGGCCACGGTGAACGACTGATGATCGCTGGAGCCGTAGCCCCCTTGCTCGGTCAGGTCGAGCTTCAGGGCCGGATAGCGGGGAGCGACTTCATCGAGTAATGCCTTGAGCGTCGTGCCGGTTGCCGTACCGCCGACGAAAACCTTGCCGTCACGGATGCGTCCGATCATATCCATGTTGATCATGGCAACGGCCTGGTCGAGCGGGAGGAGCGGGTGGCTCACATACGCTGAGGAGCCCAACAGGCCCATCTCTTCTCCCGAAAAGTTGAGGAACAAGATGCCCCGTTTCTGTTTCGGCCGGCTGCCGAAGTAGCGGGCGAGTTCGAGCACGCCGGAAGTGCCGGAGGCGTTGTCGTCCGCGCCGGGATGGATCGCCTGGCCAGCCAGGCTGGGGGCCATCGAGGAGAAAGTGCCCATGCCGAGGTGGTCAAAGTGACCGCCGACGATGACGTATTCGGAACTCCCGCCGGGCAGGTAGGCGACGATGTTGGGCACTTGTTTCGACTCGCGCCGCACGTCGATGCTGGCGTCGACGGTGAGGTCGGAAGGGAAGGCGAAGCTGGCCGGCTTGAGGTCCTTGTCAACCGACTCGATCCAGGTCTTCACGTCTTTGCCCGCCGAGCGAAACCACTCGTTGGCGACCTCGGCCTTCACCTGTACGAAGGCGATCTCGCGGTAGCCGGGGCCGACCAGGGACGAGAACTTGTCCAGATCGTCGGGGTCGGTGTGGTTCGGCAGGTCGTTGACGAAGATCACGGCTTTCGCGCCATGGAACTTAGCGTTGACGGCCTTGTTGTCGAGCTGCGAGTGGCGCGTCATCACCTTGCCGGCGAAGACGCTTTTCTCGTCGAACTCCTGAGGCTCGTGGCGCAGGACGACGACGATCTTGTCCTTCACGTCGAGCCCGGCATAGTCGTCGTAGTTGTACTCGGGCGCTGAGATTCCATAGCCCGCGAAGACAAGTTGGCCCGAGAACGCGCCGGTCGCGGAGAAGTTGAACGGCTGGAAACTCCTGCCCAGTTCGAGGGCGTGCGTCTGCGCGGCGCGGGTCCAGGAGAGACGATTAATCGCGCCGAGGCTCGCATTGACCGTGACCTCATAGCGCTGGATGTAGTCCTTGCCGGCAACGGGTGGGACGCCCGCCTTCCTGTACTCGTGCGCCAGCCATTTCGCAGCCTTCTCGAGTTCCGGCGAGCCGGTCATGCGGCCCTTCATTTCGGGCTTCGCGAGGTAACGGACGGTGTCGAGGTAGGTCTTAGCGGTGATGGAATACTGGCCCGCCGGCAGGAGCGCAGCGGCAAGCAACAGTGCGCCGAAGAGCCGGACGCCTCTACGCAAGCTTGGTTGGTTGAACATCACGATGAATCTCCCCCTTCATCATCCATTCCCAGAGACGGGGCGCCCGCTACTGTAGCCGGGTCCCAGACCAGTGTAGTGCGTCAGAAATCCCGGGCCACTTGCAAACCGCTCCCTCACGGTCGCGGCTTGGCAACACACTGATTAATAAGGTACGTTTCCGAGCCGCGGCCGTGAGG
>JARLIH010000097.1 GCA_031291845.1 Isosphaeraceae bacterium | reverse complement strand
GGGGTGGACGCCGCGCTGCGGCGTGGACGAACGGGTGAGGTTTACAACTTCGGGGGCCGTAGCGAGCGCCAGAACCTGGACGTCACGCGGACGGTGTTGCATTTGACCGAGCGCCCGCTGTCGCTGATCCGGCACGTGGGAGACAGGCCGGGCCACGATCGGCGGTACGCCGTGGACTGTTCCAAGGCGGAGGTTGAGCTCGGTTGGCGCGCGACCGTTCCGTTCGAGGCGGGTCTGGCGGCCACGGTGGCGTGGTACCGGGCCAACGCGGGCTGGGTTGAGCGCGTCCGATCGGGCGCCTACCGTACGGGCCCCGAGCCGTCGCCGGAATTGCCGCCGCCGGCCGCGGGGTCTCGGGCTGCCGTCCAGCAGGGCGCGCACGCCCTGTTGGGCGAATGAACTGTCTCTCCGTCCGCTTTGCCTCCAGCGCACCCAGGGGCCGAACCATGCAGAGTGAAGCGATCAAGGTCAGCTTCATCGTCGTGACCTGGAATCGGCTCGACGATGTTCTGCGGAACATCGGTTACTTATCGAAGTCGCGCCTGTGCGGTTTCGAGATCCTCGTCGTGGAGAACGGCTCGACCGACGGGTCGGCCGAGCGGTTGGAGGCCCTCGACTCGATCCGGCTGATTCGGCTGGACACGAATGTGGGGCCGGCCGCGGCCAGGAACGCCGCCGTGGCGTGCGCGCGGGGTGAGTATCTCGTATTCCTTGACAGTGACGCGCTGCTGTCGAAGAAGGGTGCGGCCAGGCTGGTCGAACGGATGGACCGGGAGCCCACCTTAGGTATTATCGGCTGTCGCATCGTTAACGCCTACTCCCGCCGCCTCGACCAGTGGATCTACCCGTTCCCTCCCAGTACCCACGAGCACCTAGATTTCGAGACATACTCTTTCTCGGCGGCCGGGGCCATCGTGCGGGCGGAGGCGATCCGCTCGGTGGGCGGTTTCTGGGATGACCTGAACATTTATAACGAGGAGGTCGACCTGTCGATCCGCATGATCCGCGCCGGCTATCGGATTCTCTACGAGCCGCGGGTTGCCGTCTTCCATTGCGTCTCGAATCAGGGGAGGCTCGGATCCGACGCCTTCTGGCGGTTTCAGATCCGCAACTGGATCTGGATCTTTTATCGTTACTACCCCCCAGTCGAACGTTGGCGGATGATCTCGCTTTACGTCCTGCTCTACCTGGCCAAGGGTGTGGCGACTCGACGGCTCGCGGCATGCGTGACAGGGATCGTTGAGGGGCTGCGCGCGGTTGACGTCATCAGCCGCTTCCGCGACAAACTTTCGCCCCGGGAGGTCCACTTGCTGCGAACTTTGAACCGGCGGACGACTCTCCGATTGGGCCGCTGATCGCGTGCGAGGTCCCTAACCCTCGGTAGTGTGGAGCAGCGCAGTGTCAGGAACTCGCGTAGTTCGTGGCTTCCTCGGGAAGGGGGACGCAGGGCGCTGTCAATGATGCTTCGACCTTCGTAAGATTGCACGTCCCCGGTTCCCCTCGCTCCTTGAGGGCCGGCCGGCCGGAACGCGACGACTCCCCCCATTTCGTCGAAACTCGCTCGTGTGCATCGGACGCCCCGCCTCCCCGGCCTGTAAGTGTGGTTCGGATCGCAAGCGGATCCATGTTGGCTTGCAGTACCAAGTACGCCTAGGATCGACATCATGCGGGTCTTCTACGCGGCCGGGTGCGGTGACGTGCTGGGGACCTTCGCCCATTGGAGTGAGGGCCGTGACGATCCGTCTCGGGTCGCGTGGACCTATAGTGGTCAATTCTTCGACCTCCGCCGGGACCTGGATCTCGAGGCCTACGTCTATTCCGATTGTGCCACGGCGGGGATCGCGTCGAGCGATGGAGTCCAAGTACGTCACGTGCCGCGCCCGCCGGGAGCCCGGGGACTCGCGTTCCACCTCGCCCAAGTGCGCAATGGTATGCGAATTCTGGCGGAGGCGCGCCGGTTCCGCGCGGACGTGTTGGTGATCAACGGTGGTATGACGCACTGGTTTGTCCTCCGCCTCTTTCCCTGGCTGGGTATCGACGTGATCCCCGCGCTCCACTGCGCGCTGTTTCCCGAAGGGCCGAGGTCGAGATGGAACCGGTGGGTCGTGGACCGACTTGGGCTCGGGCTGTTCCGGGGCGAAGCGCTGGCGATTCTCGCCTTTCCGGGCCGGGTGTCCGACCAGGTCCGCGCGATCACCGACGGACGCCATGCTCCGATCGTTGAGTTCCTGCCCACGTATCGGCGCGCAACGTTCGAGGGAATTCCCGCACCGGATCCGGCAGTGAGGCCCTTTCGCGTCGTATTCGCGGGCCGGGTTGAGGCCGAGAAAGGGGCCCTCGACCTGGTGGAGATCGCCAAGGGGGTGCGGGCAAGGGGGGTGACGGACGTCGAATTCGACGTCTGCGGGATCGGGTCGGCGCTGGCTGCGCTGACGCTCGCCGTTAACGGAGAGGGGCTCACCGATGCGTTCCGCTTCCACGGCTATTGCTCCCATGAGCGGATGGTCGGCCTCTACAGCGCGGCGCATGCCGTGATCGTCCCCACTCGGTCGGAGTTCGCGGAGGGGTTTAACAAGGTTGTCGTGGAGGGAGTCCTGGCCGGCCGCCCGGTCGTTACCTCACCCGTCTGCCCGGCGATCGAGACGGTTGGGCCCGCCGTCGCCGTTGTCCAGCGAGACGACCTCGGCGCCTACGCCGACATGATGGTGCGGCTTGCGACCGACCCGCAATTCTACCGAGAAAAGCAGAGTGCCTGTGCGGCGGTGAGCACGCCGTTCTGCGATGTGGGCCGGGGCTGGGGTGAGGCGCTCAAGTCCATCCTCCTGACGCACCGGGAGGGACGGAAAATCCCGTCCGCGCGCGCTCGCCCAGGGACGCCCGTTCCTTCACCGCCGCCGGCTCGCGAACGAGGAGCGGCGGCGATAAGGTCCGGTGAGATCGCCAGGGCCGAACAGGGGGACGGCGGGTTTACCTCGGGAAGTCACGGCGAGGCGTCCGCCGACAGCCTGCCGTCTGGTCTCGCCCTGACTCAGGAGCGCAGGCCGTCGCCGACGGGCTGACGCAAGACCCCCGGCCAGTCGGTGCACGGCGAGGTCACTGCGCGCTGACGACGGGAATGGCGATCACTTCGCCGCCGAAAGGACCAACTCAATATCGGGGATTACCCGATCGGTCGGGTCGAGCGCGCCGTCTTGCCGGCAACGTTTGCGCTGGGGCTGGAGGTGCCGAAACGGGCGGTTCCGACCCCCTTTTGCTGCGTCCGGACCGGTTCGCAATCTTCGACACGCCTCGCTGATCTCCACCGGTGATTCCTCACGCGAAGCCACCGGGCTGGGTGCCACGCCCACGTCTTCGTGGGCATGCGGCGCGGGGCGAACGTTTGGATGGGCGCATGTCCACGAAGACGTGGGCATGGCATTGCTATACCGTTCCTGCTCAACCCTTTGAGCCGAAACTGCCCGTCGTGGTGGAGATCAGCGAGAAGTCTCCGGTCTTCCCCCGAATGAGCGTTATCGGCCTACGAGGACGGACCGACACGCACCGGGCGTTTGTTGGCCCGTCCCGGTGTGGAAAACACCTTCACATCAGCGTGAGGTCGGCGGTCGCCCGCACGCTCAAGCGAGGTCGTGTCGAATCTGCCCCGCGGCGCTCACGGGCCCGCCGTTTCACAGTCACACCACGCGGCACGGCCAAGTCTACGTCCGTTCGTCGAAGATCTCCCGTGCAACTCTGTGTGTTGGCGTTGAAGATCTCTTCATAATCGGCGGGGCATGACCTGAAAGCTCCCCTCAGATCTGGGCAGCTTACGCAAAACGCCGAGCCGAGGGTTGGGGAACTGATCGTCGATCTGCGTTCCACTGAGAAGTGCGGTGCTGGCCGACGTTGGTTCAACTCGCAAACGACTATTGGAGCCATGAAGTTACTAAGTAATAGTCTTCATGATGGTTGACAGTTGCCGCGAGGCGAACGTATCCTCCCCCGGCCACTAACGCGGCCGCCGACTGGCTGGTCGCGGTACGTCCGACCGGCGCGAAGCAGCCGCTCTCGGCCGTAGCCGTTCTGGTCCCGAACCCTCGGCTTGGACGACGCCCGAGGTACTCGGGGACCGCATGCGATCTCAATCCAATATAGGTCGCAATTGGCAGTTGCGCGATCAAAATGATCGCGTGGCGAAATGTCCGCACGCTTCCGGAGATTCACCGACGATGAGCACCTCGATTACGATGCACGGTCCATCGCTCGAGCTCGCGCCGAGTCCCGCGCACGTGACGGCCTCTTCCACCCCACCGGTCGCGGGTCATGCGAGCGGCGGCTTTGCGTCGCTTGCAAAAAGGGTCATCGACGTGGTGGGCGCGACTGCCGGGCTGCTACTGCTCAGCCCGGTGATGCTGGCGATTGCCGTCTTGATCCGCCTAGACTCTCCCGGCCCGTTCCTGTTCTGGCAGGTCCGCCTCGGTTACGGCGGCCGTCCCTTCTGGTTCCTGAAATTCCGAACCATGGTCGCGGACGCCGAGCAGCGGCTGGGCGAGCTCGAGTCGCTCAACGAGGTGGGTGGGGGCGTTCTGTTCAAGATCCGTAGCGATCCTCGGGTCACACGGCTCGGCCGGTTCCTCCGCCGCACCAGCCTGGATGAGCTGCCGCAGTTGATCAACGTGCTGCGGGGGGAGATGAGCCTCGTCGGTCCCCGGCCGTTGCAGCTTCGCGACTGCGAGCGCCTGGAACGTCTCGCCGGTGAGGCGTTCGCCCGGCGCCAGTCCGTCCGGCCCGGCCTGACCGGTCCCTGGCAGATCGGGGGGCGGAGCGAGGTGGACAGCATGGCGATGCTGGAACTCGACCTCGATTACGTGCGACGGTGGTCCGTGAAGCGCGACCTCGCGATTCTCTGCAAGACGGTCGTTGTCGTCCTCCGCTGCGCGGGTGCCTATTGAACCACGTTCCCGCAGTCTGCCCTCGTCTCCGCCCCCCCAACCTCTCTCGAGGAGGCATGGATTTCCGATGAGCAGATCGAGATCAAAGTCGGCGAAGCGGCAACTCTCGTTCGTCGACCGTAGCGGGCGCGGCGGCCAGCCGCCGATGGCGGCGATCGTCTCCAAGGCGTCTTCAACATCGTCCGTAGACGTTCCCGGCATGCCTCCGGCTCTGACGGGCGCAAGCCGCTCCCCCTGGCTCTGGATGGCCGTTGCGGTCGTGTTTCTCGCGGTTTCCGGAGGGGCTAGGGCGTGGCAAGACGCGCGCTTCAGCGCAGCATCGCGCGGCGCCTCAGCCGCTCCGTTTCCCTTGAAGAGCCTGCCGGCCTCGGTCGGTCCCTGGCACGCGCTGGCGGGCACCGAGCAGACGCTGGACCCGAGGGTCGCACGGATTGCTGGCTGTTCTGATCATGTGATCCGCACGTACGTGCACGAAGCCACCGGAGTCCAGGTCACGGCGATGGTGCTTTATGGCAACGCCGAGGCCGTCTCGGGCCACACGCCGGAGGTCTGCTACCCGTCGGCCGGTTACGGTCTCCTGGAGGGACCCATTCGCCGGGACGTCCCGCTGGGCGAGTCCAAGGCGTCGTTCCGCTCGAGCCTCTTCGCCCGGGGCAAAGAGGACTCGGGTGACCGCGAGGAAGTCTACTACGCCTTCCGCCACGAGGGGCAGTGGTTCGCCGACGCCGAGAATCACTGGAAAGTCTTCCGGCACCGGCCCTCGATGTACAAGGTCCAGACGCAGCGGCAAGTGGTCCACGGCGAGCGCCGTGATCTGGATAACCCGAGCGAGGCGTTTCTGCGCGCGCTCCTACCCGCTATTGAGGGTCGACTCAATCCCGTCACTGCGCGGACGGGCATCGCCCCGCTATCCGGGGCGACGGCGGACCTGAAGCGGCCGGCGTGACGTTTGACCCCGGGGACGCGAGGCGGACCAATCCGGGGCGGAACGCGCGCTATCCCAACCGAGCACGGAATCGATGCGCCATCGCGAGGCGAAGCATCGACAGAATCACCACGGGATGCACCAAAGCCGGGCTGCTCTCGTGTCTCAATCCATCTTGATGTCGAGATGGCTAGACTTGCTTGCAATCAGATTTGACGAGGAGGTCCGATGGGACTCGGAGCCGCGAGAAACTTGCTGAAAACGGCGGCCGCAGTGGCCGCGCTGGCGGTCACGTCGGCCGATGCGCGGGGGGACACGATCGCCGTCTGGAATTTTAACCTGGGGAGTACGACCGGCAGCGGTAGCGCCAACGAGGCCGCGCTGTTGACCGTCAACCACGGGGCCGGGACGATGACCACCACCGCGGACCCCAACTTCGTCGTCTCCTTCACGGGTACGACGAACGGCGCTTACGCCGGCGATGCCGCGGGTGCGGCTCTCGCCATTCAAAACGGCACGAGCGGCGAAAACAACGGCACGAACCTGACGTGGACCGCATCCACGGCGGGCGAGAGCAACATCACGGTATCGTTCGCCATCCAGGCGACCGCCACCGGCTTCAACAACGACCAGTTCCAGTACACGACGGACGGGACGACCTGGACGAATTTCGGCAATGCATTCGCGCCGAACCTGACGTCGAATAGCGGCTTCAGCGTCCCGGCCGGCCTCGTCACGTTCGACCTGAGCTCGATCACCGCGCTCAACGGCGATGCGAACGCTGGCTTCCGGATCGTCTTCAACGGGGGCAGCAGTAGCAGCAGCAGCGGCAACAATCGGATCGACAACGTCATCGTCTCGGGTACGGCGGTGGCCGTTCCCGAGCCTGCTACGTTCGTGATGATGGGGATCGGGTTGTTCGGCGTGACCAGCCTCGGTCTGCGTCGGCGCCTGCGTCCGTCCGGCCTTTGATCCAAGTTCTCGCGGACGACGGCCGCGCCTCGGCACCAGTCGGGGCCGGCCGTGCCCGTGACCAGCGCGTTCGGTGCACCAGATCCGGGCTTCTAGCCAAACCATCCGGTCGGTGGTCGTGAGCGACGAAACAGCGCACGAATGTCAAAGCAACGCAGAATTAAAGAGAATCGGGAAGCACATGAAGCGAATATCTCAGAAAGGTAACAGGCGATTCATAAAGTCTTAATTGTCAATATTTAAACTTGACCTCGCGCCATTGAGCAAGGGCGGCGAGGCAAGCTCAGGCCTCATCCCAGGCGAGCACCCGGTCTGGCCGCCTTTATCGCCGGGATTGCCGCGAGACGAAAGGGCGTGAGTACGCCCTTCTCCGGCAAGGCGGGCGATGGCACCAAGGAGAGAGACGACAGATGCGCAATCTCTTTCGGTCGAAGCGTCAGCAGCTCCGCAGGGGGCGCGTTGCACTGCAGTGCAATGTCGAGCCGATGGAAGACCGCGTGTTGATGACCGCCACCCCGACGGGTCTCCCGACGTTGAGCTACTCGGCGGAGACGTCCACCGCCTACGGCGCCAACAAGTACATCCCGGTCGAGGCCGCCAGCCACGGCTCGGGCTCCTACGGGTACCTGTCGTGGGGGTTCCTGGAGTACGGCAACACGTCCGCCGTGTTCGGCTCGAACGCCGGCGTCTCGTCCGTGAACAGCGTCTCGCTGCAGCTTTACAACACCCAGACGAGCGGCAACTACGCGCCTTACGCGGGTAAGTTCAGCGTTTACGTGATCCCCAACGACTCTCTGGCATCATCGAACGTTCGTTTCCAGAGCGGCACCGGGGCGACGGCCCTGGGCAGCACGAGCGGCGGCGCGAGCACGCTCGGCATCACCACGCCCACGTCTGCCTGGCTGGTCGGTAGCTGGACCATCACCTCCGGCTTGCAATCCGGTTACTCGACTTTCACGGGCTCGTCGACGGGTTCCACCGCGACCGGCACGGGCGCCAGCGGCACGACCGACACGATGGGCGCCTCGGCCGCGGCGACGATTGCGGCCGACCTCAACAACGGCACGGCGATCCGCCTGGCGGTGGTCGCCGACGACACGAGCTTTGCCGCCGACTGGGAAGGCAATTACTCGTCCAACCAGCCGATGCTCAGCGCCGACGTGGTCCAGGTGCCGAAGATTGCCTTCAGCAGCCCGACCTACACGGTCAACGAGACGGACCAGAACCCGAGCCACACCACTCCCTTGACGTTCAGCGTCACGGACACCGCCAACCCCGCGGGCACGACCTCGATTGTTGACTGGACGGCGACCAGCACCAACATTCCGGGGTTCACCACCCAGCACGGCACCCTCACGTTCACCAACAACAGCAGCCCGCAGACGGGCACGGTCAATTTCCAGAATATCGTCTCTTCGAGCAACACCGGCAGCGTCACCATCACGCTGAGCGACGATCCAAGCGACACCTCGAATCCGGTCATCCCGACCACCACAGCCACCGGGACGATCAACTACATCCAGGGCACGGATGTCAGCCTGTCGACGTCGGCCGTCTCCGTGGACGAGGCCGCCGGCACGGTGACCCTGACCGTCAACCGGTCCGGTTCCACCACCGGCACGACGGCGACGACCGTCAACTACACGACGATCGACGGGCAGCCGTACCAGACCAATGACCCGAACGCGCCGAACCAGTTGGAGGGGAACGCCGAGGCGGGCCGCGACTACACTGCCGAGTCGGGCACGCTCTCCTGGGCCGCGGGTGACACCACCTCGCGGACAATCACCGTGCCCATCACCGACGTGGCGACGTTCGGGAACGTCTTGAACGTCGCGTCGGGCACCCGGTACTTCACGGTCTTGCTCAGCAACCCGAGCACCGGCACGGCGATCCTGCCGATCGCCCAGACCACGGTGACCATCACCGACGACACGGTCGCGGGGAGCAAGATCTTCACGGGCTCGCCGTCCGCGTCCACCCTGCCGACCGGCAACTACGGCTCGTCGGGTGTGGAAACCAGCGGCCCGTACTACAACGACCAATATGCCGCGTTGGTTTCGACGCCGCACGGGTCGTTCGGCTACTCGACCATGCCTGTGTTCACTTACGACACGGCCTCCGCGGCGTTCCCGACCAGCCCCGCCACGACGAACGTCGACAGCCTTCAACTGAGCATTTACAACACCGCGACCACGGGCGGTTACGGCGGCACGGCCGGCAGCTTCGACGTCTACCTCCTCACCGATAACAGCGTCCCCAATACGACCCTGCGCTACCAGGGGGGCACGGGGAATACCGGTTCGTCCGTGATTGGTACCCAGGCCACGCCGGTCCTCCTCGGCTCGGCGACCTTCACCAACAACTACCAGGGATATAACAATTTCACCTTCGACCTGCCGACGGGCTCGGCGGCCGCGAACGCTGTGAACGCGGCTGTCCACGGCGGCACCGAGGTCCGGGTGGCCATCACTCCGTCCGCGGGCAGCCCCGTTGCCGCGGACTGGGAAGGCAACTACTTCTTCAACCAGCCGCAACTGACTCTGCTGACCGTGCCGGCCGCGGCGGCGCTCCCGGCCTGGGTGGCACCTGGCAGCGCGGCGACCTGGAACGCCGGCACCAAGACCTTGACCGTCACCGGTGCCGCCACAATCATCGCCGATCCGGGCACCGACTCCCCGAACATTGTCGCCTCGGGGTCTGCCGCGCAATTGACGATCCAACCGGCCACGGTCGGCGAAGTCAACCTGGGTGGCATCACACTCACGAACGGCGCCAGCATCACCGTCCCCAGCGTCGGCGTCGGCCGGACGCATACGAACCATAACGTGATCGTGCTCGATTCGAACGGCACGACCGTCCCCACGTTCTCGATCGACGGGACGAGCAAGTTCGATCTGGTCGACAACGACCTGATCATCCAGAACGGTGCAAGCGAGCTGTCCACAATCGAGGGCGCGGCCAACGCGGCTCGTGACGTGGCCGCGGGGGGCGGCAACGGCGGCACGTGGGACGGGACCAACGGGCTGACCAGCTCCGCCGCGGCCGCGGCGGCGGCGAGCAACGGTTACGAGTACACGACGCTGGGAATCGCCGTGAACGGGAACCTGCCGAACGGGTCTTACGCGACCTGGCCGGCCGGGACCAGCACACTGACGCTGGG
>JARLIH010000096.1 GCA_031291845.1 Isosphaeraceae bacterium | reverse complement strand
GACGAGGTCTGCCCTCGACAGCACGACGACTCCCGCCCGGCGCAGCGATCGCACGGGCTCCCGCAGCAAGCCCCGGGGCAAGAGCCGTCCCAACCCAAACGGCTCGAGGGCGTCGAGCAGAACGATGTCCAGATCACGCCCAAGATGCCGGTGCTGGAAACCGTCATCGAGCACGAGGAGCTCGGCCTCCAGTTCTTCCACGGCGATCTGGGCGAGCCGGACGCGGTCGCCGTCCTGGAGGTGGGGGACTTCCGGAAGGTTTTCCTCCAGCACGCGCCCTTCGTCGTTCAGGCCTTTCGTCTGGCCATAGCCCCGGCTGAGGATCGCGACGCGGACACCTTTCTGCCGATACCAGCGCGCCACCCACTCCACCATGGGGGTCTTGCCCGTCCCGCCGACGGTGAGGTTACCGATCGCCACCACAGGCACGGCCACGCGCTGGGCGGCCTTCCAGCCGTGGTCAAAGGCCAGGCTCCGCAATGCAACGCCCGCGCCGTAAGGCCAACTGGCCAGGCTCAGCCCCGCGCGTGCCAGCGCGGCAAGGAAGCCTTTGGCTTCGCCTCGGATCAGTCGTAGGAACGCGGCCTCGTCCAAAAGCGGCCAACCCTTTGGCCAGGAAACGAAATAGCCCGCGACGGTGATCGCCGTTAACGGCCCGTCAGGGCGCTAGCCCACCATCGACGTTGGTGCGCGGTGGGTTGGCGGCCTGGCGGGCTGACCCACCCTACAAGAGTGGAAGCCTCTCAAGCCCCCATTGCGCGGATGATCGCCTGCGCCATCTCACGCGTACCGACGGCCGTCGGGTCGTCGCGGTGGGGCTTCATGTCGTAGGTCACGTCCTTGCCTTCCTTGATCACCGCGGCGACGGCCTTCTCCAGCCGCTGGGCCGCGTCGACCTCACCCAGGTGCTCGAGCATCAAGACGCCCGAGAGGATCAGGGCGGTGGGGTTCATCTTCCACTGCCCCTTGTACTTCGGGGCTGACCCGTGGGTCGCCTCGAAGACCGCCCCCGCCTCGCCGATGTTTGCCCCGGGCGCGACGCCCAGGCCTCCCACCAGGCCGGCGCAGAGGTCGGACAGGATGTCTCCGTAGAGGTTCGGCAGCACCAGCACGTCGTACTGCTCGGGCTTCTGCACGAGCTGCATGCACATGTTGTCGACGATGCGGTCCTCGAACTCGATGTCTGGGTACTCCTTCGCGACTTCCCGGCTCACCTCCAGGAACAGGCCGTCGGAGTACTTCAGAATGTTCGCCTTGTGGACCGCAGTCACCTTCTTGCGCTTGTGCTTACGGGCGTATTCGAAGGCGTACTTGACGATCCGCCGCGAGCCGGTGATCGAGATCGGCTTGATCGAGACGCCCGAATCGGGCCGGATCGTCTTGCCGTTCAGCCGCTTGATCGTGGCGAGAAGCTCGGCCGTCTCGGGTTTGCCTTGCTCGAACTCGCAACCCAGGTAAAGGTCCTCGGTGTTCTCGCGCACGATCACGAGGTCGACGTTGCGCCCCGAGAAGAATGTGCGGACACCCTCGTATTCCTTGCACGGGCGGACGCACGCGTAGAGGTCGAGGGCCTGCCGCAGGTAGACGTTCACGCTCCGAAAGCCCGTCCCCACCGGCGTCGTGATGGGCGCTTTGAGCGCGACCTTCGTGCGGCGGCACGACTCGATGACGCTGTCGGGCACGGGCGTGCCGAGCTTCGCCATCACGTCGACACCGGCCTCCTGGACGTCCCAGTTGATTTTGACGCCCGTGGCGTCGATGCACATCCGAGTCGCCTCGGCCAGCTCCGGCCCTACGCCGTCGCCGGGAATCAAGGTCACGTCGTAAGCCATCGCCCTACAATCTCCCGCAGCTAGCGCTGCCATCAAGCAACGTGCGAGCGGGGTGTTGCGATCCCCGCCGCAAAAGGGGTATCCTATTCTTTGTGACCGAAGCGCTCAAGCTACCCGCCGAAAAACCCGCGATCGCCCACCAGCGCTCCGATCTGCGACCCCTCTTGCTGGAGCACTCGGGATGCTTTGTCCCCCCCACGAGCCGAGCCCCCTGGTGACCAACTGGCTGGAGCGCCACCGCGACCCCATCAGCTTCGTCCTGCACATGATCGGCATCCCGCCCACCATAGTGGGGGTTTTGATGATTCCTGTTTACGTGTACATGATGTCGTTTCAGCTTTTCTTGCTTGCCCTGGCGCTGTTTGTCGGAGGCTACTTGCTCCAGTTTTTGGGGCATGCGGTCGACGGTAACGATCCGGGCGAGATCATCATGCTCAAGCGAAAGCTCGGCCTTTCGTACGTCGAGATCGCGCCGGACCGTCGCCGGGTGACTCAGGGCTGAGCGAGCCGCGCGGCGGTGTCGGACCGTTTGGTCGAATGCCGACGGGCGCGGGATGGACTCTGGCGGCTTAACTTAACGACTCGTCACGCCGGGTTGCGAGCCCTCGCGCTTGCGCCGCCAGACCTCGATCGCACCGAACCTGGCCGCGGGTTCGTAATCGCGCAGGATGACGGGCGTGATCAAGGGGAGGGGCTGGCCCGGCGGCGGACCGGCTTCGCCCGGGACCCAGACGACGACCGAATTCCGCGCACCGGCGAGGCCGTCGGCGAACCGTTGCTCGTCGGCCGGGTTGACCATCTTCAGCCATGTGATCGACTCGGCCGGAAAGGCGGAGCCGCGCGCGGTGGGGCCGGTGATGGCGGAGTCACCCTTCAGGACGTTGGCCACCCGGGTCTCCGGGGTCGTTTCGCGCTTGAGGTACTCGACGGCGGCGTGGTAGTCATCCCACGAATAATAGGCGCCGGTGGGGACCGAGCCGCGCCGGTAGCCGACCGGCGTACCGTCCGGAAAATGACCGTGTCGCAGCGCCGTCACGGCGCGGAGCGTCGGCGAGACGACGCAGAAGCCAGGCCGGGCCGTGGTCCCCAGGGCCAGCAAAAGCAGGACGAACCCGAGCCGGAGCGAGGGGGCGAGCGACACGGCGCAGAGGACCAGGTGCACGAGTGTCGCCAGACTGACCGTCCAGACAACCAGGAGTGGGATATCCAGGTAACCGTGCGCCATGGGGCTCAAGGGCTTGTAGAGCGAGACCGCCGCGAGCGCGACACCCCACGTCAAGGCCGTACGGCGGCTCCGTGGATCGCCCCAGTGGTGGAACAGCAGGAGGGCGACCGGCACGACGGTGAAACGTAACGGCGACAACTGGGTCACCCAGCCCGAAAAGACTGAGGCGGGTGTCACCTGGTTGTACCGGCTGCCGTAGCTGGCCAGCCGTACTCCATGCACGAAGTCGGGCAACACGCCCGCCGCCGCCAAGGGGGCGAACCCGAGCGCCAGGAACACCAGGAACGCGCTCCCCCACTCCAGGCAAGGCCGGACCGACCGGCGAAGCGACTCCCCGGGCGCGCGCGACCGCTCGTCAAGCGCCAGCGCAACCGCCGGCAGGAACAGGACGGCTTGCGGGCGCGTCGTGACGGCGAGCGCCAGCGCACAGCCTGAGAGGAGCCTCGCGGCACGCGACGACCAGCACTCGACGGCCAGGATCCCCACCACCGCGAAGAATGCCGCGTGCCAGTCGTGCTGGCCCGCCCGAGCGTAGTCCTGGCTGAGGTAGTAACTCAGAAACGCCGTGTAGCCGGCGAGGCCCGGCAGAACGTTACTGAACAGCCGCCGGCTCCAGGCGAGCATCGCCACTCCGAACGCGACCACGAACGCGGCGTCAAGCGCGTAGAACGGCAAGGTCCTGCCCCATCCGGCGATACGCCCCAGGGCCCAGAACAGGTAGATCGTGCCGGGGAAATTGTTGCACGCCAGGTCGCGGTAGGGCAACTGTCCGTGCTCCCAGCCGTAGGCCAGGGTGGCGTAGACGTCGTGATCGGCCCAGAACGGCCAGGTGAGATAATGCGGGAGCCAGCTCGCGAGCTGCAACGCGGCCATTCCGGCCAACACCACCGCGAGCGGTCCGCGCAAGAGCCCCGCGGCGAGCCGGTCGCGCGCTTCCGGCTCGGGCCCCGGACGGTGGGTGGTGGTACTGGGAAAAAGGGAGGATGGGGCGTCGGTCCGTGACATGGGGTTCGCGTCTCTTGGGGTCAATCTTTGACTGCCCTGTCGGGCCGGCAAAGCGGACCGCCGCCCGGCCCGAGGCCTTGCCGCGGCGGCTCAGTCGGTGCCGGCACGACGTGCAAGACCGTAATGCGCCCGCGCGTTGTCCTTCCGGCCGGGCGTCTTCGCTTCCACGGCAGGGCGACCGAGCGAGCGGACCGGCATTGCGTTGATCCGGCAATGGCGGGCCGTCTGCACGTGAGTCGTGGCCGGCGCGGAGGGTGCTACCCGCTCGGCGGCTTTCGACTCGGGGGTGAACTCGTCGCGGTCGACCATGATTCCCGGAACGACCTGGTGGCGGTCGGCCTCGGCGGCGGGCGCCAAGGAAGAAACGGGCTGGGTGCTGAGATCCATGGGAAGTGACCTCCGTGTCGCCGGCACCGGCCGGGCTGCATACGCTCCCTCGCTCCAGGGGCCCGCAACGGCGGACATTATAAGTGGTGGCTATTGGATTACCAGTCGAAATGCGCGACCTTGACCCGGCAGCATGGTGGGCCTGGTTCAGGGGAAGGTCACCCCCAGCGCGGATTGTCATTCGGTAAGGCCGGCAATGTCCGGCCCTCCTGATTGCAGGAAAGTGCTACCCGGACCGTCGCGCATTTGAACCAGGCCGCATACGTGGCCGGTCGCCAGGTCGGTGCGAACGGAATTCCCGGAGGAGTTTTGAATTCTTGACGGACGAACGGCACACGGGAGCCAAACGCCGTGCGTGGGACGCTAATAACGGCTTGCCCAGGAGCGGCGAATCGTCGGCTTAAGCTTTTGGTGATAAGAACTTGTGGTACATGTGCGCGGTCCGTTCGGAAACCTTCTGGGCTGCAGGCTGCGCCCTTTTCCCAGGGGTGATGAACGCGCGTTTGATCTAGGAGTCCGGGGTCAAAATCCGTATGATCCGCACATTCGCTTCAAGACGCACTTCCCGAACAGCCGATCTAAGCGGCAGGTCGATCGGTCGGACTCCCGCGCAGGGTGAATCCTGACGCGGCTCGGTCTGCCTGCACTCGACATCTTTCTTCCACGCGATCACATCTGCGACTCAGCGCGACGGCTATCGTGAGGGTTCTAAGGACAAGGCGGCTCGGACGTACGGAAGCGAACGGCCGCCGACGGAACGGTGGGGCACAAAGGGCCAAGATCCGCGAGGGTCTCGACCTGCTCCGCGTTCCGGTAGCACTCGTCACATGGCGATCTTTGTCAAGGACGGCCTGGCCATGCGATTGACCGTATCCAAGTACCGGCTGGCTCGGGTGGTGTTGGCGGTTCTGACGGCCGCGACCACCGGCTGTCAGCGGCTGCCTTACATCGACCAGTCCAAGGCCGTGCCCCACGAGGCTATGGGGACGATCGCCGACGAAGACAAGGAAGTGAAACAAGCGAACTTTCTCAGTAGTAACCTGCCGATGCCGTTGCCCAAGGTCGCGAAACCGCGCACCACGAACGACCCCGAGGCGGAGGAGCTCTGGGAGTTGACCCTCCAGGACGCCATCCGCATCGGCCTCGACAACGCCGAGGTGGTCCGCGTGATCTCGCTCGGTGCTCAGGGCATTCCGGTCGGCGGCTTCGAGCCGACCCCCTTGAACACGGGCGCTGGGGCGGGCATCGCCAGCTCGCTCGGCTCGGGAACGCTCCAGACGATCTACGACCCCGCGATCCAGGAAACGCAGATCGCCCAGTCGCTCGCGGCGTTCGACACCAACTTCACCACGAGCCTCCTCTGGGGTCACAGCGTCGCGCCGTTCAACAACGCCATCTCGGCCGGCAGCTTCGTCACGTCGCAGTTTCCGATCATCTTCAACCAGGACACGGCCACCTTCCAGGCCGGCGTCCAGAAGCGCACCGCGACCGGTGCGCTCATCGGCGTGACCCACAACATCAACTACCTGTACTCGAACAGCCCGATCAACGTGACACCGTCGGCCTACACGACGAACACGCAGTTGTCCTTGACCCAGCCGTTGCTCGGTAGTGCCCCGCTCGCCGGTCAGGCGATTGGGTCCGCACCGCTGGTCGGCTTGGAGGCGAACCGGGCGCCGATCGTGATCTCCCGCTTGAACGCCGACGCGGCGGTCTGGCGGTTCAAGGCCGAAGTGATGGCCCAGGTCCGGTCGGTCGAGCAGCAATACTGGAGCCTGGCCCAGCAACACGTGCAACTCTGGGCCAGCGAGCGGGCCGTCGAGCTCGCCCGCGAGATCCTCAAACGCGAGCAGGCCGAGCTGCAAGTCGGTCGCGGGACCGTGGCCGACGTCGCCGAGGCCGAGCAGCGCCTCGAGCAGTTCAGCCTGGATCTCGTCACCAAGACCTCCGACGTGATCACCACCGAGCGTCAGCTCCGCAACATCCTCGGACTTCCCCCGGCCGACAACCGGCGCATCGTGCCGGTGACCGCGCCAAGCGAGGCCCGGCTGGAGCCCGACTGGGAGTCGAGCCTCGCCCAGATGCTGACCTTCCAGCCCGATATCGTCCAGCAGCAGCTCCTCGTCCGGGTCTCCGAGCTGCAGCTCTTGATCGCTCGCAACCAGCTCTTGCCGCAGTTGAACTTGAACGCCCTGTACCAGTTCAACGGCCTGGGTCGCACGCTCGACTCGTCCGAGGCGGTGATGACCGGGGCGACGATGCGGGCGATCGACCCGCTGATCGCCAACAAGGAGCGTGCCGCCGGTTTGAACCCGACGGCCGGCCTGTACAGCAACTTCCAGCAGTGGCAGATCGGCTTCACGTTCCAGATGCCGCTCGGCATGCGGGCGCCGATGGCCAACGCCCGGTCGGCCCAGTACGTGCTCTTGCGGCAGCGGGCGTTCCTCCAGCAGATCGTCCACCAGACGACCCACTCCCTGGCCCGGTTCTTCCTGGAAGTCGACGCGAACTACAAGCAGTTCAAGACCGCCTCGCGGCTGCGTGCCGCCGCCGCCCAGCGTCTCGAAGCGCAGCGGGCGTTCTACGAGGAAGGCCGCATCCCGATCGACCGCTACCTCGACGCGGTGAGCCAGTACGCCAGTGCCGTGGCCCAGGAAGCGCAGTTCAAGACGACGTACAACATCTCAATCGTCGCGCTCGAGGAAGCGAAGGGGACGCTGCTCGCCTACGACAACATTGCGGTCGCCGAAGGGCCGTCGCCGCGGAAGGCCTACATTCAGGCCCTCGACCAGCAGGCGGGTCACCGCACGCTGCCGATCCATCCGGACGGCAACTACCACCCGCGGCCGATCAATGGCCCGGCGAATCCTGACCCGGTGGTGCCGCAGCCCCCGCCCAACGCGGTCGATCCGAACGGCCAGCCCCTGCCGGCCCCGGGCGGCACGCTCAGCCCGCCCCCGCACCCGCTGCCGCCGATGGTCCCGGCCGGTGAGCCCCGCGCCATCCAGTCGTCCACGACGCCATCGGCCCGCGAGCCGGAAGTCCTGCCGGCCTCCGCCCCGGCCCCGGCCGGTGCACGCGATGCGGCCCGCCCGGTCGAGCTGGAGATCCTCCCGCCGCTCCCGGGCCAGCCCCCTGCCGGGGCGAGCCCGGGCGAAAACGACTTGCCGGCGCTTCCCGCGTCGCTCGACGTGCCCAAATAGCACCGCCCTCGCGGCGGAACGAGTGCCAACATGGGGGCCGGTCCCGGAACGCGGGGCCGGCCCCCATCGCGTACGAGCCGCGCGGCGCTCGAATCGAAGGCGCCGATCGTCCTACCGGCGAGATCAAGGGGGACGTTCCCTATTCCTCCCCGAAAAAGCGGAATCGTGCCAATGTCCCCGGTTTGCCCCGCGCCTACCCCTTCAAAATCGCCTCGACCACCTTCGCGGGCTGGCCGTCGGTGATCTGCTGGGCCCGGCCGTTGTGGTGGAACAGCACGCGGGCGTGGTCGAGCCCAAGGAGGCGGAGGATGGTCGCCTGGTAGTCGTTCGGAGTGACGACGTCGACCGCCGCGCGGTGGCCGACCTCGTCGGTGGCGCCGTAGGTGACGCCGGGCTTGATCCCGCCGCCGGCGAGCCAGATCGAGAACCCTTGCCCGTTATGGTCGCGGCCTGCGGTGCGGTCCAGGGCACCCTCGACCACCGGCAGGCGCCCGATCTCGCCGCCCCAGTGGACGATGGTCGTGTCGAGGAGCCCCCGCTGCTTCAGGTCGGCGACCAGCGCGGCGGCGGGCTGATCGGTCTGGCGGCAGATCGCAGGCAAGCCGTCGGCGATCGTCGTGTGATTGTCCCAGGGTTGACCCGACAGGAAGAGCTGCACGAACCGCACGCCCCGCTCGACCAGCCGGCGCGCGATCAGGCAGCGCGTGCCGTAGGAACGCGTCGCGTCGTTGTCGAGCCCGTACATGCGCTGAATGTACGCCGGCTCGGACGAGACGTCGAGCGCCTCCTTGGCGGCCGTCTGCATCGCGGCGGCGAGCTCGTACGACGAGATCCGCGCCTCGAGGTCGGTCTCGCCCGGGTGGGCTTCGAGGTGGTGCCGATTGAGCGCTCCGAGCAGCTCGAGGTTCTCGCGCTGAAGCTCCCCCTTGAGGCGCGGCGGCGGCTCGAGGTTGAGGATGCGGGGTTCCTCCGGACGGAGCACGGTCCCCTGGTACATCGGGGGCATGAAGCCGCTCGACCAGTTGTGCGTGCCGTCGACCGGGTGCCCGCCCGGGTCGGACAGGACCATGTACGCCGGCAGGTTCTCGGCCTCGCTCCCAAGCGCGTACACGATCCAGCTCCCCAGGTTCGGCCGCCCGGTCACCCCGGCGCGGCCGCCGTGGAAGTACCGGATGGAGACCTCGTGGCCGTTGTGCCCCGTGTGCATCGAACGGACGACGCAGACGTCGTCGACGATCTTCGCGAAGTGCGGCAGCAGCTCCGAGACCTCGGTGCCGCACTGGCCCTGCTTGGCGAACTTCCACGGGGTGCCGAAGAGCTTCTTGCTCGCCCGGTTAACGAAGCTATAGCCGACCTCCCCGCTGTAATCCTTGCCGTGCCCCCGCGTCAGCTCGGGCTTGGGGTCGAGGAGGTCGACGTGCGACGGCCCCCCGTGCATGAATAGCGAGATCATCGCGTTCGCCTTGGGGGCGAAGTGGGGCGCGCGCGGGTGGAAGTTCAGCGGCAGATTCTCGCCCGGCTTCGCGAGACCCCCGGCCTCGGCCGCGATCAAGCCGTCGCGCCGGAGCAGGTCCGCCAGGGCGAACGCCCCGATGCCGAACGCCGAACGGGCCAGGAACGCGCGGCGGCTGCGGGCGGGGGAATCAGTCGACATACAACACCTCGTTCGCGGAGAGGATCTGCTGGCAGACGTCGGACCACGCCCCGAGCTCGGCATCGGTCTTGGGCTCGCTCGCCAGCCGCGCCCGGCGCTTGTTCCAGAACAGCGTAACGATCGCCCGCTCTTCCGCGGAAGGATCCCTCTGATAGGCCAAACGCCAAGCGAGCGAGATCCGCTCGTCCGTCGTTGCGGCCGACGCCTGAAGGCGCCTGGCGAAGTCCTCGCCGCAGCGCAGCAGGAACTCGCTGTTCATGAGCATCAAGGCCTGCGGAGCCCCCGTGCTCGCGAGCCGACGGTCGCAGTTCAGCTCGCCGCTCGGTCCGTCGAACACCGCCAGGAACCCGACCGGCTGGGTGCGACGCTGCTGGAGGTACAGGCTGCGCCGGGGTGCGTCGGCCGGGGTGACGACTTGCCCGACCGCGTCGACCGAGACCGGTACCGGCGGCCCCCCCACGCGGCCGTCGAGCTTCCCCGCGGTCCAGAGCAGCCGGTCGCGGATCACCTCCGCTTCGAGCCGGTGGGCCGGGTATCGGCCAAACAGCGCGTTCGAGGAATCCACCTTGTCCTTGGCCGGGTCGCGCGTCGACGACTGGCGGTAAACCGTCGAGGTCATCACCAGCCGGTGCATCGCCTTGAGGCTCCAGCCCCGCGCGGGGAGCTCCGAGGCGATCCAGTCGAGCAGCTCGGGGTGGCTCGGCAGCCGGCCGAGCTTGCCGAACTCGCCCGGCGTCTCGACGATCCCCGCGCCAAAGTGCCCGAGCCAGAGCCGGTTCGCGAGCACGCGGCCGACCAGCGGATGCGTGCCGCTTGTCAGGTGCCGGGCGTAGGCGAGGCGACGTCCCGTGGTCGGCGGCCCGGCCGGCCTGGCCGGAATCTCGAACCGACCCCCCTCGGCGGCCGCGATCGTCAGGTCGCCGGGGCTCACCTCTCCCTTCGGCTGGCGATAATCGCCCCGATAAAACACTTTTGTCACCGGGACCACGCCCGGCGTCTCGTCGGCGACGGCCACGAATTGCTCGACCGGTTTTTCCGCCAGCTTCGCCGCAATCCTGGCGTCGATCGATTTCAGCTCATCGGCGGCCTTCGGGTTGTACTGGTACAGCGTGCCCGCCGAGATGTTCAGCTTCGGGTTCGTCTCGACGAGCATCTTCTGGCGCGGCGTGCGCTTGTCCCCCGGCGCGTCGAAGGCCGCCCGCAGCTCGTCGCGCTGGTCGGCCGGGAACTTGGCCAGCTCGGCATCGAACGCCGCGCGAACGTGCACGCGGGTCTTTTCCTCCAGCTCCTTGCGGACCACCGCCGCCTCGGCGTCGACCTGTCCCGCCCTGGCGCGGTCGGCGTCGGTATAGAGCGACACGAGCCGCTGGCCGGGCCTGCGCCAGTGCGCGGGGTCGAGCGCCGGCTCAAACACCGCGCGGAGCCGGAAGTAGTCCGACTGCGGGATCGGGTCGTAGCGGTGGTCGTGGCACTGGGCGCAACCCACCGACAGCCCCAGAAACGTCGACCCGACGATCTTGAGCGTGTCGGCGACCACCTGGTTCGCCTCGGCATCACCCCCGCCGCTGGCGGTCGCGTCGGGCGCGTTGCGCAGGAACCCGGTCGCCGCGAGGAGCTCGACCTGGTCCGGCGTCAGGTTCGCCCAGGGCCGAGGGACGAGCTCGTCGCCCGCGAGCTGTTCGAGAACAAACCGGTCGAACGGCTTGTCAGCGTTCAGGCTCTTCACCACGTAGTCGCGATAGCGCCAGGCGTGCGGTCGCGGCGTGTCGGTCACCCCGTCCCCGTCCGAGTCGGCATATCCGGCCACGTCGAGCCAGTGCCGTCCCCACCGCTCGCCGTAGCGCGGCGAATCGAGCAGCCGGTCGACCGCCCTCTCATAGGCGTCCGCGGACGTGTCTTTGAGAAACGCGTCAACCTCCGCTATCGTCGGCGGCAACCCCGTCAGGTCAAGGCTCGCCCGCCGCAGCAGCGTCGCGCGGTCCGCGTCGGGGTTGAACGCCAGGCCGCGCTCGCGGAGGCGGGCCAGGACGAACGCGTCGATCGGCGTCCGCACCCGATCCCCCGGCGCAAATGTCGGCGGCTGGGGGCGCCGGAGCGGCTCAAAGAACCAGTACGCCCGGTCCTCCGGCGTGATGTCGATCCCCGCAGGGAGCGACTCCGGCTCGACCCGCGACGTGCGGCAGCCCTGCGCGATCCACGTCTCGATCGTCGCGATCATGGCCGCCGGCACTTTCTTCTCGCCGGGCGGCATCTCGCCGGCGCGCATGCGCTCGACCAGCATGCTCTCCTCCGGCTGCCCGGCCGCCACCGCCGGCCCGCCCTTCCCACCCCGCAGCGCGAACCGCGCCAGACGCAGGTCGAGCCCCCCTTTGGGCGTCTCCGAGGCCCCGTGACAGTCGAGACAGTACGCCTTCAGTACCGGTCGCACGTCCCGCTCAAACACCAACGGCTCCGCCCCCAGGCCGGGAACGGCGCGCATCGCTCCAAGCAGAGCAAGTATCAAAACGCGTCGGCTCATAAGAATCGATGGTTCAAGTCTGATGATCGGCCCGGGTCCGTACGTGTCGACCCCGCGGCCCGGGTCCGTGGCGGATTGTCGTTCAACAAATGTGTAATTTACCCGGTCGCGGCGTGTGTTGCAAGCCAGGGCGGGTGACGGAGCGGCATCGGAGAAAAAGGCTACGCACTGACTTTGACTAGTTTGCGCGCTTTGTGTTGCCCCTGGGAGGCGGGGGTTGCGGAACGCCGCGTGCTGGGCGTGTTTCTCTGCATTCTTAAAGCCCTCTCATCTCGGCAGTTCAGGTGCCTGGCCAATTTCTTAGCTCATAGCCGAAGCTCGCAGTTGTCCCAGATTTAGCTCATGGCTTTTTCTGTGCTCTATCAATGATTGGCTTGGCGAGTCGAACGACCCAAAGGCCGTCCTTTCTCGAACGTCGCTGATCTTTCCGGCCCGCTGGCACCCTTTCCGGCCCGTACGAAAACGCGGTGCGTTTCACACACCCTACGGGGCCAGGGTATTGATCGACGAAAAACGCCGGGGCCAGCCGTGCCGGCCCCGGCGCATCGAGGAACCGCGTCCGGTTCGGCTCGTCATTTCGCCTTTTCTTTCGTCGGTTCCTCGCGCAGCTTCGCAAGCTCTTCGCTGAGCCGTTTCAGCTCCTGCTCGATCTTGGACATCCGTCGGTCCTGTTCGGGTGCGACGAAGGTGTGCGTAAAGAGGGGCGTCTTCTCGACCGTGACGTGCGGCACGGCGACGGTCACGCCGCCCCTGGTCTTGTACGGGCCTCCGTCGCCTCCCTTCGCGTCGCCCCCCTTGGCCCGGAGCGCAGCGAGCCTGGTGCGTGCCGCTTGGAGCTCGGCCGAGGCCTTCTTCATCTCGAGCTCTCTTTGCCGGACCAGCGCTTCGAGGGCCTTCACGTCGGCTTCCGCACCGTTGGTGAAGGTGACCCCCAGCCCCTTCGCGCTGTCGACCAGCGCCAGGCGTACCTCGTGCTGCTGGTTGGCCAAGAGCTTCTGCTCCAGCACGGCCTGCTCGGCTTGCAGCGAACGGATTGCTTCGAGCAGCGCCTTGTGCGCGGCGTCTTTGGCGGCTTGCCCTTCTTTCTCGGGAGAGCCGCCCGATTCCAGGGCCTTCAGGGCCGCCTTGAGCCGATCGACGAGCTCGGCGTGCGCCTTCTTGGCTTCCACCTGGTGGCTCATGTTATGGAGGAGGACCTGCTTTCTGGTGGTGAGCAGGTCAACCGCCGCGCGCGCTTCGATGGGCTTATCATCGGTCGTCTCAACCACCACCTGGGCCGTCTCGTCGGGCTCGTCGGCGACCTGGCCCCACGAAGGCGCCAGGGGCAAGAGCAGCGCCGAGATGCCGAGGCTCAGGAACGCGCTGCTCCAGGTCAGCCGTCGCGGGGGAGTCTTCTGCATGATCATCACGATTCTCCTCTTGAGGAACGAAACGCGACCGATGCCGCTCGCCGCCGATGGCGAGACAGCGCCGCGCGTGGACAGGAAATCGAGGGATTCGACGAGGGTTTCGGCGTAGCGGCGCTGGGCCCCGGGAAGGGTCCAGACGACCCACGCGTCGCAGCAGGTCTCCTCGGCGTCGCGCAAGGCGAAGCGTGCCCACCACGTCACGGGAAACCACCAGTAGAGGACCGAGACCACCAGCTCGAGCCCCCGCACCCAGTGGTCGCGCCGGCGCAGGTGCGCGAGCTCGTGCACGAGCAATGTCTCGCGCTGGGTCGCGTCGAGGCGCGACCAGAGTGCGATCGGCAAGATCAGTCGAGGGCGGCAGAACACGCCCCAGATCATGGGGGAGACCGGACCCTTCACCCAGCAGACGCTGGGCAGGCGCGACAGGCCGATCCGGTCCGCCAGGTCGGCCACCAGCTCCCGCACGTCGGGGCTCGCCGGCCGGGTCGCGCTCAGGACCACGCGCTGGAACCGCCGGACGCGCGTCACGACAATCGCCAGGGTTACGCAGGAGCCCGCAAGCCAGAGACCTGCTACGAACCGGCTCCAGTCCGGCCACGTGGGCAAGTCGGGGCGATGCGCGAGCCAGCCCAGCGCGCGCGCCGGAGGCGTCAGGGTTGGGGTGCGAGGGTCGACTTCCGGTGCGTTGATCGTCGGCGCGTCGAGCTCCATCTCCACGAGCTCAACGACGGATGCGGCGGCGGGTCGCGCGACGCTCGGGGCCGAGGGCCACGCCAGGGGGACGTTCCAGAAGGGGGGCATGAGCAGCTTCAAGAGCACCAGGATCCAGAGCCGGTGCCGGAGCGCCGGCTGTCCGCGGAGCGGCCAGCTCAAGAGCCCGATCCCAAGCGCCAGGACCGCCGCGGTGGCCGCGTTGCTCAGCCCGTTG
>JARLIH010000095.1 GCA_031291845.1 Isosphaeraceae bacterium | reverse complement strand
TCCCCCCCTTACGAAGGGGGGGCTGGGGGGGGGGCGCTCCACGAAAGGCGTGCGCGCCGCATGTGTTAACCGCTCTAGGATTGCGCTCACAGTACGCCTGATGGGCTCGCTGGCGCTACTCGGGATCTCCGGCCCCTACGCTCGCGGAGCCGATGAAGGCCCCCTTGGCCTCGCCGACCTTCCTGCCTACCAGGCCGCGCTCAGCGGTCGATCCGACCGCGCGGAAGCCCCCACGGCGGTCGAGTTTCGCGACCTCTGGGATCATCCCGGGACGTTTCAAGGGCGCAGGGTCCAGGTCTCGGGCTCGATTGTCAGGCGCTTCCGGCAAGGGGCCTACGGCGTGTTCCCACCGCTCGACGAGGTCTGGATCGCCTCGCCATCGGGTAATCCGCTTTGCCTCGTCTGTCCCTCGCAGGACACGCCCGGTAGCAAGTTGGGCGACCGGGTGCGATTCGTCGGCACGTACTTGAAGCGAGTTCAGTATCAGGGGGGCGACGTCCCGCGCCTCGCACCATTGATCGTCGGTGCGCAACCGCCGGCTCTCGTCATGTCAGCGCCGGCCTCGTCCGCCCGGTCGCCGGGGGGCTTATCGGCGCTCGATTGGACCTTGGGTTTGATCGTGACCGGCCTCGTCGTTCTCGTCCTGGGCCGCCAGCACCTTCGCCGCCCCGAGCGTCCGCGGTTGGATTCGCAGGTTCTGGGACCACCCCCTGAGTTTGTCCGGCCGGGCTTCGAAGAAAACCGCTCGGCCGTATAATGGAAAGGACCTTGGGAGGAACCCATTGCCGACCTCACACCGGCCATCGCGCCTTGGGCTCTCGCCGCTGACGGACCCCCGCTCGCTGGGGAGCTCGCTGCTGTTCCACGCGCTGGTGCTGGCCGTCGCGTCGCTGGCGATCCTGCGCGCGGGGACTGTCACCCGCCCCGAGCTGCCTCGCGTGTTGCGCGGGGAGATCGACACCGTCGATAACCGGGCACCCGCGCAGGAAGCCGGTGGGTCTCCGGGCGAGCTGGGAGGATTGGGTGTAATCCCGTCGCAGCCCTCGGCGAACGGCCCGTCGCCACGGGGAGCGGCGCGCGATCCCTCGGCGGACGCCCTGCTCGCCGAGATCCTCCCCTCGCCGACAGCGGCGAATCGATCCGACCTCGCCCTGCCGGGCCCGCGTACCAGTGGGCTCGGTGTTCTTCCCGGTCCCGGAGAGGGAGGGGGCGGCGGGTCCGGAGGGGGCTCGGGAGGCGGCCTCGGGCGCGGTATCGGGCCCGGCACCGAGTTCTTCGGCGCCCGCGAACATGCCGGGTCGTTCGCCTACGTCATCGATTGCTCTGGCAGCATGGCCACCCGGGGCGCGCTGGACCTGGCGAAGCGTGAGCTGACCGCGAGTCTGAACCGGCTCCCGCCCGATGCGCGTTTCGCCGTCGTGTTTTACAACCTGCGCGCCACGACGCTGGCCGACGCCAAGGGACGCGAGGGCCTCATGCCCGCGACCACGGCGAACAAGGCACGAGTCGCCACCCAACTGACCCTGATTAGCCCCGACGGCGGCACCGACCACATGCTGGCCCTGCGCACAGCGCTCGCATTCCATCCCGAGGTCGTCTTTTTCCTGACCGACGCGGCGCTCATGTCCAACTCCGATGCGAACGTGATCCTCGCCGAACGTGGTAAGAGCCGGATCCAGGCCATTGAATTCGGTCTCGGTGCGGACCTGGCGGGGGAAACGAGTCCCCTCCGCCGGCTGGCGACCACCTCCGGGGGCGAATACCGCTACCTCGATGTGCTCAAGTTCCCCAGGGTCGCCCGCTGACCGCCAGGGCATTTCTCTTTCCTGCCCTACTCCCTTCCCCATCGCGCGCGGCTGGTGTCTAATCCTGGGGTGGCCGGTCAAATCTCCGGCATCACCAGAGCGACGATCCTCAGTTCTCCGTGGGATCCGGCGCGGCGCCAGGGCGGGAGTCATTCCTGCGTTCGGCGTCGACGTTCGTCCTTTCTCCCTCTCCCCTTGAGGCACCCAGGATGCGGAGGCGTTTCTGATGCGACGTTGGCACATACTCTTGGCCGTAGCCCTTGGCTTCGCCCTGCTTTCCGCCCCTGGCCGCGTCCTGGCGCAGGTGGCCGAACCGGCTCCGGCGGCAATGCAAGCGTCCACTCCGGCCGAAGGGTCGTTCAAGTTCTTCAGCTTCCTGAACGACCCCCACTATCAGACGACGGAGAAAATCGCGCTCTGGATCGTGCTCGGTGTTGCCGTCGCGGGACTGATCTACGCCGCAATGCTGGTGGGCCAGGTGCTCGGCGCCGACCAGGGTACGGAGAAGATGCGGACCGTGGCCCGCGCGATCAAGTCGGGGGCCAACGCGTACCTCGCGCGCCAGTTCTGGGCGATCATCCTGCTCGTGTTTCTGATCACAGCCATCCTCTACTTCTCCACCAGCGGCAGCGAGGGCTGGCAGGTTCCGGCCGGCCGCGCGGGGGCGTTCTTCATCGGCGCGACGTTCTCGTGGCTGGTCGGCTACGTCGGGATGAGCCTGGCCGTGCGCGGGAACCTGCGCGTCGCGGCCGCCGCGCGCACGAGCTACGGCGGGGCGCTTCAGCTCGGCTACCGCACCGGCACGATCACCGGCATGTTGACCGACGGCCTCGGCCTCCTGGGTGGCACGGTGATCTTCATGGCCTACGGCGAGCACGCCTATGAAGTGCTGCTCGGCTTCGGCTTCGGCGGCACGCTGCTGGCGCTCTTCATGCGGGTGGGGGGCGGCATCTACACGAAGGCGGCCGACGTGGGAGCGGACCTCGTCGGCAAGGTCGAGGCCGGCATCCCCGAGGACGACCCGCGCAACGCGGCGACGATCGCCGACAACGTCGGTGACAACGTCGGCGACTGCGCCGGGATGGCAGCCGACATCTTCGAGAGCTACGAGGTGACGATCGTCGCGGCCATGATCCTGGGTTACGCCAGCTTCGGCCACAAGGGGGTGATCTTTCCGCTCCTGGTCCGGGCCATCGGCGTGGTGGGCTCGATCATCAGCACGTACAGCGTGAAGGCCGGCCCGCAGAGCACCAGCGACGAGGCGCTCCACTCGGTGCACCGGGGGTTCATCCTCGGGTCGATCATCAGCGTCGCCGGTTTCTTCGCGCTTGGCCTGGCGTATCTCCATTTCAGTGATGACTACATCCGTGAATACCCCCAGGCGCTCGGCGGCTATCACGAGACCGAGGATTTCACGAACGCCCGTGCGAAGTGGGAACGCAGCCACGTCGATCTTCAAAAGTCCGACGCCAAGCAGTACGCCACGGAGTTCAAGAGCTTCGTCGCCGGCTATCAGGGGGACATCCTCTCCAAGAACCAGCCCATCTGGTCCAACATCGGCTGGCGCGGGCTCGACCTGCGTCCTGCCCTGACGTGCCTGATCGGCATCGTGCTGGCCATCGCGCTCAACAAGGTCACCAGTTACTATACGCACACATCATACGAGCCGGTGAAGTCGCTGGCCAAAGCCTGCCAGACCGGGCACGCGACGAACATCATTCAAGGGTTCGCGGTCGGTTATGAATCGACGGTGGTGGCCGCGCTCGTGATCGCGGTGGCGATCTTGCTCTCGGTCCTGATCTACGCCGGGTCGAGTCCGATCTTCGTTGCCTACGGCGTGGCGATGTGCGGCATCGGCATGCTGACGCTGACCGGGAACACGATCAGCATGGACGTGTTCGGGCCGGTGGCCGACAACTCCAACGGTATCGGCGAGATGGCGTACGACCGCGAGGAGATGGGGGAGGAGAACTACAAGCGCGCCCGCCAGATCCTGGCCGACCTCGACGCCGTGGGCAACACCACCAAGGCCGAGACCAAGGGAATCGCGATCGGCTCCGCCGTCATCGCGGCCGTGAGTCTCTTCGCCAGCTTCATCGCGGTGATCGCCGTCGGTAGCGAGGCGGAGATCGGCCGGATGACGACCGCGGAGTATCTCGATGAGGCAGCCAAGCTCTCCGTCGCACAGCCGACGGTGTTCATCGGCATGCTGATCGGCGCGGCGGTGCCGTTCCTGTTCAGCTCGATGCTGATCCGGGCCGTCGGCCGTGCGGCATTCCTGATCGTCAAGGAGTGCCGCATCCAGTTCCGCGACCGCGCGATCTGGGAGGGGACCAAGACGCCCGACTACGGCAAGGTCGTCAACATCTGCACGGCGGCCGCGCAGGGGGAGTTGATCGGCCCGGGCCTCCTGGCGATCACGATGCCGATCATCGTTGGTATCTACCTCGGCCCGTACGCGCTCGGTGGCTACCTCGCGGGCATGATCGTCTCAGGGCAGCTCCTCGCCGTCTTCATGGCCAACGCCGGCGGCGCTTGGGACAACGCGAAGAAGACGATCGAGGACGGCATCTACGGCGGCAAGGGGTCCGAAGCGCACAAGGCGAGCGTCACCGGTGACACGGTCGGCGACCCGCTCAAGGACACCGCCGGTCCGGCCTTGAACCCGCTCATCAAGGTCATGAACATGGTCGCCTTGCTGGCGATCGCGCCGATCCTGGCCGCGACGAAGTCCGGCCACGGC
>JARLIH010000094.1 GCA_031291845.1 Isosphaeraceae bacterium | reverse complement strand
TGACGACGCCGGAGGCGCCCGGGTCCTCGGGCAAGCCCCCGGGTCCTGGGACAAACTCGGTCCCAGGCCCGAAGGCGCCCCCTCCGAGCACTCCACGGCCGACGCCCGACCGCACGGTGACGACCGCGGGCGCCACCCGCTTCGCCGCCTTACGGAAACTGGCCGACAGGGTCTCCGCCTCGCCGTCCGCCAGGGCGGAGGCCGCCGTGGCCGACAACAGAGCGGCCGAGATCAGGGATACCGAGATGTTGCGCCTGCGCCGCGAGGGAAGCATGGCGGTGCCCTTGTTGCGAGGTCGTGAGGTGCGAAACGCTTGGGCTTTGTGTGACAAGTCTCCGCAAATTCAAATATAACCCGTGAATCGTCGGCCTGCCAACGACAGGGAAGTTTCGGCCTGCCGGTTGCCCTTCGCCGGGTAAGGGCCGTGGGGGCCTTACCGATCAAAAAACCATAATGTTATGGGGGGACAATGTTTCTGGACTGCTCCCCACAGGTGATTGCTCCTTGCGAGGGCAACCCGACGATCCAGGACCGTCGGAGACCGTGAACGCAAACCGGTGGCCGGTGGACGAGCGCGGCGACTCCGCGCTCCGGACGACTACGGACCGGTCACTCATCCTCATCATCACGTAAAAACGGGTCGTCGGCCCGCCCGTTGGCGCTGAAGTCCTCGTCTTCGGGCTCGTCGGGGACTGAAGGTGGGGGCGGGGCCGTTGCGACCGCGGCAGTGGCGAGGCACTTGGGGCAGGCGTCGGCAATGCCCGCGTACGGCTCGGCACAGCGGGCGCAGAGCCCCGCGCTGCGGCGGAGGGTGGGCAGGGACGCGCGCAGGCTCGCCCCTTCGGGCGTCGTGTCGAGGGCGTCGGCGACCCGCGCGGCCAGCAGGGGGATGTCGGGCTTCACGCCGCCGGCGCGGAGCCGTTTCTGGATCACGTGCAGGAACCACTTGGCCAGGTCGCGATCGAGCGCGCGCAGGGGCTCGCCCGAGAGCAGGAGCGTGAGCGCGTCGCGCAGCTCCAGCACGCGGTCTGGGTCGTTGGCCGCGCGTGCCGCGTCGAGCCGCGCCATGAGGTCATGCGTCGCGGCCTCGCGCCCCTGGGCCAGCTCGCCGGCGAGCAGGGCGGCTTCGGGGTGCTCGGGGTAGGCGACGGCGAAGTCGCGGATCAGTTGCTCGGCCACGGCCCATTCCCGTTCCGCGATCGTCCGGCGCAGGGTGCTCAGGTTCTCGTTGTGCGTGCTCGGTGAACTGGCCGTACCGGTGGCGGTGCCCACGCCCGACCGCTCCAGCGCCTCGGTCAGACGGGTCAGGGCCGGGCCGAGCGTGTCCTCGCACCACCGTAACGTCTGCGCCGCGGCGTCGGCCCGGGTGCGCTGGGTGTCCACCAGGCGGGCGAACGCGGCGAGCAGGCGGCCGGCCGCCAGTCCGATCACGCCGTACAGCAACAAGACGATGACGGCGCTAGCGCGTAGGCTCAGCCGAGCCTCGGGCGAAAACGACGGCCGGCCGGCGAGTAGCGTTTCGAGCGCGAAGAGAAGGCCGATGGCCCACGTGCCGAACTGCACCCACGGCGCCGCGGCGACGAGCGCCTCGGCCGGGTCGCGCGGCAGCGCGGGGGGGGCGAGCGCCTTGCGAAGGTCGGAGGGGGAAGGGACATTGCGGTCTGGCGAGCGGGTGTCGGTCATGACGCGTGCGGGTTCAGCGGGTCGAAAGGGGGCGAGACGCACGCGCCATTATCGCCGCCCCGGGCTCGCCAAAAAAAGAGAGGACCGCGTTGCCCGGGGGCCGCGCGGTCCGGGATAACGAAGGGTCGGGCGCACCGGCATCCGAGGTCCGCGCTCAGTTCTCGTACTGCTTGGCGATCCGGTTGTTCGGGATCGGGTCGCCGAGCATCGACTCATCGAGCAGGTAGTGCATGGCGTAAGCGTCTTCGCCGGTGTCCGGAAAGTGCTCGCGGACCACTTCGACGGCGCGGAAGCCCTGGATGCGGAAGAAGAACTGGGCCGCGAGGTTCGTCTCGCGCACATAAAGCGCGATCCGTGTGCGGCGGTGGTTCGAGAGCTTGCCGACGAGCTTGGCGACCATCTGGCGTCCCACGCCCTGGCGCCGGAACTCGGGGTGCGCGGCGAAGTTCAGCACGTGCAGCTTGTTCTTATGGAGCTCATAGATCATGAATCCGACCACGCGCTCACCGTACTCGGCGACCATGCCGATACAGTTGCGCTGACGGAGCACGCGCAGGAACTCTTCCTCGCACCAGGGGAACTCGAAGCTGGCGTGCTCGATGGCCAGAACCTCGGGCATGTCGCGGCGGATCATCCAGCGAATATGGACGCGGACCTGAGCCTTGGTGGTCGGGACCGTGCTCATCGAGCCACTCCTTCCATGGAACGGTAGGGACGGACGGAGACCATCCCCCAGCTTCGGGGGCGGTCGGCGCTACCAGATGAGACCCACAAGCTCCGGCACGATCGGCGAGATGGGAAAGGCGCCGCAACCGAGGACCCTTCGCCCCTCCGGTGATTTGGGGCACGCTCCTGTGCCCCCCCGAGGTGCGGCGGATTCTAGCGAAGCCCTCTCCTCCTGTGAAGGTCGCTTCCGGAGGGGAAGGGCATCCCTGCCGCCGTCCGGAAAAGCGTTCCCGTGAACCTGTGCCGGACCGTTTCACACCGCGGGGGCGGTACGTCCGCCATGCTCTCCCCGCTGCCGCCGCTTTAATCTATCGGACGTGGCGCGACGGTTCGTGAGGATTGTATGGGTTGCGACCGGAGGTGACGCCGTGCCGGATTTATGAAACACGGCGCTTTGATCGCGCCCAAGCGTGCCGGCGGACGGCCTGCCGATCGTACCCCGGCGCACGGAACGCACGGCGGCGGCCGGGAAGGCCGCCGCTCGAGCCCGAGTCGTGTTGTTCCTGCAAAATCGCTCAGAAGCGCCCGAACGCGTACTGCGGGTTGGCGGCGTCGAAGTCTCGGTCGCCGAGGCCCACATTAGTGCGCAGCTTCAGGTAGGTGTACTCCTCGGCGAGCTCGGGCGTCCCGCCGGGGTGCTTGGGCCAGTCGTAGGCCTCGAACCGGACGGGGAGGCCGAGTTCATGGTCGATGTACAGCTTCACCGTGTAGTACAGGAACCCGGGATGCCGGCGTGGGTGGGTCGACTCGATCATCGTGCAGGGGCGACCGTCGATTTGCAGGTTGTGCTGGAACCGAATGACCGACTCTTCAGGGGTCAGCTCGACGGCCCAGTGCTTCGCCACGGTGTCGATCAGGCCGCCGATTCCGGCCTCGGTGACCGGATGTCGGTTGTCCTCCATGGCCATCGACCCCTTGGGATCGAGCTTGAGCGTGCCCGCCAGGAACTTGCCGAAGCCGACGTCGTGCGCCAGGACCTTGCCGCCGTGCCGGCCGGCGACGTAGATCGCCTCGCGGCCCTTGTTGGGCGTATGAAACTTGAAGTAGATGCTCAGCGGCTGGCTACGCGCTTTCATCTGCATCTGGTGGGCCGGGAGCAGCCGGCCGTCGATCCGCTCGCGCTTGATGAACGTGCACGTGTAGTCCTGGACCTGCCGGTACCGCTCCTGGCACGCCAGGATCGCTTTCTTCGCCTGGACCACCGGGTGCTCGGCCACCGGCTGCGCAGTGACGGGTTCGGTCGTGCTCGCGAGCGATGCCCGGGCCGGCGCGCGGGCGGCCTCGGGGAGCTTCAGGGCGTTGCCGGCCGTGCTCGCGACCCGCGGCGCCTCCTCCACGTTCTTCGGCGGTTCGGTCGCGTTCTTCAGACTCTCGAGGGCGCGGTCTTCGGGGAGCTTGGAAGGCTCCAGGTCGCCCATCGCGAGCCACGTCGGCAGCGGCCCGCGGAAGTCGCGCGGCGGTTCCGCCGTCGAATAGTACTCCGTGCTGGGCGCCCTCGCGCCCCCGGCCAGGGCCTGGGTCAGCCCCAGCCCGAGCCATGCCAGAAACGTCCCTGCCGCTATCGCCCGATCCCTCGCGTGCGAGTCTCCCAGTCGTTGTCGGATCGTGACCATGGAATATCCTTCACCCTGGCGCGCGCGCCAGGCGGTTGTCGTGCGGGTTCAAGCCCGAGCTGAGTCGAGGTCCGCGCAAGGATGCGGGGCCGACCGGCGATTGGTGTGAGCTCACAAGGAGGTGCGAAAACCTAGGTGGTCGTTCCCCACTGGGCAAGTGTAGCATGCAACTTCTGAGCCAGTCATCGCTTGGTCTCGGTTCTTCCGAGACGTCGCGGGCGACCGGCTTTTGACGATTTTTCCTTCAGCCGGCGACGGCGACGGGCGACACGTCTTGTCGTTTTTTCAAAGGTTGGGGTGAAATTACAATCGCGATGACTGATCGATGAAGCCGAAGGGGGGGCCTGATGCCGGGTTCTGACTACGAAATCGAGCCGGTCGAGTCGGCGCCGTTTGGGCAGATCGCCTACGTGGCGTGGTGGCCGGATCGGGACGACGCGCTCGTCGTCGACCCGGGATTCGACACCGACACGATCCTGGAGATCCTCGCGCGTCACGGCCGACGGGTCGCGGCCATCCTCAACACGCACGGTCACGCCGACCATATCGCCGGCAACGCGACGATCAAGCATGCGTTTCCCGACGCCCCGATCGTGATCGGCCGGAACGAGGCCTACCTGCTGACCGACGCGGAGGCGAACCTGAGCGCGCCGTTCGGCCTGCCGTTCACGAGTCCGCCGGCCGACCGGCTCGTATCGGACGGCGAACGGCTCGAGGTCGCGGGGTTCTCGTTCGAGGTCCGCGAGATTCCCGGCCACAGCCCGGGCTCGGTCGTCTTCGTGGCCCTGGGGGTCGAGGCGCCTTTCGTGTTCGGCGGCGACGTCCTGTTCTCGGGCTCGGTAGGCCGCGCGGACAAGCCGGGCGACGACCCGCACGCGCTGTTTGAGGGCATCCGCGCCAAGCTGTTCAACCTGCCCGACGCCACGCTCGTTCTGCCGGGCCACGGGCCGGCGACGACGGTGGGGCAGGAGCGGCGGACGAACCCGTTCGTGGGCGAGCGCGTGGAGCCGTACCGTCCCGGGATGTGGTGAGGCGCAGTCGATGACCGTCTGGGCAATCGCCGACCTCCACCTCTCCTTCGCCCGCCCCGAGCGCAGGGAGCGTTACGCCGGCCGTTGGCGCGACCATGCCGCCAAGGTCGAGCGCGAGTGGCGCGCCGTGGTGCGCGCGGACGACCTGGTGCTGCTGCCGGGCGACCTGTCCATGGCCCGGAACCACCGCGACGTGCAGCCCGACCTCGCCTGGCTCGACCGCTTGCCGGGAACGAAGGTGCTCGCCCCCGGCAACCACGATGCCTGGTGGAACGGCGCGGCGAAGGTCCGCCCCCTCTTGCGCCCCAGCGAGCTGGCCGTCGGCGGTGACGCCGTCGCGACCCACGGCCTGGTCGTTTGCGGCACCCTCGGCGCTCCCGTGCCGGCCGACGAGCCGTCGCCCGAACAGGCCGACGCCAGCACCGCTGCGCTCGACGAGCTGGACCAGGCCCTTGCCGCCGCACAATCGCTCCGTCTCCGGGACGAACCGCTTTACGTCCTGTGGCACTACCCCCCCTTCGACCAGCACGGCCGCCCCGGGCCCTGCGTCGATCGCTTGACCCGGGCAGGCGTGACCGTTTGCGTCTATGGTCACCTCCATATTCAGGGGCAGTGGTCGCGCACCGTGCAGGGGAACGTCGGCGGAATCCGTTACTACTGCGTCGCCGCCGACGCCGTGGGCTTTCGCCCCCTCCGGGTCGACCCCAGGGTGCGCTGAGTGCCGCGGTCTCAGTCGAAGCCCGGACGCACGGACCGGCGATTCGCGCCAAGGCCAACGCGCTCGATGTTTGGCCAGTACATGAACCCGAAGCGCAAGCGAGGTCTTACGTAAGATTCCGCTTGCGCTTTGGGTTCGTGTAGACCGATGACTGGCGCCCAGCTTACGGGATGGCCATCTCTAGTGAGGCGACGATTGAGCGCGTTTCGAATAGAAGAAGCGTCCATACAACTGGCCGACAGGCTCGTAATGGAGCCGGGCCTCCTTGGCCAGGACCCCGGGTAACCCAAAATCGTAGCTCGAGTAATCGTCGGCAAAGAGATCTTTGCTTGTAATGATTAATTCGTAATGACTATCTGCGATCATTTGCCGCAATCGCGCCGGATTGATCTGTCCGGTTTCGACCATGAGCTTGAAGCGGTAGGGGTCGGCGAAAACGGTACGTTCGCCCTGGTGAATATCGATCATCCCGTCGTCGGTCAGGAGGTGGCTACTGGGGTTTTCCGCGGTACGGTAGAGGCGATGATGCAGGTCGACGGTCTCCTTGGACGTCGACAACATCCTGTCGAGATGCGCGAGCTGGGCATACGCACCCGAGGCTTTCGTGCTGAGCAACAGCCCGCCCCCCACGGCCGTGGCCGCGAGGAGTTGCCAGACCTTCGGGCGGGAGTTGGGCAGGGTCATTTCCGACCAGAGGGCGCCTCCGGCCAGGGCGGCGACAGAGCTTACGCCCAGGAAGTAGTTCGTGCCCGACCCGCACTTGGCCGCCGTCAAAACGCTCGCCGCCAGCAGCAACACGGCGAGCGCGGCGAGGCCCGGCTCCCGCCTCGGGCCAGTGCTCCAGAGAGCGACCCCGGCGGCCGACAGCACGAAAAACTCCGGATCGATGGACGCCACGTCCCGTACGGTCGACCACCAGCAATGGAAGCGGAACGGCGTCGTGGACTCGCCGAGCAGGCAGCGCACGAAGTTCGGCTCGATCGCCCACCGCACCACAAGGACCGTGACCAGCAGGGCCGAAGCTACGGCGAGCAGGAGGGTCAAGCTCCGGCGCGTCCTGCCTTCGATGCAAAGACCGAGCGCGGCGGCCGCCAGGTACACGAGTGCGGTCTGCTTGGTCATGGCGGCCAGGTACAATACCAAGGCGCCGGCGGTCGCCGTCGTGCGCCTTCGGCCGCCGGCCAGCAGGAAGCCGGTCAGTCCCAGGCAATCGGCGAGCGCGTCCGGTCGCGTCATCACGCCGGGCCCGAACTGCGGACAGACGCCCAGAGTGAGCAGCATCCCGAACAGCGCCGGGAGCGCGCCATACCGTCGTTTCAACACGAAGCCGACGACCAGGGTGGTCGCAAGGACCGAGACGACGGAGACGCTCCGACCGATCACGTAGAGGCCGTGGATGTTCGTCCCCAGCGCCCTGCCGATCATGCCGATGATGACGAAACTCAAGGGGGCGTAGAAGTTCGCCACATAGGGGTAGTGCTCCCAGTCGGGGTAGAGACTGACCCCGTGCTGCACGCGCCACGCGAAGTGCACCATCGCCGATTCGAGGTACTGGGCGTCGAACGGGTTCTGGACGCGAATGAACACATAAATGCCGTACCGAACCGCGCGAACGAGCCCGATGAGGAACAGCGTGACGAGCAAGAGCCTGGCGGTCACGCGCACGAACGACGCATTGAACGGGGATCCGACGGACATTCCTCACCTGTCATCAGCGGCCGCGTTCGGTCTGAGTCCGGCGGACGAGGCCGCCGCATTCTCCACGGAGGGGGCTGCGCAGGGAACACACGGAGAATGTCGACCTGAACCACGATAACGAGGGATCGCCGCCATCGCTACCGCCGGGTCAACCCTTCGGTTCATTCACCCGCCCCAGGAACAGGATGCAGCCGGACTTCGTCTCCCGGATCAGGAACAGGAACGGGTGATCCGCGCGGAAAATCACTGGTTCGGGGCGCGGGGCCTTCACGGCCAGTGAGCGGAGCATGACGACCCCCGTCGCCGCGGCGGCCTCGGTTCCTTCCTCGTTCACGTCGACGAAGGCTTCGTGGACGACCGCCGAGATCGACAGACCGCCGCGACCGTTCATGCCGGAAAAATCGGCGCGTGCGGTGAAGGCCATGGGCATCCCCAGCGCCGAGAGGGTGTCATTGAGTGTAAAGCCCGACGTCATCTTGAACCGCGGCAAGGTGACGTCCACCTCGCGAACCGCCGGTCGCATGGCCGACGCCGTGGCAAGCTCGCGTTCGAGGTCCGGCAGGCCGTCGCGCTGCTTGGGCAAGAGGACCAGCAGCGAAAGGTCGTTCCCCACGTAGGGGAGCTCGAGGGCCTGGAACCCGGATCCCTCCGCGTACGGGAACCGCGCGAGCTGGTGCATCAACGGGACGCGCGTCTTGGACCCTTTCGGGACGAAGAAATCGCCCTCCTCCGTCCTTCCTTTCGGGAACGCGTCTTGCCAGCGGCCCTTGAAGTAGATGGCGTTGGTCAGGACCAACTCGGTGTCGCCGGTGATCGCGCCGGACTTGAGCAGCTCGCGGATCTTGTCGCGCGTCTGCTCCTCGACCCAGGCGTTGATCGTCCGCCGCGCTGTCTCGGGGTCGGCGTGGAAATCCAGTTGGTGGAGCCCCGCGCCGTAAAAGCGCTCGAGGCGCGTCAGGAAGTCGTCCTGGTACGAGAGGCCGCTCTGGGCCCAGAGCGCGTTGGCAGCGGCCAGCTCGTAGGGGCGCGTGCCCCCTTCGCCGCCAATCCGGCGCACCAGGGCGTGGATAGCGGCGTCGAGCTGTTCGGGCGGAAGCTTGGCGTGCAGGGTTTTCGCCATCTGCGCGGCCGTCTCGCCCCGGGCGCCGGCGTACGTCATCGCCAGGGCCGTGGAGAGGCTGTAAGGCGAGAAGAAGAGGTTCCCCGGCTCGCGGCCCAACTGGGCATAGAGGTCGAACGCGAACTGGTTGTTGGCCGCAACGACCTCGTCCATTCGCTCACCTTTCGTTACCGCTCCCAGGCAGCCGCTCGTGACACACACCAAGGTTAACAGAAACGCCGCGCGACGGCTCATGATCGTCTCCTCCGATTTCGAGCACCTGCAAAGACTGACGTCCGGGGCCGTGATTTCTTAGCCGCTGTCCGCCCGTTTCGGTAACCATGCTTGACAGAAGTTGAGGCGTTCCGGTGTGCTGTGGCGACTCCTGTTCGATTGCCGCCGCGGTCCCTGCCGGAGAGTCGCGCCATGTCTGCCTCCCGTTCGTTCCAGCAAGAGCTTGTCGGTGTCTTCGGCTGGCCGGTGGCCGAGAACCCCACGCAGGCCATGATCGAGCCGGCATTCGCCGCCATGGGACTCGACTGGCGCTACCTGACGGTGGCGGTACGGCCAGCGCACCTGGGCGACGCCGTGCGCGGGGCGAGGGCCATGCAATGGAAGGGATTCAACTGCACGATCCCCCACAAGGTCGCTGTGATTCCCCTACTCGACCGCCTGACGCCCGTGGCGGAGGCCATCGGGGCCGTCAATTGCGCCTATTTCGACCAGGAGGGCGCTCTCGTCGGTGATAACACGGACGGCAAGGGCTTTCTGCAGTCGGTCGCCGCCGTTCGGCCGGTCGCCGGTCAGCGCGCGGTGATCCTCGGGGCCGGAGGGGCCGCGCGCGCGATCGCCGTCGAGCTCGCCCTGGCCGGCGCAGCCGCTCTGTCCATCGTCAACCGCTCGCCCGAGCGCGGCGAGGCACTCGCGCGCCACGTGGAGCAGCGGACCGGGGTTCCCACCACGTTTGTCGTTTGGGAAGGGGAGTACGCGGTCCCGGACGGCACCGACGTGCTGGTCAATGCGACCTCAATCGGTCTCTTCCCGGACGTCACCGCCGTCGTGCCGGTGAAGGCCGAGACGCTCCGTGCCGGTCTCTTGGTTTGTGACGTCATTCCCAACCCCCCGCGCACGCGCCTGATCGCGGCCGCGGAATCCCGGGGGTGCGAGACGCTCGATGGTCTGGGGATGCTCGTCAATCAGGGAGTGATCGGCATCCAGCGCTGGACCGGTCGCGACCCCGACGCGGCCGTGATGCGGTCGGCCCTAGAGGCCGTCTTCGCGCCCGTTTAGCCCCTCACTTCCCAAGAACGGGGCACCTCGATTCACGCCAGGGCGCCCCTGGTAGAATCTTCAAGCGAACTGATACCCTCGCCTCCCATTTCTACAACGGCCGATCGGGAAAGGGCGGAAAGGTTGGCACGACACGCGGAGACGGAGGTGGCTGCCGGTGTTGCCAAAAAGGCCGTAACATGTTGTGTCACTTGGGTAAACGAATAACTTGACGATCTCGTTGTCGCCCGTGGCACGAGTAATGCGACTATTGGAGGAATGACCTCAACTCGGCATGGGCCGTCGCGAGGGAGTCGACAACGGGTCTTCCACCAAAGAAGCGGGAGAGTTCCATGCTGGTTCTGAGCAGGAAGCTGGGAGAGAAGATTGTCATCGGGGACAAGATCGTGGTGACCGTGGTCAAGATCGACCGGAACCAGATCCGGATCGGTATTGAAGCACCGCAGGAGGTTTCGGTCTACCGCGAGGAGATCGCGCCGGGGCAGCCGCGGGTCAGCTCCCAGCGTGAGCCGGTGACGGCCCAGTGAGTGGGAGCAAACTGGGACGTCGGGCCTGGTCAACCTCCCGTTGCAGCGAACCGGTCGATGGCCAGACCGCTTGCAAGGCCGCCGCGACGAGGCGCGCGGAACTCTCCGGGGATCGTCCTGACAGTGACCGGCAGCCCGCCATGGGCTCGGCCGTGACGGGACCGTCGTACCCCTGCCGCGCGAGTTGGGTCAGCAGCTCTCGCGAATCGATCGCCCCATTCTCCCCGGGTAAGCCGCGTTGTTGATCGTTGATCGCCGCGCGGTTGGCGTCGGCCGTCGCGGGCAGATCGGCGACATGGACCGCGACCACACGCCCCACTCCCCACGCAAGCCCCGCCTCATAACCTTCACCCGCCGCGTAGAGATGAAAGCCATCCAGTAAGATCCCGACGTTCGGCGCTTCGTTCCAGAGCGCTCCGAGAACGCGATCGAAGTCCGCCAGCCGGTGGACGAAGGGGAGCCCGCGCCCCGTGCGCGACGACGCGACGCCGATGACTTCGAGCCCGAACCGGATGCCGTGCCGGTCGAGTACCCGCGCGATCGCGCCGAGCCGTCGCACGTGCCGTGCTGCGGTCTCAGCCAGGTGCATCGCACGTTCGAAGTCCGTCACCGGGTTCGCCGTCGTCTCGGGCATGACCCAGGTCCCGGTGCGGGTGAGGCCGAGGATGGCCGCCGCCTCGGCGTAGCTGTCGAGCCGTTGCAAGTCGCGTGCGAACCGCTGGGCGTCGTTCCGCCAGTCGACCGGCAGGGGCCACGTCCCGCCTCGGAGCCCGAGGTCGTCCATCTTCGCCCGCAGTCGCGATGCGTCGCTCCCGGCAAGGACCAGGTCGCGCACCGGCAACTCCACCGCATCGAAACCCGCCGCGGCCGCGAGCCCGATCGATTCCGCCGCCGTCAGGTTCAAGCCCAGGGCCCGGGCGCTGAAGTTCGAATACACGCACGCCTCATCTTCGAGCTCAGGTCACCGCGGCACCCTCCGGACACCGCCAGGGCGCGTAACTTAGCACACCGCGCCAGTCCCGCCAAGCCGAGCCAGGGCCGTTTTTGGAGTTGCCTGGATCGACCGATAAATTGTAATAGTTAAGAATTTAGAAATCATAGAACGTAAATATTTTAATGCGAGTTCAGGATTCAATGAACTGTGTGAAAAACCGATCTGGTTATTATGAAGTCTTGACGAATCCGTGTGTTTGAAAAAGTTCCTAAATGGATTGGCGCAGCGGCATTTAGGCTCGATTGCGTCGGCTGCTCCCATCGGTCGCACTAAAAAAATGATTTGCAGGCCGTCGCAACGGGCTTCTAAGCTACGAACTGCGATCCTGGCCCCGCGTTCGGAGACGAGCGTCTGGGTCGTGCGCCGGGAAGGCGTTCGCTGCTCGACGGAGAGCGTGTTCAACTTACGTGCGCAATCAAATAAGGGGCACCTCGTGAGCGCTCGACCGTACCCCCCGGACGGCTCGCTTGCCGTCTTGACCGCGCCATTTCCGTCCATCCTTGGCGGTGATGCGTTGGAGCGCGTCTGTGCGTACCTCGATGACCTCCGCCGAGGCGATGAGCCGACGGACGACGCGTGCAAGGACTGGGACCAGTTTTACCAGCATGTCGACCCGCTGATTCGCGGCCTGGCTGCCCGCCGGCTCCCGGCGGCCGATTGCACGGACTGCACGCAGCAGGTGTGGCTGGTCATCGTGCGCCGGCTCCGTCGTTTCCGGCCGAACGGCGGGAACTTGCGCGCCTGGCTGGCCGTGTTGACGAGGCGCGCCGCCGCCGACCTCTTGCACCAGCGCGCGAAGAGGGGGGGCGGCGGGCTGACCGATGTCGACGAGGACGCGCTCCACGGCCGGGAACCGGACCCGGCCGCCTCGTACGAGCGACGCCGCACGACCCGGCAGGTACACGAGACGCTCGATCGCCTCGCCCACCGGCTCTCCCCCCTGACGTTCCGCGTCCTCTACCTCCGCTGGGTCGAGGGTGAGACGACCGCCCAGGTCGCCGCCCAGACTGGTCTGACCGAGGCGCAAGTTTATGACCGACATCTCTATGCCAAGCGGGCCTTCAAGGAATTATGGAAGACGAGTCATCGTGAAAACACGATTCTCCCGTGAGTTGCTGCCGAAAGTCAACAAACAACAAAAACGAGGAAAAGTCATCCGAGAAATCACGGCAATGCTTGGTTATTAGGTCGCGGAAGATCGATCGATTTTATGTGAATCCATCCGACTGAACATCAATTCCGACCGGCCGCCCTGCTCACCCGGGAGTGGCCGGTGCGCCGCGTTGGCTTCTCGAAACGAAAACCGACCATGGCGGGTCACCGAGGAAGGACTGCACCATGCGCCCCCCGCGCTCTGCCGACCGTCTGCGCGCCCACTCCGCCCTTCGCCGCCGCCGCCGAGTCCTGCCGTCGTTCCTCCCGCTGGAGGAACGCGTCATGCTCGTGGCCGGCGCCTTCCTCCAAGGAACGGCCTATCTCGACCTCAACGCCAACGGCCAGCTCGATCAGAGCGAGCCCGACCTGCCGGGAGCGACCGTGACGCTCTATTCGGCCGACGGGTCGACGGTGCTCGGCCAGACGACGACGGACGCCAACGGCTACTACCGCTTCGACGACAGCGACGTCAGCGGCGGCAACCTCGTGGCGGGAACCTACCAGCTCGTCGAGACTCCGCCGTCGGGCGTCGTCAACACCGGCGCGCAGATCCTGTCGAACCTCGACCCGGCCACGGTGACTGCGCCGAACACGATCGAGGTCACGTTGCGGAGCCCGGCGAACGTGTCGCTGACGTACAACGGTCTGACCGACGGTAAGAACGTCACGGTCGGCGTAGACGGCCACCAGGTTCCGGGCGGCGCCGGCGAGCTTTCGATCACGCTCCTTCAGTCCGGCACTACGCTAGCCCAGTTTCTCAGCGATTGCGGCGACCTGTTTCATGACGTTTCCTCGGGCAACAACTTCGCGGTCCTCCCCGAGTCGGTCGCATCAGCCTTCGGGGCCAACGGCGGGCGGATCGCCTACCTCTACAACCACTACGGCCAGGACACCGCGCTGACGGCGGATCAGGCCGCCGCCGTCCAGATTGCCATCTGGGAGCTGACGGTCGATGCGACGCCCAACCTGAGCACGGGCAACTTCACCGCCACCACTTCCGGCACCAATGCCACCATCATCGCCGACGCGAACGCGTACCTCACCGAGTCGGCCGGCAAGGATGAGGCGGCCGTCTTCTTCGACGCCACACTCGGCGGCCAAAACGTGGACAGTAAGGGCCGGCAGGGGATGATCGCAAGCGGCAGCTTCAACTTCAGCAACATCGCCCTGGCGTCGCTGTCGGGCTTCGCGTACGTCGACGTTAACAACGACGGCCAGAAGCAGTCGACCGAGTCCGGCGTGGCAGGTACGCAGTTCACCTTGACCGGCACGGACCTCTGGGGCCATGCGGTCAACGAGACGACAACCTCGGCCGCCGACGGGTCTTACGCGTTCACGCGACTGTACCCCGGCACGTACTCGGTGACCGAGAGCCCACCCACCGGCGCGGTCGTCGGGCAGATCACGGCAGGCACTGCGGGGGGCACGGTCGGCAACGAGACGATCACCGGCATCACGCTGGGCTCGGGGGTGACGGCGACGGGGTACGACTTCAGCGAGTATTCCCTGGCGTCGTTGTCGGGCTTCGCGTACGACGACGCGAACAACGACGGTGTGAAACAGTCGACCGAAGTGGGGGTGTCGGGCACGGAGTTCACGCTGACCGGGACCGACCTCTGGGGCCGTGCGGTCAACGCGACGACCACCTCGGCTGCCGACGGGTCGTACGCATTCACCCAACTGTACCCGGGCACGTACACGGTGACGGAGAGCCTTCCCTCCGGGATGGTGGAGGGCAAGATCACGGCGGGCTCCGCGGGAGGCACGGTCGGGGCCGTTGCGATCACGAGCATCACGCTGGGCTCGGGGGTGACGGCAACGGGTTACGACTTCAGCGAGTTCGCGGTGGCGTCGCTGTCGGGCTATGCGTACGTGGACGCGAACAACGACGGTGTGAAACAGTCGACCGAATCAGGTGTGTCGGGCACGGAGTTCACGCTGACGGGGACGGACCTTCAGGGCCGGTCGGTGACGGCGACGACGACGTCGGGCGTGGACGGTTCGTACGCGTTCACGCAACTGTACCCGGGTACGTACACGGTGACGGAGACCCCGTCCTCCGGCATGGTGGACGGCACGATCACCGCGGGCTCCGCGGGGGGCACGGCCGGACACGAGACGATCACAGGGATCACGCTGGGTTCGGGGGTGGACGCCACCGGCTACGACTTCGGCTATCAGGCCAGCGAGGTCGCCGTGGCGTCGCTGTCGGGCTTTGCCTACGACGACGCCAACAATGACGGCCAGAAACAATCGACCGAGCCGGGCGTGGCGGGTACGCAGCTCACCCTCACCGGCACGGACCTGTTAGGCCGCTCGGTCAACGTGTCAACCCGGACGCTGGCCGACGGTTCGTACGTGTTCACCCAACTGTACCCCGGCACGTACACGGTGACGGAGACCCAGCCCGCCGGTACGGTGGAGGGCACGATCACGGCAGGTTCGGCGGGAGGCACGGTCGGATACGAGACGATCACCGGGATCACGCTCGGCTCGGGGGTGGAGGCGACCGGCTACGACTTCAGCGAGTTCACCCTGGCGTCGTTGTCGGGCTTTGCCTACGACGACGCCAACAACGACGGCCAGAAACAGGCGGCCGAGCCGGGCGTGGCGGGTACGCCGCTCACTCTGACCGGCACGGACTTGTTGGGCCGCTCGGTCAACATGTCGACCACGACGCTGGCCGACGGTTCGTACGTCTTCGCCCATCTCTACCCCGGTACCTACTCACTGATCGAGGCGCCGTCCTACGGTACGATCGACGGCAAGGTCACCGCGGGCTCGGCGGGAGGTACGGTCGGAAACGAGATGATCACCGGGATCACGCTGGGCTCGGGGGTGGAAGCGACCGGCTACGACTTCAGCTACGACCGCCCGCCGGTGTTCACCAGCATGGCGCCGGATCAGGTCGTCGTCAACCAGCCGTACGCCTACAGCGCGGCGGCGGCCGACCCGGACAACGACGCGCTGAGGTATTCGCTCCTGGTGGGCCCCTCCGGAATGACGGTGACCTCCTCGGGTCAAGTGACCTGGACCCCCTCCAGCTCCGCGACGCCGACCGACGTCGGGACCCACGCCATCCGCCTTCAGGTCAGCGACGGCCGCGGTGGCACCGCCTACCAGGACTACACGCTGACCGTGCTGCCGGCCGGTCTCTACCCGCCGCCGCACTACATCACCACGCCCGTGGTCGACGCGTACGTGGGCGCGTCCTACGTCTACCAGTCCGCCGCGGCGGACCCGGACGGCGATCGGCTGGCGTTCTCGCTGACCTCCGGACCGGCCGGCCTGAGCTACGACGGCAATGGTAAGGTCACCTGGACGCCGACTGTCCAGCAACTCGGTCTGAACCTGGTCGCGATTCGGGTCGACGACCAGCACGGGGGCTACGACACCCAGGTATACGACGTCATGGTCCACCCCGCGCCTGGCTCGGCGAGCATCACGATCACGAGCGCGCCCGTGACCTCGTACCAGTTCCCCGTGTGGTTTGACGGCCCGACCCTCGTCAACGACGCCACCGTCCGGGACGTGCGCAGTACCTTCCCGGACGTACAGCAAGGGTTCGGAACCAATGTCTTTACAGGGCTGGTCAATCCGCAACTGGGCCTGCTCCAGATCGCCGACGGCGCCCGTGCGCTGGACGGCTCGGTGATCGTGGACAACGACCAGGCGAACAACCCGAGCAACGCTTCGTGTGTCGTGCCCCAAACCTGGTTGGTGGGGAATGAAGGTGAGGAATCGGGCGACAGCTATGACGGTACCCAAGCGCTCTCGATCGGCGAGTCGGGAAGTGGTGCGGCGACCTGGCAAGTCACCGGCCTGGCGCCGGGCGACTACGTCGTTCAGGCGACCTGGGCGCCGGAGTCGATCCTCGCCGCCGACGCAGCCTACCAGATCGAGGACGGGACGAGCCTGCTGACGACCGCCACCGTGAACCAGACGCTGGTCCCTACTGGGCAGATGTACCAGGCGTCGCCGTTCCAGACGTTGGCCGTGGTCCACGTCACCAGCGGCACGATCGAAGTGCTGCTCAACGACACGAGCGCCGCGGAGGTTGCGGCCGACGCCATCCGCGTCGCTCCGGTAAGCAACTTCGGCTGGTCGTCGCTCAGCGCCCCGACGACGGGCAATGCGGGCAGCACCGTCACCGTTCAACGCAGCTACACGATCGGCGCGGGGGGCGCCTCGGGCAACTTCACGATCGCCTATTACGCCTCGCCCAACGCGACGCTGGGGCAGGGGGGTGACCTGCTGCTGGGGAGCGAGACGATCGTCGCTCCGGCCGCTAAGACCGCGGGCTCGCACAACGGCACCAGCCCTCCCCTGGTCCTCCCCGCCACGGGCGGCACCTACCACCTCTTCGCCGTGATCGACGCTGCCGAGTCGGCGGCGGCGGACCAGCCCGGCGACGTGATCGCCGCGTCCGAGCCGATCAGCGTGAGCGGCCCAACCACGGCCGACCCGATCGAGCTCAACTGGGACGGCGGCGGCGTGGCCGGACCCAGCACCGTGACGTCCGGCCAGACATTCACGATTGAGCGCGATTATCACATCAGCGGCGAGGCTGCCCCCGCCGACTTCACGATCGCCTACTACGCCTCGACCAACCCCATCCCCGGCGAGGGCACCGACTACCTGCTCGGCAGCGAGACGATCACCGCGGTGGCCGACAAGACCATCGGCAACCACGACGGCAACAGTCCCGCCCTTGCCCTTCCTGCCACCGGCGGGACATTTTACGTCTTCGCAAAGATCAACGCGGGGGGAAGTATCCGCGAGAGCGACACGACCAACGACGTCGCCACCACGCGCGACCGCGCGCCCACCTACACGGGTCAGCTTGTTGATTTCGGAGGTCCGAGAGCGGTCATTCAGAGCCCCCAATCGTTCTACGACTGGTATCACGACGCCCCCGGCACGAACCTCACCGAACAGTTCCCCCTGGTGATGACCCAGGCCAACAGTTTTAGCCCGTACCGATTTTACTCCACCTTCTTTTTCCCGATCGACGGGCAGCTCTTCGGCAACGACATCCCGCAATACCCCGACCACAACTTCAACTTCATGGTTGAATTCCATGGCAGCTTCACCTATCACGGCGGAGAGACAATTTCAGATAACAGTGATGATGACTCATGGGTATTTATAAACAATCAACTCGTCATCGATGATGGCGGCATGCATTCGCAGAGCCAGACGGCCCTCACCGCCTCTCTCGACCAGCTCAACCAGCCCAACGCCCAGGGCCAGCCGGGACTGGGTTTGGTTATCGGACAGACGTACCCGATCGACTTCTTCTACGCGGAACGCCAGACCGGCTCGGCTGCCTTCTCGGTAACGACCGACATCCAGCTCGTCCCCGAGGCCCCTTATCTCTACAACGTCCAGGCCGTCGACACCGACGGGGGGGCCATCTCCTATGCGCTCCTGAAAGGTCCGCTGGGGATGTCGATCGATTCGGCGACCGGTGTCCTTTCCTGGCAGCCGGGGCACGACCAGGTAGGTACCTACTCCGTCACCGTCGAGGCGCTCGACGCCAACGGTGCGACCACGACCCAAACCTACACGCTGACCGTCGCCGCCCCGAGCAGCACTCCCCCCTTGCATTTCACCTCGTCGCCCCCGACCGCCGTTGACCCGGGCTCGACTTACACCTACCAGCCGACGGTCTCGGCCGCTCCAGAGGTTCCCTTGACCTTCACCCTGGTCAGCGGCCCCAACATCAACGCCGACGACAGGATGACGATCGACAGCTCGACGGGCGCCCTGTCGTGGACTCCACAGGCCGGCGACTTCGGCCAGTCGTTCCTGGTCACGATCCGGGTCACCGACAACGAAGGGGGAAGCGACACCCAGCAATTCAACCTGGTGGTCAGTGAGGGAGTGAACCACCCCCCGGTGTTCACCTCGAACCCTGTGACCGCGGGCGCCGTCGGCCAGCTCTACACGTACCAGGCCGCCGCCAGCGACGCAGACGCCGACGTGCTCACCTTCGACTTGTCCGTCTACCCCGCGGGAATGTGGATCGACCGGGCCACGGGTCAGATCGACTGGGTGCCCACGGCCGGCGAATCCGGCGCACAGAGCGTGATCGTGCGTGTCGACGACGGCCGCGGCGGCGTCGCCCTGCAGCCCTTTACCATCAACGTGGCCCCCCCGGACACGCCGCCGATTATCACCTCGGTGCCGGCGGGCCAACCGCAGGTCGGCCTTCCCTATGTCTACAGCGTGCTCGCGCAAGACGCCGAGAATGATCCGCTCACGTATAGCGTCTCGCCTTCGGTTCCGGGCATGGCGTTCGCCCCGGCGTACCCCAATATGCTGACCTGGACCCCCCAGGCAGCGGGACCGGTGACGGTGACGGTGACGGTCAGCGACGGCCGCGGCGGCACGGGCAGCCAGACGTTCACCCTCAACGCGGTCGCGCCGCGGACCGACCAGCCGCCGGTGATCACCTCGACTCCGCGCAGCACGATCGCCCTGGGTCTTGGCTACGTCTACCCGATCAAGGCCAACGACCCCGACGGGGACGCCCTGACCTACGTGCTCGACACGCCGCTGGCGGGCGTCTCGCTCAATGCCACAACCGGTGTTTTGAGCTGGACCCCGACGGCCGGGCAGATGGGAGCCCAGTCGTTGCAGGTCGAGGTGCGCGACGGCCGCGGTGGGTCGGCCACGCAGCCGTTCACTGTGACGGTCACAACCGACCTGTCCAACGGCGCGCCGACCATCACCTCGACGCCGAAGCTGTCGGCCGTCGACGGCGTGCTGTACGCCTACAACGCGACGGCGACCGACCCCGACCACGACCCGCTGCGCTGGAGCCTGGTCCAGGCCCCCGCCGGATTGTCGATCAACCCCGCGACGGGAACGATCCGCTGGCTGCCCGGCCCCAACGTGGTCGGCTCCTACCCGGTGACAGTGCAGGTGAGCGATCCCTACGGCGGGACTGCGACCCAGTCGTACACGATCACCGTGCGAGGCACCGATACGCCCCCGGTCATCACGTCCACCCCCCTGACGACCGGCGGGGCCGGCAAGCCCTACACCTATTCCGTGCAGGCGATCGACGCCGACGGCGACCCGCTGACGTACGCACTGTCGGGCTCGCATCCGTCGGGCCTGGCGTTCTCGACGAGCACGCCGAACCTGCTGCAATGGGCCAGTCCCGTGGCAGGCACCTACGCGCTGGAGATCCAGGTTTCGGACGGCCTGGGGGGCGTGGCGACCCAGGACTGGACGCTGACGGCAACCGCGAGCGCGCCCAACCGGCCGCCGGTGATCACGTCGAAGCCGGTCCTCCAAGGGCTCGTGGGGTCGCCCTACCGCTACGGAGCGGGCGCCACCGATCCGGACGGCGACTCGGTGACGTACTCGCTGGAGGCCGGCGCGCCGTCTTGGCTGTCGATCACATACGGCGCCGTGTACGGAACTCCCGGCGCCGCGGGGAATTATCCCGTCACGGTGGTTGCCGACGACGGCCACGGCAACGAGGCCTACCAGAGCTTCACGATCGAGGTTACGGAGGACCAGGGGCCCACAATCAGCTCGACGCCCGTCACGTCGGTGACGGCGGGCGGGACTTACGAATACGATGTGGTGGCGTCGGACCCGGACGGCGACCTCTTGCAATATCAGGTTGATATGCAGCGTCCGCAAGGTTTTGAGGACGACCCGTCGCAGCCGATGGTCGATTGGCATGGGCATGTGACGTGGAATCCGGGGACGGAGTTTGTGGGCAGTTTTTGGCCGATGTTGGTGACGGTGTCCGACCTTCACGGCTACAGCTTCAGCCAATCGTACGTCCTGTCGGTGAACGCGGACACGACGCCGCCCGGAGTGGTCGTGCAAGTGAGCGCCGACCAGGCGGACATGGGGCAGTCGGTGACCGTGACGGTGCGGGCGACCGACGACGTGGCAGTCTCATCACTAAGCCTGACCGAGAACGGCCAGCCGGTTGTCCTGAATGCGCAGGGGCAGGCGAAGGTCGTGCTGCCAACAACGGGCACGGTGACGTTCGTCGGGAGCGCAACCGACCCGTCGGGTAACGTGGGTACGTCGCCGTCGTCGGTGGTCACGGTGATCGACCCGAGCGTGACGGACGTGCCGACGGCGTCGATCGCGTCGCTGGCGTCGACACAGAACGCGACGAACGGCGCCGACGCGACGACGCACCTGCCGGTGTTCGCGCCGTTGACGGTGGGTCCGGGCGCATCGGTGAGCTCGCCGATCACGGTGAACGACCCGTCGTCGGTGCAATCGCTGGCGCTGGCGCTGAACATCACGGCCAGCGACGACTCGGGTCTGACTGCGACGTTGACCGGTCCGAACGGTCACACGGTGACGCTGTTCAGCGGGCTGTCGGGGACGAACCTGACGAACGCGACGTTCGACGACGGGGCGTCGGGGGGCATCGGTTCCGGGAGTGCGCCGTATTCCGGCACGTTCCATCCGGAGCAAGCGCTCGCCGCTCTGGCGGGCTCGGCGGCGAGCGGCACGTACACACTGACGCTTACGAACAGCTCGACCAGCACGACGGCCACGGTGAGCGGGTGGTCGTTGACGTACCGCAAGTCGGTGCAGTCGGAGGTGACCGCGCCGGTGCAAATCGTGGGGACAGCGAATGACGCGGAGCAGTTGTCGTCGTGGACGCTGAGGGTCTCTGCTGCCGGCAGCGCGAACACGACGCTGCTGGGCTCGGGCGGCAGCCCGGTGGTGAACGGGGTTCTGGGGTCGTTCGATCCCACGATGCTCGCGGACGGTCCCTACGTCCTGGAGCTGAGGGTCACGAACGCGGGTGGTCACACGACGGTCGTCGAGCAGACGGTGACGGTGACGGGGAGCCTGAAGCTGGGGAACCTGCACCTGTCGTTCACGGACCTGACGGTGCCTGTGGCGGGTATTCCGATCACGATCACGCGTACGTACGACACGCTGAACGCGGGGGTGGAAGGCGACTTCGGTTACGGTTGGACGCTGAACGAGGGGAACGCGCAGTTAGCGGTGTCCCAGCCCAACGGCGGGACGAGCGCGCAGGCGCCGTTCTCGGACGGTACGCGTGTGACGATCACGCTCCCCGGCGGGCAGCCGGAGACGTTCACGTTCGCGCCGCAGCCTGTGGTGACGGGCTACTTCGTCTTGCCGTACTACGACCCGGCCTTCGTGCCGGACCCGGGTGTGACGGACACGTTGACGGTGGAGGCCGACACGCTGTTCGCCAACGGCGACGGGACGTACTCGGGTCTGGACGGGGAACAGACGCCGTACACGCCCGCGGACCCGACGTTCGGTGGCTCGTACACGCTGACGACGCGGCAGGGGCTGACGTACGTGATCGACGCGTCGACGGGCGTCCTGGAGACGGAGAGTGACCGGAACGGGAACACGCTGACGTTCAGCGCGAGCGGCATTTCGAGCAACAGCGGCCGTGCGGTGACGTTCACGCGAGACCCGAACACGGGCAACATCACGGCGATCACGGACCCTCGCGGCAACCGCATCGTGTACGGTTATGACGGCAGCGGCAACCTGGTGAGCGTGACGGACCGGGACGGCAAGACGACGCAGTTCGTGTACAACACCGGCATGCCGCACTATGTGGACCACGTGATCGACGCGCAGGGCCAGACGGTGGCGCAGGTGACGTACACGACGGCGGGTCGCGTGAGCGGGATCACCGATGCGCTGGGGAACACGTCGACGGTGACGAGCGACGACGCGGGCGAGCTGAACACGTCGGTGACGGCTCCGGGGAGCAGCCCGACGGCGGTCACGTACGACGGTGAGGGGAACGTCACGGGCACGGTGGACGCGGCCGGGAACGCGACGTCGGCGACGTATTCCGGCAACAACCTGGCCTCGCAGACCCAGACGGTGGACGGGACGCCGGAGACGACGACGTACACGTACGACGCGTACGGCGAGGTATTGACGGCAACGGACGCCCAGGGAAACACGACGTATTTCACGTATAACGCCCAGGGTGAGCCCGTGACGAGCACGGACGCGCTCGGCAACACCACGACGTTCCGGTACGACGGGAACGGCAATCTGGTCTCGACGACCGATCCCGATGGTGTGACGACCTCAATGACCTACGACGCGTACGGCAACGTGCTCTCGATCACGACGCCGGACGGCACGACGCACAGCACCTACGACGGGTACGGCGATGTCACGAGCACGACGGACGCGCAAGGTACGACAACCACGTACACGTATGATGCGGACGGCAATCCGAAGACGAGCCAGTGGACCTGGGTCAGCGGCAGCACGCAGCAGGTGCTGACCACGACCAACATCTATGATGGCAACGACCATTTGATCCAGTCGACCGCAGCCGACGGCACCGTCACGGAGACCGTCTACGACTCCTCGGGCCATGCCGTGTGGACGGACGTCCCGCACGTGCCGGGCCAGGCGGCCAACGGTACGCACACGACCTACGACGCGGCCGGCCGCGTGATCAGCACCGAGCAGTACCACAACGTCGCCATCATCATCAACAACCCCAACTCCTCAGCGCCCACCAGCATTCTGAGCTCCTCCGATGCCACGCCGTTCTCGGTGACCGACACGTCCTACGATGCGCAGGGCCGCGTCCAGTGGACCGACGACGCGCACCTTCCCGGCCAGCCATGCGACGGCACGCTGACGACCTACGACGCCGCTGGGAACGCCAAGAGCACCGAGCGCTACGGCAACGTGGTGATCACGGCCGGTACGCCGATCTCCCATGGCGCCCTGCTCTCGTCCACGTCGACGACCTACGACGCAGCAGGGAACGTGATCTCGACCACCAGCGCGGGCGGCGCGGTGACGACCTACGCGTACAACGCCGCGGGTCAGCAGACCGAGGCGCGCACGACGGCCAACGGGGTGACGTCGACGACGACGACCACGTACGATGCCGCGGGCCGTGTCACCTCCACGACGGATGCCCTGGGCCACACCACGCACTACGTCTACGACGGCGACGGCCATTTGGTGAAGACGGTCTTTCCCGACGGCGGCACGAGCAAGACGGTCTACGACTCCAACGGTCGCAAGGTGGCTTCAATCGACCAGGACGGTAACGAGACCGACTACGGCTACGACGCCTATGGCAACCTCACCAGCGTTCAGCTTCCCGCGATCACCCTTGTGTATCCGGAGTCCAGCTACACGGCTCGGCCGACTTATTCGTACAGCTACGACGCGTATGGGAACCTGTTGAGCGAGACGGTCCCTGCGCCGGGTCTCCCCAGTGGCCAGGGCGAAACCACGTCCTACACGTACGACGCATTCGGCCACAAGGTGTCGGAAACGCTGCCGATGGGTCAGACGGAAAGCTGGTCGTACAACGCGTTGGGTCAGCTCGCGTCGTCAACCGATTTCGATGGCAACACGATCCATTACACGTACGACGACCAGGGGCGCGTTACGGAGAAGGACGACTACGCGCCGCATGCGACTAGCCCGTCGGTGACGGTGACGTACACGTACGACAACCCGGACACGACCAACGACGGCGGTCATTACGACACGGTGACGACGCCGGAGGGGCTGACGACGTCGTATTACGACGTCAACGGCAACCTGGTGAAGCAGGAGTCTCCTGAGGGGACCATTGAGTACACGTATAATCTGGCCACGGGTCTCGAGACGTCGGTGTCGACGGCGAACACGGCCATTCAGTACGGCTACGACGCCCTGGGACGCATGAGCACGGTAACGGTGACGGAACTCGACGGTGCGGCGGTGAGCGCGCCGCTGGTGACGACGTACGGGTACGACGTGAACGGCGATCTGGTCACGACGTACCAGCCCAACGGCACGGTGGAGAGGCGCAGCTACGACGTGAACGGCCGCCTGGCCTCAATCGAGACGACGGTGTCGGCGACGAGTGCTGTTGTGTTCGGCGCCACGTACACGCGGGACCTGGATGGGAACATTCTGACGGCCGCGGAGATGACGAGCACGGGCGTGCGCACGGAGACGTACAGCTACAACGGGGACGGTGAGTTGGTGGAGGAGGACATCACGGACTCGTTGGCGGGTGACCGTACGCTGACGTGGGGTTACGACCTGGCGGGTAACCGTTTCACGAGCACGGACAGCGGGGCGCCTGCGGGTCAGCAGGTGGTCGATTACTACTACAACGCGAATGGGGAGCTCACAACGGAAGTGGGCGTGGGCTCTCAGGGAGCGTACACGTTCTCGTACAGTTACGATGCGGACGGCAACACGCTGTCGGTGAGCGGCACGCAGCCGGCGACGTACACGTGGGACCTGGAGGGCCGGCTGGTCGCCGTGACGACGACCGATCTCTCTACGCATGCGACGACGACGGTGAGTTACCAGTACGACGACGCGGGGAACCGTGTATCGGAGACGGGTAGCGGTGAGACGACGACGTACCTGAACGACCCGACCGGTGCTTATGACCAAGTGCTGGAGGAGTACAGCGGCGGGCTGCTGGCGGCGACGTACGTGCGAGGGCTGGACCTGCTGTTCCAGGACCGCACCCCAGCCGGTGGCGGGACCGGGCTGTCGTTCTACGCCAAGGACGGACTGGGGAGCACGCGGGCGCTGACGAGTTCCAGTGGGGCAGTGACGGACACGTACACGTACGATGCCTACGGGAACTTGATCGGTGGCACGCAGGTGACAACGAACGAGTTCCTCTACACGGGGCAACAGTTCGACCCGGCGACCCAGCAATATTACCTGCGGGCCAGGGAGTACAATCAAGCGGTCGGGCGGTTCACCTCTCGGGACACCAACGAGGGCGAGGTGGCAACGCCGCTTACACTAAACCATTATGTTTACGCAGGCGGTAACCCCGTTGACAGGGTCGATCCGTCGGGGCATGATTTTAGCCTTGTTGAGCTTAACGTCAGCATCTCGATCGGAGACAATGCAGAAGTCGAAGAGGACGGGGCAGCGGTCCAAGCGAAAAGACAGGCGGTCGAGGCAAAGACATACGACGTCATGGTCGGAATCGAAAATAATTACTCAAATAATATTATTGTGCCACATTTTTTTATATTTGTTCCAGCCAAGGTTTCTGGGATTGGAAGCAAATATGACATTACGGGCAATGGCTCATTGTCGGTTTCCGTGAGAAGACTTGACGTTGTCAAGTCAGATGCGTGGTTTCACAAACTCGCAACTATTGCCGAGTTCAATTTTCCTCAGTACCTTGAATGGACTACAACGGCGTGGGTGCTGGCTGAAGCGACACGAAGGGATGATGACGGGCGCTTGCAACAGCAGATCATCAATACGATGAGAGGCAAGTTTTCGTATCTACCACTTCCTGGAACGATCAACTGCGCCACGTGGACAGCTTACGCCGCGCTTTCGGCAATTGCCATCTCCAAAACATGAGTCTGCAGCGAGGAGCACAACGATTATATTATGATATAATATGGATTTATAGTTTGGGTTTTGACGTTTGTGTGTGCTCGCACCCAATGGCCGACAGCGCTAGCCGTCGAACGTCTCGTCATCGCCAGCCCTTTTTCAGAAGGGATCCAGGCTATCCCGCTCTAAGGCCCAAGGAATCGCCATTTGAGCAGGTTGGTCTAGTCGTTTTTATCTTAGTGCACGTGAGTATACTATGTTTAAATGCGATGCGGACGCGATAAGAGCCAAGCTGGGCGAACTGGAGGTATTGGTGCCCGGACAAGGCGGCTTCTTGGATATCAACAAGGGACCCGGCAAAGGGCGGCTTATCATCGTCGGAGACCGTGTCGCCCTTGTGCGATTGGGCGCAGCGATCCTGAAGCACGGTCTCCGCTCGGGCACAGCTGATGGACAGAGGACGCCGGAGGCCATATTGCTTGAAGATTTTTTCGAGAAACCATCGCCAATTGTAGAATTGTTTGTTGATATATATCAACTGGCATCTGGGGAGAGTGCTAAAATTGGGTTTCGGAGACCTTCGTTCTGGAGACTATTACGCCAGATTCTCTTCGGGGGCTGAAAAGGAGGGCTGAAAACGGGGCTGAAAAGGAGACATCGACGGAACGGTGGACGAACCCCTCTCGCAGAACCACTTCATCTACACGAGCGACGCCCCGACGAATCTCGTCGACCCCACTGGCCACGACGAGAACCTCCCCTCCGTGTCGGTCGGCACGTCGAGCATCGGGACGTTCGCGGCGAACATGACCGTTCGCATCGCGAACATCTTCGCCAAGGCGCAGCGCATCAAGGCGGCGAGCTTGGCCGGCGTCACGTCGCTGTGGTCGCGGTTCGGCGAGCTGATCGAGAGGATCTTTGACAGGACGGTGGCACTGTTCAACGGCCCAGTCCAAATCCTCCGGTACAACGTCCCGACCATGGTGAAGGGGACCATTGACCGCCTCATCCAGATCAATAACAGGGCCTATTTCGTGGAGATCAAGAGCTCGATCAACAAGTACAGCGAAGGGTTCCCGAGGGTCGTCACCCAATTCCAGCGCGCCCTGACTGTCATGCAGAACGGGGTCGTCAAGGCCGACCAATTCGTCGTCTGGTCGGCGAGGGCGGTCGACTTGGGAACCCACAGAGCCCTCCAGACCCAGCTCGGGCCGGACGCGTACAACAAGATCCAGTTCGTCGAGGGGGTGCCCGGGCTGATCAACTGGATCAAGATGATGATGAAGCTGTAACTCGGCCATCGCCCATGGGTCCGGCGTCACGCCCCCGGCCGCGCGGGCCCGTCAGGCGGTGGGCGGGTCACGGACCCGCCGGCGCGCGGAACCCGCCGCCACATCCTTGCCCCGCACCCGGGCCTTGGCTAGAGTTTCAGGCGGGCGCCACCCGAAGTAGGCCCGAGAGGAGTGTGTTGTGAACAAGGTCCGCGAGGAGCATGTCCGCGCCAGGTTCGTCTGGAGGATGGCCCGTGATCTCCCCGAGTTCCGGCCGGCCAAGTTCGGAAACAGCAGCCGGAACCTAGTGTGCTTCCGGGCCAAGTCCGTTCTGTGGACGTATGTAACGCTTGACATTGCGAAAAATTCCGATCAGTTCGCCGTCATCCTCACCTGGATGCTAACGGACCGGCCCCCGGTTTACGCGACGCCCGGGACGCCGCGGGGGGAGCCTAACCGGGACGGGCTGAGCGTGGACCTTAGTCTGCTCTGGTCCCCCGGCGCTCGCCCCTGGAAGGTGAAGTACCTGCCGCCCCGGGATGCGCTGGAGGCGTGGTCCAGGAGCCACCCCGAAGTCGACATGTCGGACGAGGATCTCGTCAAGTCGTATTTCTATACCGACGACGCGGTAGACAAACTTCTGGAGCTCGGCATTCCCTATTTGAATGAGGCCGAGAGGAAGTACGGCGGAGCGAGGAATGGGGACAGAGCCGGTGAGGGAGAATAATAGCCAAGCACTGGCATATAGTGGTATTTAGGCTAAACACGAATGCCGTTAAGCTAAGCGTAAAGTCTTTTGGATAGATAGTTTACGCCTGGTTTCATCGCCTGTGCTCGTAGAAAGCTAACAAAGCACCATGCGTCAAGTTTAGTGAAAAACGGCTCGTTTCCCAGCCATTTCTCCAGATCTAAATATCAGTCCGTTCTTTGAGGTCACATTCAGGTTCTGATCACAAGTCCTTTAGTCGCAGAAGACCGCGCCTTCCCTCAATGCCATTCAGGTCGCGCACTAAATTTTTTTTGGCGATGTCCTGGAGCATCTGTTTGTCGAGCATCAGTTCGGCCACCAGGCGCTTGAGGCGTTCGACCTCGGTCTCTAGCTCGCGGCACCGGCGGTCGGTATCGACCTGGGTTGGGTCGTTCCTTTGGCGCCACCGATAATACGTCGTCACGGCGATGCCGAGCTTTCGGCAGATATCTGCGACGGTAAGGCCCTTGGCCAAGTCTCGGTCAGCGTCACGGAGCAACCGCGTCACATCTTCGGCGGTCCGTCGCTTCTTCATGGGTCCCTCCCTGGTACACTCTACCGGGGGATTCCCATTTCAGGTGGACCAGTTTTTGGGGCGCAGGCCACATCGGCAAGAACGCTGGCGTGCGTTCCAGATCCGTTGGCGAGGCAGGACGCTCACCCGTCCGGGTGGGTGTGCTCTCGGCGTCGCGTCGAGCCAGCTCCTGTCGTCAGAACCTGAGGGTTGCCGGGTTCAGGCTGTGCCGTCGGCAATACGCCGGGATGGTGAGATCGCTTCGCGCTTGGTCAGCGAGGGTACGGCGCCAGAATTGTTCTCTGAGGGGGTCTCTCGGCTTGCCGCGTCGGGTCTTCATGGCCAACTCCCGAAGAAAGGACGTCGCCTCCGGGAAATGCTACCAGGCCATGCAGGATGCAGTTCGCTACGCGCTTACACCCAAGCGGAATTTTCGCTCACAATAAGGCGTGTTTGGTCGCGGGTGCGGGTCCCGGCGCCCACGATGAATGGAGACTCAAACCTGAGAGGACTCCTCGGTTTGGGCGGACCGACGGCGTCCATCCCTCTGTCCTACCGTTCCGATCAGGCCAGCGAATCCTTTGCCCTTTCCAATAACGCTCCGAAATCCAGCTTCGCAGGGCAAGCCTCACGGGCCGCGGCCAGGTCGGCGTCGGTCCAGTTGCGGGCTTCGGGGGGAAGTGATGAGAACCTGTCGCGAGCTTCAGACCGTGCCCCATGGCGCTCGTAATAGGTCAGGTAACGAGTGATATCGCCGAGCGGGGCCCTCGTGCCCGCGGCGAGAGAGCAGCGGCCGTCGCAGTCGGGGCAGAGCGTGGGGGCGGAGGCGATGAAGGCCTCCCGGAGGCGGCAGATATCCGCGCTTTTTAATGGCTCAAAAGAACGCGCTGCCCGGGTGTTTTCATTCACCTGATCGGTGTTCTGCATCGACACACACGCCGTCGCAAACCGCTCGTCTGTCCAGATCGCGTGCAGGAGCGCCCCGTACGGAGTGATCCCCCGCTCGATCAGGTCGGGCGTCTTCTTCGCAACCTGGGCCAGGAAAGCGTCGGGGTTGGGCCCGGCGAGCTGCTTCATCGAGATCAGGCCGATGCCCGCGGCGTGGCAGCGGTCGATCGCCTTGTTGAGGCGAGTGTTCTTATCCAGCCATGCCGTATTCTGGATCATGACGACGTCGAAGACCTTCCCATCGGCCGCGGCCTCCAGATACTCTGCCCTGCGTCCGTCGTGACATGAGAACCCCACGAACCGGGCCTTGCCCGACTTCTTGATGGCCTCGACCGTCTCCTTCATCTCCTTGCTCTTCGGCCACTCGAGCGAGCTGGCAGGGTATTCGTTGCCGATGCCGTGGATCAAGAAGAGGTCGACATAATCGGTCCGCAGAGTGGCGAGCCGCCTGTCGAGTTGGGCGATCAGATCCTTCGGCGACTTCGGATGGTCCTTCGTGACAAGGAAGATCGACTTCCGGAGCGCGGGGTTCGAGTCGAGCCAGTCGGCGATGCCGGGTTCCGACCTGTATGTGTCGGCCGTGTCGATGCACCGGACGCCGTGGGTGTAGGCGTGGCGGAGGATCCTTCCCAGGCCCGACCCGCGGAACGTACCCAGGTTCAGGATCGTCACCTTCTCGCCCGTCCGGCCGAGCACACGCGTGGGCAATGCGTGGGCTTTCTCCTGGGTTTCCGCCGCCGGCGCCTGCGTCGCCGCGAGGGCTGCGACCGAACCGACCGCCCCGGCCTTCAAGAACCCGCGGCGGTGAGTGGAGAGAGGGTCATGCTCGGCCATGGAAGTGTTCTCCACGATAAGGGGCTCAGGAAACGGAGCGTTTCGGAGTATGGTTGCACAGTCGGCGATTGGCACGCACCCGTCCATGACGAATCCCGGTCGCCATACTTTTAGGTCATCGCGAGTTCCCGGCAAACGGGCTGGCGATCATCGGCAACACAGATCACTTCTGAAGTCGACGGTGTGTTGCGGCCCTGGCCGCAGAGGATTCGACGTGATTGCCATGTCCAGTACGCGCATCGAAGGCTTCGAACTGACCCGGGGTCTCGCGTTCCTGGGAATGGTTCCATGTCACCCTTTATCTGCGCTTTGTTATGCCCCTACCTGTGTGCCCGGTTCGGATCGACATTACTTGCTGAGATCTTTGAGCCGGAGATTGCGGTACTCGTGAGCTCCATTTTCGCCCTGGAGGCCGAGATAGCCCCGCTTCAGCATATTCGCGGAGCTGGAGGTGGAAACCAGCTCGCCGTTCAAGCGAACTTCAATTCTTGGTCCGACAATCTTGATTTCGTATTCGTTCCACTCACCTACAGGCTTGAGCGCCTTTTGCGTCAATTCGACGTTGAGATCATTCTTGGCGTTGAAGATCGTCGCCATGCGGCGCGTATTCTCAACCTGCACCTCGTACTTCCGATCAGGCCAGTCTTTGCCTTCCATGCCTGCGCGCAGAAAGACGCCGCCATCCTGTTTGGGTTTCATGAAACGAAATTCCAGGCGAAGGATGAAATCGGCATATTCTTTGTCGCTACGAAGCCAGCCGTTGCCCTCGTTGTGCTTGATGACGCCGTCCTCAACCACAAACTTCGCGCCGTTCATCAGATACCAGCCATCAAGGGTCTTGCCATCGAAAAGGCTGACAAAGCCCTCTTCAGCCTTGTCGGTGCCCAAAGAAACGTTCGGCACGCCCAAGAGGCACGACGCGGCAATGGCAACAATGGTTTGGGCGACACTGCGTTTGTGGTACACGGTCTTCACCTCGCTACGGGTCGATCCTTACGATCAACCGAGATTCCCCAAATGACGGCTGAGCTCGACCGATTTGGTCACACGCCGCGTCACCTGTCACGGGATTACAGCAGGCTGCAGCGGTCCGGTCAACATGCCACCGGTTCGTGTCCGTCCGGTAAACCCCGTCTTTTCCGCGGCCGAACCTTTCTCGATGATGGATGGAATGACTGTGGATTCCATCGTGGAGGGCGACCATGACGCGAGTGCGGCGCGGGGCAGCGGAGTGGGTGGTGTGGATCCACGAGGCAAAAGGACATGAATCGCGTTTCGGACACCGGGGAGCCGCTCTGATAGGATTTGGCGAATCTTAACCGAACTCGATCCGTGATAATCGCTCGGGCGGCCGGGAGTCGCGAGCCGTCATGGCTTTCGCCTGGCCGATAACGCTCGAATCTCCCCGCGTCTACGTACTTGGACGACTCACACGGAACGGGGTAGCCTCCGGAACGCCAGAACCGGACGGTGCTTGCCCCTCAATCACCCTCCCCCTTGGCGCGACCCGTTCGAACGCTCACAATCAAGCACACGCGCGGCCCGGAACAGGCGGGGACGATCATGGTCTGCGCAGCGTTGCGGAAGGGGCAAGGCGAGGCAATATGCTGGCGACTTGGATCGAGACGGCGGCAAAGGGGAGGCACGGCGGGCCGGTACGCGCGGGGATGTGGTCGGCTGTGGTCATCGGCACGCATCCGATTGAGGCGAATCAGGCTGTCTGGCTCGAACTGTCGGCCGACGATGTTCCGCTTGGGCCGCTTCCCGGTTACTGGCTCGAAAACAAGGGGGTCAACAGCCTCTGGCACGTCCCGGTCCCCCCTCAGGCCGTCGGCGCCCGGCTCCACTACCGAGCGGCCGCCCGGCGCAACGGAGGGGAGACCGTCTCCAGCCCGTACCAAGACACGATCGTCCGACCGAACCTCCCGGACCGCACCGAGTCGTCCGAGATCGTCGCGTTCAGTCCCGAGGGGCTCGTCGGCAACCGCATGATGACTGCGCGTGTCGACGCCCGCGGCTCGACGTACGATGTCTACTTTCCCACCGTCGGCCTTCATTCCGACGTCCGTCCGGCGGAAGGGGAGCTGCCCCAGAGCCGTTCCCACTTCCGGGCGATCGTTGGCGGGCTCGCGCTCGGGCGGCGGCTTGACTGGTTCACCGAGCGGCTCTCGTGGGAACCGTTCCAGCACTACCTCGGCGCCACGAACTTGCTGGTCACCGAGCTCACCTGGCGCGCTGGGGCGATCCGCGTCACCGTGACCGACCTGGTCGCGATGGGGAACAGTCTGCCGAAAACCGCCGGCGGGACCGAGTCGTCGGGGCAGTACATCAAGCGTTTCCGCATCAAGAACGAAGGCCAGGAGTCGTATGACGCGCTGTTTGGCGTGTACATCCAGGCCGAAGTCAACGGCGGGATCGGCGAGCCGGGCTTGAGCTGGCATGACGGCGACCGCACGCTGCTGGCCACGAACCGCGGGCACGGTCACGCCAACCGCAAGCTCGCGCGCGACGCGACGGTCGAGTTTGCCGTCGCGCTCGACGGGCGGGGCGAGGTCCACTGCGAGCCGACCGGACCGAACGAGGCGATCCTGCTCCGCTGGCTCGACCTGCCTGCCGGCGAGACCGTGACGGTCGACCTCTTGATCAGCGGCGCGTTCACCGGCTGGCGGGGCGACTCGGGCACGTTCGAGCACTGGCTGCGCCCGGCCCTCGCCTGGTTCCGCAGCGCAGACCTCGACCTCGTGGAGCAGGCGACGGCTCAGGACTGGGATGCGTACGTCGAGCCGCTGCCGGGCCTGCATTTCCCCAAGCCGTCCTACGTCGTCAGCCTCCGCCGCTCGGCCCTGGCCGCGGCCCTGCACGCCGATGCGCAGTGGGGCGCGATTGCCTCGGGGTTCGACCGCGGGCTCAGTGCGTACTGCTGGCCGAGGGACGCGATGTGGGCGTCGGGGGCGTTTGAGCGGCTCGGTCACCCCGGGGTCGCCCGCTCGGTCCTGCAGTGGCTCTCGCGGGTGCGTGCGCAGGGGCGGCCGTACCTCTACTGGTTCCAGAAATATACGATCGACGGCGAGGCGGAGTGGGAGACGCCGGCGATCGACCAGTCGGCCATGATTCCCTGGGCCCTCGAGCGGCATTACCGGCGCACGGGTGATCTCGACCTGGTCGCCTCGCTCTGGCCGATGGTCGAGCAAGCGGCGAGTGTGATGGCGGGCGAGTCGGGCCACCCCGGGCTGCGCTGGATCGAAGAGCTGAGCTTGATCAGCTCGGCCGGGGTCTGGGACAGCCGCTTCGGTGCGTTCCTGTATTCGAACGCGTGCGTCGTGGCCGGCCTGCGCTCCGCGTCGCGGCTGGCCGAGGCGCTCGGCCGGGACGAGCCCGCGGCGCGCTGGTCGGCCCTGGCCGATCGGGTCTGGGAGACCGGTATCCTGGGTGCGACGTCGGGCGCGTCGAACGGCACGACACCCGGTCTGGTCGACCCCGAGACCGGCCGTTTGCTCGACGCGCGGCGGCTGTCGATGCTTCGGGGGGTCTGGACCAGCCACCCGCCCTGCCTGGTCGACCGATCGTCGGCGCTCGACATCAGCCTGCTGGGCGTCGCCGTACCGTTCGGATTGCTGCCGGCCGCGGACCCGCGCGTGGTTCGCACGGCGGAGGCGATCCTCCGCAACAGCACGGTCGGCGGCGACCCGAACCTGCTGGCACGCTGGTCCACCGATGCGACGTTCCGATCGAATCGGACCTTCTCGCCCAGCGATTCGCACAGCCAGGACATCTCCAGCCTGGCGAGCCTCTGGATGGCGCGCTACCTGATCCAGCTTGGCCGCGAGACGGGCCAGGTGCGGCACTGGAACCGGGCCTTGGCGATGCTCGACAGCATCCTCGCCCGGCTGTTCCCGCTCGGCCTGTCGCTGCGCCCCGCCTTGCGCAGCGGCGATTTGCCGCGCGCGACGCTCGGCGCCACCTCGGGCGTGTGGGGCCTGCACACGATGCTGATCGAGACGATGCTCGATTTCACGGGTGTCGAATACGATGCGCCCGACCGGCGGCTCACGCTCGTCCCGTCGCTTCCCAGCTCCTGGCCCAACCTCGGCCTGACCCAAACGTTTGGCTGCGGCGAAGTGTCTTACCGCCTGGAGCGCCCCATCGGCGGGACGGTCCACAGCCTGAGCCTTCGCGCGAACCTCCGCCACGCGGTCACGCTCGACGTCAGCATGACCTGCCCAGGCCTCGCGGCCCTGGGCGAGTGGCAGTCCGACCCGGAGACACCGCCCCCCCAGCAGGACCGACGCGCCAGCCGGCTGACGTGGAGGATCACGCTGCCGGCAGGGGAGTCGGCCTGGAACTGGACATGGGGATAAGAGTTTTCACCACAGAGCACACAGAGATCACAAAGAGAATGACCGAGGAAGAGAGACGTGGAGTTTGAGAGAGCAGCCAGCGCGGGCCGCGACTCGGAGAGATTCACCGCAGAGCTCGCAGAGAGCAAGACCGAGGAAGAAGGTTAACTATAGATCGACAAATATTTATTTAATTAAACAAACAAAACCGGTGCTATGTTTGTGCGAATCTGTGGTTCAAAGCTCTTCGCTGTCTCGGTCTTTCTCTCTGTGATCTCTGCGAGCCCTGCGGTGAATCTCTCCCGTTTCTCTTCCTCGGTCTTTCTCTCTGTGATCTCTGTGTGCTCCGTGGTGAAAACTCTTTAGGTTCCTAGTGGCAAAGGTTCGTGGAGGAAGCGAGAGTAGAGCCGTTTCGCCTCCTCTTGGGGACTCTCGGCGCTCGTCCAGTGGCCTCGCAGGCGGGCGCGGAGGACGACGCCTTTTTCGAGGTCGTGGCCGAACAGGCCGTAGCGCGTCGTGTGGCCGAGCTGCGAGAGCCGGCTCGTCGCGACGATCCGCCGCGCGACGTCGTGCGGGTGCACCAGCTCCACGTAAGACTGGGGCGCAACGGAGAGCACGCGGGGGGCGAGCGGCTCGTCCAGCGCGATCGGGAGGGTGGTCCAGTCGCGCAGGTCGGGCTCGCGGCCGTCGTACGTCAGCGACGCCGAGCGGGCGTCGCGGGGCTCGACCCAGTGCTTCCATCGGGGGTTCGGCTTCGATCCAGGAGGCTCGGGCACGCGGCTCGCGACCACGACTTCAAGCGCTTTCAACTCGTCGACCGAAATGGCGGAGACCTGGACCTCCAGGTCGACGCCCTCGTCGGCCGCAGGGCCCCACGCGGCGCGGACGGTCAAGCCGCCCCAACCCAGCGGCGCGAACGTCGCTTCAATGCGTTCGAAGTGGCGCTCGCAGCCGACGAGCGTCGCCCCCGAGAGCGCGTGAGGTGCCCATCGCCCGATCGCGGCGACTCCCTCCAGCCCGAGCACGGGTCCCCAGCCCGCTTCGGCGGTCCGGAGGCCCGGACTCGGGGTGTCGACGGCGAGGGTCCAAGTCCGCCCGCCCCATTCCAGTTCGTAGTCCGTGCCTCGGGCCTGCCACGCGCGTAACATTCGTCGGGACCTGTGGTGTCGAGGAAGAGCGTTTTACCTGGGGCCGGGCGCGACGTTGAGCCGGTTCACCGGCTCGTGGACGCGCCAGACGTAGTGGCCGGCGAGGAGCCCCGCGCCAAACGCCAGGGCCAGGGCCGCCAGGACGAAGAACGACCACGCGAGGACGACCGATCGAGGGAGCACGACGTCGCGCGCGCGGAGGCGGCCGTAGGGCTCGTAGCTGCGTGCGCCTCGAGATCCCTCAACGTCGATCGGCGGCACGACCGGTGGCGGAGGCGGTGTGGGAGCGGCGAGGAGCGGCGGGATCGTCGTCCGATCGGGAACCGGGGTTACCGCGGCCGCGGGCTCGAGGTCGACGACGTCGCTATCCTCGTCGGACGGCTCCGTCGCGATCTCCGCATCATCGTCGCCCGACGATGAGAGCAGTTCGATCCCGGGCTCGACACGGATGTCCTCGGGCCGGATGTCGAGGATGGAGCCGGTGTCCTGGCCTCTCCCTGCCGTGAGCACCCCCAGCGTGGGTTTTAGGCTCCGCCCCACGGGGTCGGACGTCTCGTCCGGCTCGGGGACGACCAGGGCCGAGCCGCATTTCGGGCACGAGATCACCGTGCCCATCTTCGAGCGAGACGCTCCCAGCAGTTGGTTGCAGCGATAGCAGCGAAATTTCAGCGGCATGACCCGTCGCACTCCCTCTGGCAGCCTCGGTGGGGCCCACATCCAGACTACGGGCCGCCGCGGTTTTCCGCTACACCGAGACAGCCCCGAACCTTGACCGGCCGGGGCAGGACGTCACAATGGGAAAAAGGCTCTTTCCGCGCCCCGAGTTTTGCAGGATGCGGGCACGGCCGTCGCCGGGCCGGAGTCCGGGCTCTATCCGCGAAGGGAAACCCTCCGATGCCACGCCCCCGCTGGCTTGCGCCTGTGGTTGCACTGACACTGGCCGTCGTGGGTCTCGGCCGCACGACCGTGGCGGACACGATCGAGCTGAAGAACGGGATCGTCCTCCACGGCACGGTCGACCGCGACAATACGATCTACTTCATCTTCGACGGCCTGAAGCGGACGATGCTCCGCGACTCGAAGATCAGCAAGGTCAAGGCCGACGCCGGGTTTCGCAACTTCGAGGTCTTCAAGCTCGAGCAGCCCCTGGTGGTGCACTCCGGCGCGATGCCCAAGGAGGTCTTGAAGGTCCACGCGGAACCCTGGAACGACCGCGGCAGGCGCACGTTCGAGTACCTTGGCTCGAACCTCCGCAAGCCAGTCCGGATGGAGCAGGCGATCAACGAGCTTGGCCCGCACATCTCCAAGGTCCGCGGGGTTGACGGTTTCTGGCAGGGCCAGCTCGATACCCGGGCGATCCCGCGCGAGGTGGTGCTCGGCCTGCTCGCCCGGGTCGACCGCAAGAACATCAGTGAGCGCCGGCGGGTCTATTCGTTCCTGGTGCAGGCCGAGTGGTACCCGGAAGCCAAGGTCGAGCTCGACCGCCTTGGGGCCGACTTCCCCGAGCTGCGCGAGCAGGTCGAGAACGCCCGCGCTGCGGTCGCGCAGCTCGAGGCGGTCCAGATGAAGACGGAGATCGACGCCCTCCGCAAGGCGAAACGGTTCCACGAAGTGGAGCACCGGCTCAAAACGTTCCCGGGCAAAGACGTTGCCCCCGAGCTGCTCGCCGATGTGCGCGATCAGCTCCGCCAGGACGATGAGCAGGCCGCCGCGGACATTGCGCTCGCAGCTAGCCTGCGCAAGCTGTCGGAACGGCTGCCCGAATCGACGCGGAAGGAGTGGGCTCGCCCGCTGCTCGAAGTGCTCCGGGCCCTCAAGGAAGCGCCGGATGCGGTCCGCGATCGCTTCACGGCCTGGCGCAAGGCCGAGGACGAAGGGGCGAAGACGGACGCCGAGAAGT
>JARLIH010000093.1 GCA_031291845.1 Isosphaeraceae bacterium | reverse complement strand
GGGCCAGCTTCATCGCGAGGTTCGTGGACAGGTCGCCATGCTCGGGGTTGGCCGGGCGCTCGACCTCGATCGCCGGCCGCTCGATCGGGGCCACCGGCGGCAGCGCGCCGGAGGCCGTCGCGCGCTCCCAGGCGTCCTCGAGAGCAACGCGCGCACGCGAGCGGAGCGGCACGAACGCTGCTGGCTCGAGCGGCTGGGTCACGCTGCCTCCTGGGGGCGAAGCTCGCCTGGGGTGGTGGGCGGCCCTCGCGACCTACCCCGCGCCGCATCGTAGCCGACGTGCACCAAGGGTACCGTCGCCCCGCGTACGGCCGTACCACGGCCTCCCCTACCGGAACGGTGCGCCGGTGCACCGAAAGGTCGCCGATCTGGGCAGTTAGGTTCGGTCCGGAGGCCCGATCGTACGCACCGAGTACTAGACGCGGATCATGCCGCCGCGCACAATCTACGACGCGCGCAGGGTTGAATGGCACGGTGATTCCTTGCCGGTTGCCCCTGTCGCATCGGCGTCATCCGCGGCAGCTCTGCCGCATGTACGGGGACAGGAGATCGATGGAAACAACCATTCCGCGCCGAAGGCGCGCACGAGTCTTCAGTCTGGCGGCGGTGATCGCACTGGTCGCCCTCCTCCTGCCAGCGACGGCGGCGGTTGTGCTCGGGCATACCCCCAAAGCGACCTTGCAGTGCACCAACGACGTACCGACCCTGCAGGTCGATCTCACTTCCTACACCGAGTCGCTCACCAACCTGGTGTCGGTGACAATTGACGGGGTGAACGACCCAACTTACTTCAACTACGACTTCGGGTCGACATTTGACCATACCTGGCTGTTGAGTCCCGCCACGTCGGACCACACGGCGACCGTCGTCGTCTTGGCGGGTGATGACCCGACGAACCAGTACGGATTCAGCCCCACGTTCAATCTGTCGGTGCCCCCTTGCCAGATCAAGGCTGACCCCAAGCTGCCCACCACGCCGAGTGCGGGTGGCTGGCTCGGCACCATGCTCAATGACAGCGCGACGGTCACTGGCGGCAACAACCCAATCGGAACCGTGACCTTCAGCCTTTACGGCCCGGGCACGAGCTGTGACTCGGACGCCATCTATACCCAGCAGGTCAGCCTGGACGAGGGAACCGTTGCGGCCACGACCTCGCCCGGCTTCGAGGCTCTGGCGCCGGGCACATACGAATGGACCGCAACCTATAGCGGTGACGATTACAACAACCCCGCCAGCTCGGGCTGCGGCGAAGAGGCTGTCGTCATCAGTCGTATGCCGACGTGCCAGGCGCTTGGCACGTGCCCCAGCCCATCGCCGAGTCCCTTGCCGAGTGCCTTGCCCAGCCCCTCCGTGAGCCCCTCGCCGAGTCCGTCTCCGCAGATCGTGAGCCCCTCGCCCTCACCGCAGGGTAGCGTCGAGGCCGCCACGAGCAAGCCGCGCGTGACGCCCCCGCCGACCTCATCGATGGGCGGAACTGCGGGTGGACCGTCCAACGGCATCTGGTTCGTACTTCTGGCGCTCGCTGGCCTCATCGGCAGCATCCTGCTGTTGACCCCGGCCCCGGTGCAGGCCCGCCGTAGGCGGTAAACCTCGCCGCTACCGCTGGCTGTCCCCGAGACGCTCGAACGCCGGGGTCCGGACGACCGGGCCCCGGCGTTTCGATTCCAGGAAGGTGTGAACGCTGGAGATAATGTGCTTCCCCGAGGCGTAGGATGCTGCTCAGCCCGTGATCGTGACCCGATCCCCGTCTCCGACGAGCGCGACTTGGCCCTGATACTCGCCCCGGACCGCCGCGAGCGTGGCCCCCGGGTGGCGCTTCATCTGGAGGTGCGTCAGAAGCACCTGGGAGACGCGGCTTTTGGCGGCAAGATGTCCGACCGCCGCGCCGTCGAGGTGCAGGTCCGGCACGGGGACTGGGCCCGGGCCGAACGCGACCTCGCTCAACAGGAGGTCGCCCGGGTGAATGAGCGGGATAAGGTCCTGAGTGCGGCCGCAATCACCCGTGTACACGAGCGCTGGCCCGTCGGGCGCGCCCGCGAGCGTGACGCGGGTCGCGAAGCTGTCGGCCGTATGGGTCACCCGCCGGCTCTCGATGTCGAACGGGCCGACTTGGACGTGGCCCTCGCACCGAGCCTCGATCTCGAAGATCCCGCCTGCGAAATCCGCGTCGCCGGTTACGCCGTCCAGCCGCCGCCCCAGCTCCGCCGGCGCGATCACGCGCAGGCGGCGAGGCGGGTCGAACTCGTAGCGCAGATAGTGGCGGAGCGCGACGAGGTCGACGAAATGGTCAGCGTGAAGGTGGCTGACGATCACGGCAGCCAGGTCCGCGGGCTGCAGCCGGCCGGCGAGCCCCGCGAAGGCGCCCTGGCCCAGGTCCAGGCAGAGGGAAGCCCCGCCATGGAGCACGACGTAGCACGATGACGCCGTCCCTGGACGGTCAGGGTAGGCGGCGCCCGATCCGACGACAAGGAGATCCATCCCGCGGAGGTTAGCCTTTCCGGCCCTCTGGGCCAAGCGGAAGGAGATGTCACCGGGAGCGATCCGACGGGAACGCCGGTGGCCGGGGACTGGCGCCGCGACCGTGGCACGAGATAATGCTCGCCTGATGAGTTCTCCACCGCCGTCGCCCAGGGCGGCTCCGCGCGTATCCGTCGTTGTACCCGCCTACAACGTGGAGTCCTGGGTTGGCCAAGCGATCGCCTCAGTACTCGCGCAAACCGAACCCTCCCTAGAGCTGCTGCTCATCGACGATGGCTCAACCGACGCGACGCGCGACGTGATCCGCTCGATCAACGATTCCAGGATTCGGCTTGTCGAGAACGAGCGGAATCGCGGGGTATCCGCGGCCCGCAACCTCGCTATCTCGCAGGCTCGCGGCGAGTGGATCGCGCTGCTCGACGCCGACGACTGGTGGGCGCCCCAGCGTCTGGAACGACTTCTGGGAGAGACATCTCGAGCCAACAGCACGATGGTCGCGGACGACCTCTGCCTGATCGAGGATGGCGCAACCCGCCCTTGGGGCCGACTCTTCGGGGTCCGAGGCCTCCAAATCGACAGCCCGCGCCTCATCGGTGCAGCTGAATTCGTCCGAGTGGATCTGGGTCTCACGAAACCTATCATCAAGCGCGACTTCCTTGCTCGGAGTGGGATCGTCTTCGGCGAAGAGAACGAGCCCGTCGAAGACTTCGCCTTCTGCGTCGATTGCCTCCTCGCGGGGGCGACATTGCTTGTCGTGCCTGATTCCTACTGCTTCTACCGCGCAAGGAAGAACGCGGTCACGTCTGACCGGGTACGCGTGAGCAACGGCGCGTCCGTGACTGCAGACCGGTTGGCGCAAGACACCCGCGTGATACACAACCCTGAGCTCCGGCTCGCTGTTGCTCAGTACGGCCGTCGTGCAAGGTCGGGGAAGCGTTACTTCGAGTTCATTCAACTCGTGAAGGCTGGCCGGATCGTTCGGGCCGCGCTGATGGCCGCTCGCTCGCCGGACGTCACGGTGCAAGCCGCCCGTCACCTGCCGTGGAGTCTCCGGGCCCGACTGTCCCGGTCGCGCTGAGGGTTGGGGTAGGGGCCCTGTCTCGAATACGCGATCAAGGTGATTCCGGCCGCCGTTCATTCGAGACAACGTCTCAGAACCCAAACGGCCGCACCATCGCCAAGCGCGTCGATGCCCGTCGGCGGTCCGAGTTTGCGGGTACGCGAGAGCCAGCGAATCTGTTCCCCGGGCTCCCAGCCGCGATGGCCGGGAGGCGGCAGAGTGTGTCTCGAAGTCCGGCGGGCAGCGAGCAGTGCCAAATTCCCCAGCATTCGGCATTATGAGGATGCAGTGTCTGGACCCACACGTTCACCTCACCCTCGCACGCCGTCGCGGATCCGTTCCGCCGCCCTCACGGAGCGTCTCCAGGCAGTCGTTCCGGGTGGCTCCCACACCTACGCCAGGGGTGATGATCAGTATCCGGACGGGATGGCCCCGATCCTCGTTGCTGGCCGTGGGTGCCGCGTCCGCGACGCAGATGGCATCGAGTACGTCGAGTACGGTGCCGGCCTTCGGTCTGTGACTCTCGGGCACGGCGAACCTCGGATAACTCGCGCGGCAGCCCGCGCAATGCGCAACGGGATCAGCTTCGTTCGGCCGACATCCCTCGAAGTAGATCTCGCCGAGACCATGGTTGGCCTGATTGACGCCGCTGACATGGTCAAGTTCGCCAAGAACGGTTCCGACGTGACGACGGCGGCCGTCCGGCTCGCCCGGGCCGTGACGGGCCGGGACCTCGTCGCGGTATGCGACGACCAGCCGTTCTTCTCGACGGATGATTGGTTCATCGGCCACACCGCGATGCCGGCGGGGATCCCGCAGGGGGTGCGCGACCTGACGGTTGGCTTCCGGTTCAACAATCTGGACAGCGTCCGAG
>JARLIH010000092.1 GCA_031291845.1 Isosphaeraceae bacterium | reverse complement strand
GGTCGCCACCGGCTTCTTCACGTCGGCGACCGGCGTGACGATCTACCGAGGGACCGCGTACCCGGCCGAGTACCGCGGCAACGCCTTCATCGGTGACGTCGGCGGCAACCTGGTCCACCGCAAGGTCCTCACCAAGAACGGCGCAGAGTTCCTGGCGACCCGCGCGGACAAGAACGTCGAGTTCCTCGCCTCGACCGACAACTGGTTCCGACCCGTCAACTTCACGAATACCCCGAACGGGACCTTGCTCATCCTCGACATGTACCGCGAGACGATCGAGCACCCGATGTCGATCCCCGAGCCGATCAAGAAGCACCTCGACCTCACGAGCGGTCGGGACCGGGGACGGCTCTATGAGCTCGCGAGCGACGGGTTTAAGCGACGCCCCACACCGGCCCTGACCAAGGCCCCCACGGCCGAGCTGGTCGAGACCCTGGCCGACCCCGATGCCTGGTGGCGCGAGACGGCCCAGCGGCTCTTGATCGAGCGGAAAGACGCGGCGGCAATCCCGCTGCTCAAAAAGTTGTCCCAGGAACGGCCCAATGCGCTCGGGCGAGTCCATGCGCTCTGGACGCTCGACGTGCTCGGGCACCTCGACGCCGATGACCTGACCCTGCCGTTGCTCGACCCCGATGCGCCCGTTCGCGAGCAGGCCGCCCGGCTCGCCGAAGGCCTGGGCGCGAAGGTCCGCCTCATCGCCTGGGCGCGACTCGCCTTCGACCCCGACGCCATGGTCCGCTTCCAGGCCGCCCTCTCGGCCGGCGCCCTCGATCGCGGCAGCGCGCTCAACCTCCTGTACGCGATCGCCCGGAAAGATGCCGGGGACCGGTGGACGCGGCAAGCCGTCATGAGCTCGCTGCACAGTTCCGAGGCGGTCGTCCTGCTGTACCTGCTCGCCCAGGCCGGTTCGTTCCTCGACGAGGCCCCGGGCAATGTCTGGCTCGGCGAGCTGAGCACCTTGGTCGGCGCAGGGAATGAGCCGGCGGATGTCCGAGCGACCCTGTCCCTCTTCACGGACCCCGGCGCGAACGAGGGGCCGGCCCGCCTGAACGCCGTCCTGCTCGGCCTCGGCCGCGGACTTCAGCGGTCAGGAGGGTCGCTCCGGGCAGCGCTCGAAGGTCCGGGAGCCGAGGGAATCGCCCCCCTCTTCGAACGGGCCGCTCAGACCGTAGCGGGCGACGGCCCCGTCGCGGCCCGCCTCGACGCCATTCGCCTCCTCGGTCTCGGACCGGCCACCGGCGCCTTGAAGGCATTGCCCCCCCTGCTCGACGCCCGTCAGCCGACGCCGGTCCAGCTCGCCGCCTTGCAGGCGCTGGCAAACCTGGCCGACCCGAACGTCGGCACCAGCCTGATCGCGCACTGGAAGGCCCTCAGCCCGTCTGTCCGTCGCGAGGCCGTCGAGGCCCTGTTCGCCCGCCCCGAGCGGATCACGGCCCTGCTCGATGCAGTCGAGAAGAAGGTCGTCGCCGTTGCCGACATCGACCCCGTCCGCCGCAAGCTGCTGCTCGGCTCCTCGAACGTGACGGTCAAGGACCGCGCGGCCAAGCTATTCGCGGGTGACCCGAGCACGGACCGTGGGCGCGTGATCGCGTCGTACCGCAAAGCGCTGGCCCTCGACGGAACCCGCGAAAAGGGTCGTGCCGTGTTCAAGAAGGTCTGCGCCACGTGTCACAAGGCCGAAGGGGAAGGGACCGACGTCGGCCCGAACCTCGCGACGATCACCGGCCGGACTCCCGAGGACCTCTTGATCCATATCCTCGACCCGAACCGCGAGGTGCCGCCCCAGTACATCAACTACTCGGTGGCAACCGCCGACGGGCGCGTGGTCACGGGCTTGATCGCCGAGGAGTCGGCCAACGCGGTGACCCTGAAACGGGCCGAGGGGGCCACCGACGTGGTCCCGCGCAACCGGATCGAGGAGATCGCCTCGACCGGCCTGTCGCTGATGCCCGAGGGACTCGAGAAGGGACTCGAGCCCCAGGACTTCGCCGACCTCATCGCCTTCTTGCGGGGGCTTCAGGGCAACGGCCCGACCACGCCGGCGCGATGATTCGTAGGGTGCGTGAAACGCACTCTGGAAAAGATCGATAACCTCCGCCAACGCAAACGGGCGAGACCTTCCGGTCTCGCCCGTTTGCGTTGTTCGTCCTACAAACCCGCAGTGCTCAGTTCCGGTTCGCCGCCGGCCGGGCCGGCGTGGCGGCGATGACTTTCGACCCCAGGGTCAGGTAGTCGGACACGATCCGCACGATCTCGTCGTTGTAGTAGTCGGGCTCCCACACCACGTGCTCGTGGAACCGGTTCTTCCGCTTGTCCTTGGCGTTCTTCGTCTCGGCCTTCTCCTTGTCGAGGTCGTCGTCCGGCACGAACTCAGCGCGGAACTTGTCCTCGTTCAGCGAGACCGAGTGCCGCTCTTTGCGAGCGACGTACTTCTTAATCTTCTCCTCTTCCTTCTGGAACTTCGCGTCCGCCTTGCGGCGGTCCACCGAGCGGGAGCTCAGGAGGGCCACCAGGTCTTTCGGCACGCGGTTGAACTGGTCGTGGGGCAAAGAGGCGATCTTGTCGTACTTGAGTGCGTTGTCCATCTTCCCCTCGCCGGTGATCGCCTGGTCGGCGAGCGACGGGATATGGACGTCGGGCGCGACGCCGCGGATCTGCGTGCTCTCACCGTTGGCCCGGTAGAACTGCTGGATGGTCAGCTTCAGGGCCCCGAGGTTCGGAATCTCGCGACGGGCGTGCAGGGCCTCGTTGATCGGCAGGATCTGCTGCACGGTCCCCTTGCCGAAGGTGCTGGAGTCGCCGACGATCAGGCCGCGACCGTAGTCCTTGATCACGCCCGCGAAGATCTCCGATGCGCTGGCGCTCAAGTGATCGATCAGGACGACCAGCGGACCGTCCCACGACGTGCCGTCGTCGTCATCATCGAGGTGCTTCACACCGCCAAGCTCGCGCACCTGGACGACGGGCCCTTTGTCGATGAACAGGCCGGAGAGGCTGATCGCCTCGTTCAGCAGTCCGCCGCCGTTGCCGCGGAGGTCCATCATCACGCAGTTGACGCCCTTCTGTTTGAAGTCGTCGATGATCTTGCGGCAGTCCTCGGTCGCGCTCACGGCGTCGGGCCTCCCCTGCAGGAGCGCCTGGGTGTCGCCGTAGAAGGCGGGGAGGCTGATCACGCCGATCTTGACCGTCTTGTCCCCTTCACCCTTGGCCTCGATGATCTGCCCCTTGGCGTGCTGCTGCGTCAGCTCGACCTTCTGGCGGGTCAGCTCGTAGATCTTCCGCTCCTTGGTGTCGGCGGGCTGGACGACGAGACGGACCTTGGTACCACTGGGCCCTCGGATGAAGCGGACGACGTCGCCGAGCTTCTTCTCCACGAGGTCGGTCTCGCTGCCGTCGTCGTTCTGGATGGCCACGATCTTGTCCTCGGGCTGAAGCCGGCCGTCCTTGTCGGCCGCCGCGCCCGGGACGATCTCCTTGACCACGGCGTAGCCGTCTTCCGACTGGAGCGACGCCCCGATTCCCTCGAGCGAAAGCTGGAGCGACTGCTTGATCGTGTCCTCCCACGTCCGGCTGCTCATGTAGTTCGAGTGCGGGTCGAACGTGCGGGTCAGGCTCGTCAGATAGAGCTCGAGCAGCTCGGACATGTCGAACTGGTGGAACATCCGGTTCCGGTCGCGGTACAGGATGGTCAGCTTCTTGACGATCTCGTCATCGCTGAGCTTGTCGAGCACCTTGCGCTGGAGCCACTCGAACTTGATCTTCTTCCGCCAGCGTTCCTGGGCGTCCTTGGCGTCGGCCGGGAAGTCGACGTGGTCGGGGTCGTCGACGTAGGACTCGTCGACGGTGAAGTCGGGCTTCTGCTTGAGCAGTTCCATAGCGGTCGCGAACCGTTCATCCGACCGCTTCAGGAAGCGGGCGAAAACCGTCCGGGGAAATTCGAGGTTCCCCTCGCGCACCTTGTCGTCGAGCAGCGTGTCCTGGGCCAGGAATTCCTCGACGTCGGGCTTCTCGAAATAGTTCTTCTGCGGGTCGAGGTCCTTCAAGAAGTTCCGCGCCCACTTCTTGGAGATATCGTCATCGATCTTGGGCCGGGCCATGTGGTCGTGTTCGAGAAGCTGGACCACAATCTTGGATGTGAGCTGGTCCACGGGCGTCGGTTTCGGAGCTTGCGCCCCCACGACAACCGCCAGCAGGGCCATGATCCCGATTACTGTCATGGGACGGAAGGCGAGTCGGCGCATGAGTATGGGTTCCGTGTGATCGAACCGATTGGACGTGGGAAACGAGCCCGGCGACATTCTGCATAATAGCCAGCGTCCGCAACACCAGCAAGGCCGACACTTTCCGGTGAGTCAGCCCCCCCTTCACAATTCCTACCTGATTATCGGCACATTCCGCGTTAAGATTGCTCTCAGAATTCCTACGTCGCCCGGCCCGGGATGTTCACCGGCGTGCCGCTCCCAGCCATGTCGCGGTGCGCGGCCCAGCCGACGCGGCGAACCGCCTGTGGGCTGCGCGTCGGCCGTCAACTTCCCGTCCTTTTGCGGCGCGTTTCCTCAGTCGTCACATCCGCCCAAACTCGTTAGAATCGGCCGGAGCCGGTCCGGACTGCCGCGGTTGCCCGATCAAGGAGGAAGGCCCTCGCCATGGTCCCCACGCCCGATCAGATCACGATCGCCGCCTATCACCGCTGGCTCCGCCGAGGCGCAGCGCACGGCCGGGACCGAGAGGATTGGTACGCGGCCGAACAAGAACTGCTGTTCTCCTTGAACTACCAGGTCATCGCCCGGCACGCGCTCGACTCCGCCGCGGCGGTCGTCGTCGGGAACCCGGCGAAACCGCGCTGCCGGTTTTGTGAACGCGGCGCCCCGGCCGCCGACTTCGACGCCCCCGTCCCCGTCGTCCCGCCCGCACTCGGCAACACCGCCCTTTTCTCGTCCGGCGTTTGCAGCGAATGCCGCGAGCAGGTACTCGACCAGCTCGAACCCGACTTCTTGCGTTTCGCGCGCCCGTTCGTGGCGGGCTCAGCGCTCTCGGTCGCGTCGTTCGACGACGTCCCGTCGCCGGCCTACGTGCCCATCGCGGCCTTCAAGTACCTCGTCGCGATGGCCCTCTTGCTCTTGCCCGAGCCCGAGCTGCAATACGTTGAGGACGCCACCGAGTGGGTCGCCAACCCCGACCACGACTTCGACGCGGGCGTGATCGGCCACCTGGAATGCCGTCTGCACATCATGCCGAACGAGGCTCCCCGCCCCTGGGTCGCACTCGCGCGCCGGGCCGACCACGACGCGCCGCTCCCTTATATCCTCTTTTCGCTCGGGAGCGGACGCGCCGTCTTCCAGGCCCCCCTCCCCCTCTGCGTGCGCGACGACGACCTCGACGGCGCCCCCCTCCTTATTCCGCGCGCCTGCCCCACCGCCCCCTCCGGCGCCCCCCCGCAACCGATCGCTTCGGCCCGGGTCGTCCTCGCCGCTGCCGAGAGCACACGTGAGACCCACCTGCAGTTTATGTAAAAGTGTTGTGATGACCCCGTCTTCCCTGCCCGCCAACGGGACATTCTGCCCGCACACTTAGCAGAAATTGCCGCTGGAACGGGTGCCGTCACACGCTTGCCGTGAATGCCGCAGCGCCGCCACGAATCACTGCAAATCTCAATTCAGACGAGAGTTATACCGCCAGGACAGGACGGATTCGGAACGGATAGCGGTCTTTTTTGGCTGCATCCGAACCCGTGGTCCGCCATTTGCGTCTAGTGAGCGGCGAAGCGTGAAGCGAAGCACCGCTGAGCCGCAAGCGTTGAAATCGACAGGGCTCAGTGGTGGCCAGGAGTAAGTAACAATGGCACCGATTAACGACGCGAACTTGTTAATCCAGACGATGAAGGTTCTTCTCGACGAGTTGAGCGCACCGGAGTTGACAATCGCTCGCGCGAGTATCCTCCGATTAGAACTGGCCCGCCTGATGGCGGTGATTCAGGAAAACCGGCCGGCGGCCGGGTCCGAGCGGGCGTGGTCGCCCAGCGAGGGCGCACACGCCGCAACGAACCACCCTTTTTCCGACCTCCTCCCCTTTCCCACCCCACTGCACCTCCGTTCGGTCGGATAACGACCGAAAGCCCACCCGACAAGGTCCCGGCCTGACACGCCTGGTAACAGGCGAGTGAGGTCGGGATCTTTCTTGCGCGCGGAGCAGGGCTCACGGTGGCGCGCGCAACCAGACTCGACGGGTGCGGGCGGAGCTTCGTTCCAGGCGTGATCGGTCCGGTGTGCTTTTGGAGTCGACGCTTGTGAATGCCGGTCGCGCGGTTAGAATCGTCGTCTGTCGATCTGGAAGCCCCCTGCACGCGATCGCGGCCGCCGCGCAAGGGGGCCAACAGGCCGCACGCCCGAGCGAAGGAACGGTGGCATGCTGACGTGCCAGACTTATGAGATGAACGGCGTCCTGATCATCGCCTTCGAGGACAACGGCGTCGCGCTCGACGATCGCCAGTCCTCGCTCCGCGAAACGCTCTACCGGTCGATCGAGTCGCACACGGACGGCCGCTTCGCGCTCGACTTCAGCGCGATCAACTACATGGCGAGCAGCGATATCGGGTTCCTGATCACCTTGAGACGACGCATCGACGGACGCAAAGGGAAGCTCGTGCTGTTCGAGGTAGACCCCTACATCGTCGATGCGCTGCGGACGATGAAGCTGCTGTCGTTCTTCACGATCGCCGAGACACGTGCCGACGCCCTGGTCTACCTCGCGGCCGATTGACGGCCGGATCGTGAGAACGAGGCCGTCTTGTAGGGCCGGCAATGGCCGGCTCTCCATGAATCAAGATACAGTTTAGGCGCCCTGGGCTCTTTCGGAAATTGGGCTCAAGTCCGGCCGTCCGGCCGTCGATCTCAAGACTACGGCAGCGTGACGCACAGCCAATGAGGTCGGATGGGGACTGTCGCTCGTGACTCGGCACCTGGGTGTCAGCGTCTTCTTGAGCGTGTCGATCGTTGTCTTCTTCGCGGTCGTCCTCTACCAGCCAGAGGGGGCATCCGAGGGAGCGAGTGCGCCCGTTGCGGAGAACACCGGCCCGTTGCCGGCCGCCGCGCAGGCCGAGCCCGGCCCGGCGCTCCGGCCGAAGGCCGTGACCGACGTGGAACCGGTCGCCACGGCCGTAGTCCGCGTGGACAAGGCGCCCTCCCCGCCAGTGGCCCGAACACTTCCCGTGTCCCACCGCCCACCAGATCCTCAGCCGGCAACCGCGCGCAGCAGCGAGGCCAAGGGGGTCAATGCGCCCGCGCGGCCGAGGCCACCGCAGACATCCCCGCGCGCCGAGAAGCCAAGACTGCGCGCGACGACGCCCTCCCCGGGCGAACGGCTCGCGTTCATCGAGGCCGACGCCGGCGAAACCGTCGACGACGTCGCGCTGCGCGTTTACGGCTCCCCCGACGCCGCCCGCGCCCTCTGGATGGCGAACCGAGACATCCTGCCCGACCGCGCCGCGCCGCTCAGTGCGCGGACGGTCTTGCGCTCGCCCTGACGGCGGGGTCAGCGGAAGAAAACCAGTGAGACCACGCCGAACAACGGGATGAGCACCGCGCCGCTGTAGAGCATGTAGCCGAAGAAGCTCGGCATCGCCACCCTGCGCTGTTCGGCGATGAGCTTGACCATCATGTTCGGGGCATTGCCGATATACGTATTCGCCCCCATGAAGACCGCTCCAAGCGAGATCGCCGCCAGCAAATCGGGGCGCACCGCCCCCTGGGTCAGGTCCACGAGAGCCGCCCCGCCCGACACCGGCAGGCTCTTCGCCGCCTCAAGAAACACAACATACGTGGGCGCGTTGTCCAGCACGCTCGAGAGCGTTCCCGCCGCCCAGAAGAAGTGCGCGGGGGTCGTGAGTCCGAGGCCAGCCCCTTTCGCCTGCAAGATCTCGATCGGCACCTGCATCGTCAGGAAGATCCCCAGGAACAGGCAGGCCACCTCGATGATCGCGGCGTTCGAGTACTCGGTCTCCTTGCGCAGGCCGCGCGGGGTTGTCAGCAGCGAGAGGACGAGCAGGCCGAGCAGGACCCCCTCGCGCGCGAACTCGACCGGAGTGATGTCGGTCCCGGGCAGCGGGCGCCCCGGGTGGATCAACGCCACGGCCAGGACGACTGCGAGCAGCCAGATCAGGTTGATCCCGCCGTGCAACCGGAGCGGCGAAACATGGCGGATGTCCGAGGCGATGTCCGCCAACGTTTCGCGCCGGTACGCCAGGGTGTCCCACACGAAATAGACCGCCAGCAGGACGGCGACGCTGAACAGCCAGGGGGCGTACAGGCCCAGCGTCCAGAGGAACGGCACCCCGGCAAGGTAGCCGAGGAACAGCGGCGGGTCGCCGGTCGGCAACAGGCAGCCACCGATATTCGACACGAGGAAGATGAAGAAAACGACCGTGTGCCGCACATGCCGGCGCTCGCGGTTGGTCTGAAGCAGCGGGCGGATCAACACCATCGACGCGCCCGTGGTGCCCACGAAGCTCGCCGCCAGCGCCCCGAACGCAAGAAACGCCGTGTTGACCCACGGGAAGGCCCGCAAGTCACCCCGGAGTTGAAGCCCCCCCGCGATCACGTACAGGCTCGACAGCAAGACCATGAACGGCAGGTAATCGCCGATCAAGGCGTGCTCGAGCACGGCCAGGACCGACTCGCGCCCCGGCTCGTGCCCCTGGTAGCCGTACCCCCGCAGCGCGTAGTGGACCAGGACCGCGCCGCCGAGCACGACGCCGACCGCGAGCTTGAACGCGTTCTTCTCCCACCAGTGGTGCGCGACCGGGACGAGCGGCAGCACGGCGATGGCGAGCAGCAAAAGCGCGAACGGAGCGGACCAGTGCAGACCCGGAACGAACGTCGATCGGTCCGCCTCGGCACCCGTCGCCAGCGATGCCGCCACGCACGGGACCGCGGTCCCGAGCACGAGGAGCACGGCGACGCCGATCCTTCGAACGCATGTCCGGACCAAGAAGAGGTCTCGCACGTTCCCGATCATTTCCAGGTCCTCAGCATGTTGTCTACGACACTCCGGAAACCCCGTAAGCCCCGGCGTCCCGCACAGGTGCGGAACGTCGGGGCCACGGTTCAACTCGGCCGGAAAGGCCCGGGACTCGGCATCCCGGACCAAGGCGTTGTAAGAGGGGGCGAGCGGGAGGGGTCGTGCGAGGCTACCCGCCCGCCCCTTGGCGGTAAGCCGCCTCGGCTGAAAACCGAAACGACCGTCGCCATGAGGGAGGTTTGTCGCCTGTCTATGACAGGTGTAAGCACAAAAGTCAGTAACATTCCATTGGGTTTATGCAATTTTCCAGTTCAGGTCTTGAAGACGCCACTACTCAAAGCAAACTCGATGCCAAAGCGAACCGACCCGCACGCGACTCGACCGTCACGCCGGCCCCGGCTTGTGGCCGTTGTGCGGAAAACCCTTGTGGAGCTGCGAGATGCGACGAACGCATGAGGCCCGGCACGCGGCTGTTTGCGGGTCGAAGATTGTCATGTGGTGCCTCCTCTCGTTCTTCATTTCGTCGGAGAATCGGGCAATCACGGCCTACGGATCGTGCAGTCGCAGGCCTCGCGGTGCCGGCTCGGGAAAAGCCACTGCGGCCCGCGGACTTCCTCCAAGCGAACGCTGACCGCAGTCGATGGGTCGTGGGGAGCCGACGGCAGCCTCGTGGCTGCCGTCGCCCGGGATGACGGAACTGGTCGCTCAGGCCTTGCCGGCCGGCTCCTTGGCCTCGACCGGCTTGAACGTCTTGGGCACGCCGGGGCCGTGGTTCTCGAGGTGCTCCTGCCCGGCGACCTGGACTGCGACCGAGTCTTCGTTGACGTAACCCTCGACACCCATCTCGGGAATGTCGAGCCCGCCGATTTCGACGACGGCCGGGACGCGGTTGCCCATCGTCTTCTCGACGACGAAGAAGAAAGCCAGAGCGACCGGGAAGACCCAGCAAAGGTTGGCCGCAACGCCGATCATCTCGGCGATGAGCTGGCCCGCGCTACCGCCGTAGAAGAGCCCGAGCGGGGCCTTGTCGGCGACGCCGTTCCACCCCATGCCGTATTCACCCGTGGCGAACAGGCCGATGCTGAGGCAGCCGAAAGCGCCGCAGACGCCGTGCACGCTGACCGCGCCCACGGGGTCGTCGACCTTGAGCACGCGCTCGACGAACAGCACGCTCCAGATCACGAGCACGCCCGCAATCGCACCAATGATGACCGCGCCGACGGGGTTCACGAACGCGCAAGGAGCCGTGATCGCCACCGCCCCGGCGAGCAGGCCGTTGCACGCCATCGTGGGGTCCGGCTTGCCGAAGACGGCCCACATGTAGAGGAGCGCGCTGAGGCAGCCGGCCGCCGTGGCGAGCATGGTGCAGACCGCAATCGAGCTGATGCGCAGGTCGGTCGCTGCCAGGGTGCTGCCCGGGTTGAACCCGAACCAGCCGAAGGCGAGGATCAGCGTGCCGAGCACGACCATCGGAATGTCGTGGCCGGGAATCGCGTTGGCCGACCCGTCCTTGTTGAACTTGCCGATGCGCGGACCGAGGATGATGGCGCCGGCCAGACCCGTAACGCCCCCCGTCATATGCACCACGCTCGAGCCGGCGAAATCGACGTGCCCGTTACCCAGACCGAAGTTCGCGCCCAGGTCGGCCAGCCAGCCGCCGCCCCACACCCACGCACCGTAGACCGGGTAAAGGATCGTCGACAGGAAAAAGCCGAAGACGACGAACGCCGAGAACTTCCAGCGCTCGGCCAAGGCACCGGTCGGAATGGTCGCCGCCGTATCCATGAACACCATCTGGAACAGGAAGAGCGTCAGGATCGTCGCGTCGTTGGCCACGCCAGTCAGGAAAAAGCCCTTCATTCCGATGAACTCGAACGGTTTACCGAAGAGCGTGAACGACTTGAGCGAGTCGAGCAGATTCGGACCGTCGTAGGCGAGCACCGGCCCGAAACCGCCAAACATGAGGCCGAATCCCACGGCCCAGAAACCGAGCATACCGACGGCGTAAACCACGAAGTTCATGCCCATGGTGTGCGCCACGTTCTTGGCGCGCGTCAGCCCAGTCTCGACCAGCGCGAAACCCGCTTGCATGAACATAACGAGGAAGCCGGTGAGCAAGGTCCAGAAGATGTTCAGGCCTTGCTTCAGGAGCTTCACGTCCTTGGCGAGCGTCTCCTGGGTGACGGTCACTTTCTTCGTCGTGGCGTC
>JARLIH010000091.1 GCA_031291845.1 Isosphaeraceae bacterium | reverse complement strand
GGGGCGAAGGTCGGCCGCCGCTCCCCCCTGCGACGCGGAAGGCGCCGGGCTCGCGCTTCAGCCGCTGAAAGAATGCCTTGTAACGGCAATCGTTGTGCAGGCTCAACAGCGCCCACCCCGCCGCGATCGCGAAGCCGGCGATCGCCCAGCGGGGGTCGCCCGTCCGCGCGGCGAGGCCGTACCCGAGCGCGAACCCCAGCGCGAGGTTCGCCGCGTGGTGCATCAGGTAGTCGAGATAAACCCCGCTGAGGCTCGCCGTGCCGCGCCAGCGCGCGACTTGCCCGTCGACACGGTCGAGCCAAAAGGCCAGAGCGGCAAGACCCGCGCCGGCGATGAATCCGCCCCTCGAACCGCTGGCGACCGCTGCCGCGGCCCCAAGGCTCGCGAGCAGCGACGCGAGCGTCACCTGGTGCGCGGAGAGCCCGAGCCGGACCGCGACCCAGGTCCCGTACACGGCGGCGGGTCGCGCGAGCCGGCGCGCCAGCCAGTTGCCGATCTCGCGATGGCGGTCCTTGTGCACTCTCGCCCGTAGCTCCTCCAGCGTCGGGGCCTCGTTCACAGGACGATTGCGACGTTGCGTGGTCGGAGCCTTCGGCACGTTCTGGGTGGAACGCGCGGAGTCCTCGACGGGCGTGGGCGAGCTACCCTGTTCGTGCGCCACGCCCGTCGAAGACTCCGGGGCGTGCCACCCAGATCGGTCGACGATCGACTTTGCCATCGTCCTGGCTTCGTTCATTCCCGTCCCCTTTCGGGCCGCCCGACCTGCGCGACCGATTCCGAGTCGTCCAGCCGGTAGAGCGCATAGCGGCGGACGACGCCATCGGCATCCGTGAGATCCTCGCGATAAAGCGGCGTCTTCGCGTCCACCCAGGAGGCGAGGATACGGCCGAGTGTCGGATCGAATTCCACGGCGTCCTCGGGAATCGGAGGACAGAGCAATACATGGCTAAATCCGGCCATGCGCAGGCGTGAGACGACGGTTTCGGCCGGCTCGCCTTGCCGGCCCAGTCCCGTACGCCGGCGGTGCGCGAGCTCCATCGTGTAGGGGCGGGGGATGTAGTAGCCGCGGTGGTCCTGCCCGATCAGACGGGCGCTGACGGGGACATTCCGTGCGACCCAGGCGCCGACCCGGTAGGTCGGTTCACGCCGCGCCAGGTAATCCTGGGCCGTCTCTCGCCCGGTGACGACGCCCAGTCCATGCCGTGCCCGCACCAGGGCCAGCCCAGCCTCGAACGTGAGCGACAGCAACACCAGGCCGACGAGGCAGCGCGCGGGGACCGAGCGCCGATCGCACCAGACACTGAGGAGCCAGGCGGTTGCCACCGCCAGCGGGCCGAGTGCCAGCAAAACAAAGCGCATGCTCTGCCGCTGGCTCAGGCAAAGGGTGAGGAACGCGTAACCGACCGCGGCGATTTCCCACACCCGGCGCGGCGGGCGCTCGACGAAAAGCGCGGGCAGAAAGAGCAGGAACACGGGACCGAACTGGTGTGAGAAGCTGTCGAAACGGTGGGGATGAAGCGTCAGGGGCCCTAGTGCCGTGAGGAGGTTCCACCCGGTCACCGCCAGCGGCCGCTTGATCGGGTCGAGCACTTCGTCGAGGCCCGCTCCTCCGAACGTGTGCCGGAAGAACGGGTAGACAGGGTTTCCCGTGGCCGCCGCGGCGCGCAGGTACCAAGGACCGCCGACGAGGACGGCGGTGAGACCGAACAGGAAAACGTGCGACAGGCGGTGCGGCCGCCGGGCAAGGACAGCACGATGGCAAGGTCGATTGGGGACCGCGATCGGGGTGGCGATCGTCCCGCAGACGAGGATCGCCAGGGCGATCAGCCCCGCCAACACGAGCGCCGGGTACTTCACGCCGAGTGCCAGGCCGGCGCACGCGCCCACAAGCAGAACCCGGGACACGCTTGGCCGTTCGCGGTAACCGGACCACGCCACGAGCGCGGCCGTGCCGAACGCGGCGAGCGCTACGTCGTTGAGCGGCGCGCTCATGCCGTTCGAGACCGCGGGGACCAGCAGCGCGATCGCTCCCGCCCACCACGCCCGCCGTCCGAGGCTGGGACGGGCGAGCGCCGTGACGTTGAGCGCGAAGACCAGTCCCAGCACCCACTGGATCAAGCGGCAACTGACCGGGCCGCGAAACGCCAAGCCGACCGCGTAGAGCATTTCCGCGAGGAGCGGATAGACCGTCTCGTGCAAGTCCGGGTCGAAGACGAGGGCTCCCTGCGCCAGAAACACTTTCGGCACCTGGAGGTGGTAACAGAGTGCATCGCCATCGGTGACCGGCGCCAGCGCGGTGAGGAGCGAACCCAGCAGCGTCAGGACGAGCAGGCACGCGAGCGAATGGTCGACCGCGGTCCACGGCGGATGGTTGCTCTCGTCGGAATGGGGCACGCGCCAGCGTCGCACGGCGCGCCCTCCGAGCCACGCGCCGACGATGGCGACCACGGCCAGCCCGGCGCGGTTCAGGACGCTGCATTCTCCCAGCCCAAGTGCGGCCAGGCCAAGCGCGCCGAGCCCGAGCGGAAACGCCAGGGCCACGGTCTCCAGCGCGTCCGGCGACGGGTCAACGAACCGCTGCAAGATCCAGAGGCCCAGACCGGCGGCCCACAAGCTCAGCAAGAGAACGAAAGCCAGGTCGAGCATCGATGCCTCACCGCGCTCAGGAGTTCCGCCGCGCCCGCAGCCCGCCCCAGTCGTGGGCCCGTCCCCACGCCCAGAGGAGCGGTAAGAGCCACGCCGTCAAGAACACGCAACGCGCCGCGAGCACCGCCCACGGTCGCAGCCCCGGTGGCGAGAGACGCGAGGCGACCAGAGCGCCGGCCGCGAAGGCCAGGAGGTTCACGCCGAGGCGTGCCTCGTGCGCGAACCATGTCCGCCAGCCGAGCGGGCCCGCGAACGCCGTCGCGCTCGTGAGCAGGTAGACCGCGCCATAGCCGGCCGTCATGCCCCAGGCCACGCCCACGATCCCCGCGCGGTCGGCCCCGACGATTCCGGCGAGCGCAGTGACCGCGAGACCGGCCAGCGTCGCCGCGCACAGACGGTACGGGCGATCGAGGGCGATCAACATCTGCCGCGCCGGCCAGGCGAGGCCGAGCAGCAGCGTCCCGGCCAGGAGCGGTCGAAGGGCCGGGAGCCCTTCCACGTACTTCGGCATCAACGAGCCGAGAAATACCGGCCCGACCACGAAGGCCACGGCGCTCCCCGCCGCGAGCAGCGGTGCCTGGGCCTCCGTCGCCCGCAGGGCCTGCCGCGCAACCTCGGCCGGGTCGCGCGTGCGCCCGAGCGTCGTTTGAAACGCCGTGTAGAGGACCAGCACGATCCGCCCTGCCAGGTCCAGGCTCCAGCTCGTCCCCATCAGGGCGATCGTGTACAAACCCGCGGCGCGGGCACCGTCGGGAACCCGCCAGAGGATCAAGGCGCGGTCGAGCCCGAGGACCGCCCCGAACGCCGCCGTGTTGGCCAGGATCGGCAGCCCTAGCCGCAAGAGCCGGAGCGCTGTCGGCAGCTCCCAGCGCCAGCGGAACCGCAGCGGGTGCGCGGCGTGCAAGTAGGCGATCTTCACACCTAGGATCACCGCCACCGAGGCGAGCAGTCCCCAGAATCCCGCCAGCCACAGACCCAGCCCCACCGCGCAGGCCGAGACGAGCGACTCGAGCACATCAAGCTTCGTCGTCAGCACGAACTCCCGGTGCGCCCGCAGCACGGCGATCAGGAAGCTCTCATAGCGCTTGATCACCACGAGGCCGGCGGTCGCGACCAGCCCCCACGTCCACTCGGCCGCGAGCGGGTCGCCCCTGAGCCAGACCGCCCGCGACGCCCCCCAGACGGCAAGCACCAGCGCGTACAACGTGCAGGTCAATGTGTTCGTCGTGTAAGCGATGTCGGCGACGCGCCGGGCCTCCTCCCCCCGGCCCTGCGCGAGCAGGATCGGGATCTCCTGGACGGCCCCGAGGCCGACGCCGAGACTCGTACGGTTCGTGTTGTCGAGGTAGAGCCGGAGCCCGGTGTAGACCCCAAGCCGTGCCGGATCGAGCCACCAGCGGAGTGCGAGCGCGGTGAGGGTGCCCAGCCCGCGCTCGAGCTGGCCGCCGAGGGTCACGACCAGGCTGTCGCGAACCGTCCTCCGCCCCTCGGTCGTGACCCGCGGCGGCGCTGCCGCCGGGGGGGCTAGCGTCGCCACGGCTCGGCCACGCAGAACTGGGAGTGGGCGGGCTCGACCGGGATGGGGCCGAACTCGGCGACCGCGATGCCGGCCGCTCGGTACCATGCGGCCGTGTCATAGCCGTAGCGGTTGTAGCTGAGGTCCGTGTCTTCGTTGTGGGCCGTGAGCCGCGAAGAGACCCGGATCACCTCGCGCCGAATCAGTTCCGCTTGGGTCGGCGGGTTGTGCAGAATCACGGCCGAGGTCAGCACGAGGTCGAACGCGCCGTCCGCGAACGGCAGTGCGCGCCCGGAGGCGAGGACAAGCTCGATGTGCTCAGCGCCGCCCAGGTAGGCGCGAGCGCGTTCGAGCTGAGTGGAACTGAAGTCGACGCCAACCATCGGCACGTCGAGGTACCTTCGCAGCGCACGGAGTTGCTTGCCGTAACCGCAGCCGACTTCCAGGATCGACGACGGGCGGTAGCGCGCGATTCGCTCGGCCAGCCACTCGGCGCGCTCGGTGCGGGCGTGTTGGCCTTCTTGCTCGCGGAAGTAATCGTCGCCGCCGCGCAGCGTCCAGTACGACCGGGGATCGGCGTAGACGAGCCGGCGCTTCCAGCCCGGCCAGCGGCCGAGCGAGCGCCGGAGCGCCTTGTGCCAGACGTAACGCGCGCCCCGCGTGCGCCAGACGGCCAATGCGCGAACGGGGACAGCTAGAGGTGAAGGTCGTTGCAACACGCGACTCCGCTCCATCGGGTCTGCGGACGGCGGGGAGTGTACGGGTCTGGGCAAGATCGGTCAAGGCAGGCTAAGCCGCGGCTCGGCGTTTGCAGTAGGTAACTTCCGGTTTGTTGATTCGAGAACGTGGGCCCCGAGCTTTTGCCGCGTCGCACCGCGCTATATAATTGACGTCACCGTTGCCTTCACGCGTTCGTCATCGTGAATCGGCCTGCCAGCGGAAGGGAGTGTCCGGCATGGGGGTGAGCTTCGGTCGGTCGCGCGTCGCCGACCTGACGTTTCAGGTCTTCGCCCGTACGTTTCACCCCGAGTGGTTCCTATCGCGCAGCCACCAGCGGATCACGCGCGACGGCTGGGAGGCCGATGTCCGGATCGTCGAAGGGGGCCATTGCGTCATTTTCCGCGCGGGCTCGGTCCGACTGACGGAGGTGCTGAGCGGTCCCGAGACGCTGCTGCCCGAACCCGGCCTACTCTTCCATTCAGCGCTGCGCCACGAGCGGACGGCGACGTTACGGCCCCGCGGCGAAATGGACTACCAGACATGCTTCGAGGTCGAGCGCGTGGACCCCGAAGTCTTCGCGCACCTCAGCGCGGAGATGACGCTCGACACCGCGCGCGGCCGGTTGTTTCACCGCTTCTCGCCGTCCAATCGCATGGCCCCCGCCCCGATCAGCCATATTCACTTTGAAGCGCGCGTCAAGGGACTGACGGTCCACGCGTTCCACACGTTCCCCGACGAGCTGGCAATCGTGCGCACGCAGTCGCTGTTCGAGCCACGCGTGGTGCAGCCGTCGCGCTGAGCTGCCTCACGGCCTCCAGCAGAGCGAACAAACGAGCCTCAATCCTTCAGGGGCACCAGCCAGATGTTCCGGTACTGCACGGGATTGCCGTGATCCTGGAGCATGATGGGACCCGGCTTGCTCGGGTCGCCGCCGAGACCGGCGACGGTGTTATCGAGCGGGATCTCCACGTCCTTGTGAATGGCCACGCCGTTCTGAAGCACGCTGATACGCGCCGGCTTGACCTTCCTGCCCTCCTCGAACACGGGCGACCGGAAGTCGATATCGTAGCTCTGCCACACCGTGGGGGCCTTGCACGCGTTGACCAGGGGCGCGGCAACTTTATAGATCCCGCCGCAATCGTTGTCCTGACTTTGTAGGCCATAGCTGTCGAGGACCTGGACCTCGTAGCGGCCCTGGAGGTACACGCCGCTATTGCCCCGCCCCTGCCCCGTGGCCTTGGGCATGTAGGGCACGCGGAATTCGACATGCAGCAGGAAGTGGCCGTCAAACTTTTGGCGCGACATGATCCCCCCCTTTTGAACCTCGACGGCGCTTCCGTCGACGAACTTCCACGGGGCGGGTGACTTGCCGTCGACGCTGACCCACTCGTCCAGGCTCTTGCCGTCGAACAACACCGTCGCACCCGAGGGGGGCGCGACGAGCGGCATATCGACCTTGTCTTCGGCCTTGGCGAGCTTCAGGTCGCCGATAGCGCCGTACGGCGGAGCGTCTGCGCCTGCCGCCGGCGCCGTGACCAAGCCGACCATGAGAACGGGCAACAAACCTGCGACGACCACTCCCCGTAATCGCATGAGGTGCGACTCCCTCAGTTGGCCCGAACGATGCACCTCGGCGATGGGCCGAGGGCGGTCTGAGAATTGGATTGAGAACCGCATCGTCCTCGGTGCCCGTTGAACCGTCAACCCTCTCGTGCGTACGGCAGGACAATTGCAGAATCGCTTTATCAGGTTCCTCGGCATGTACAGGGCGGCGCGCCCGTCGAAAACTCCGGGCGTGCCACAGCCAGATCGATCAACCGGCTTTGCGATCGTCCTGTTCGTGCCGGTCTCACGCCAGGCAGCGGGCCGGTCGCAACACGCCGTTCCGCGCGGTTGTGCCACGTCGCGCTTCCTGGAGGAGCGAAACCCTACGCCTCGGTGTGCTCCCGGCCCTCGGGGCGCGCCGATACTACCTTCGTGGTGGTCCTCCGACACCGCAATGATATCAACGGAAACGCGACAGGCTCTTCACCTCCATCCTTCGTGCCGCCACCGTTCTCCGATCCGCCGGAACCGTCTCCCTTGGCACCATCAATCGAGATCCACGAAAAAGGCCATAAGTTGCTCGGCCGTTCGTGCCACCCATTCGCACCATTTTAGTGAACATTAGCCCACGAGCTTCCGGCGAGGTTTCGTGCTGATCGTGCGGGGCATGCAGACCCGCGCGGTGAAATCGTGTGGAAAAAGAAAAAAAACCAGGAAGCCCGCTCTCCGTCCTAAGTCGCTCGGACGACACGCGCCGTGGATGCCACACGGACGTCGCGAAACGGCCAGATCGGGCGCGGTTAGCAAAATTCGGTTGGCTTGACACAGCCACCTCGTTAATTTCGTTGCGTCAGGCAGAGAGGGGTGGTCGGCACGTTCGTCAGGCCGACCTCCCGGAATCCGTAGGAGCCTTGCCACGATGCGTCCATTGACCCGCCTCGACCGCTTCCGGGGTTGCCTGCTGGGTTTGGCCGTGGGCGACGCCCTCGGAGCGCCGCTCGAAGGCCTCAGCGCGCAGCAGATCCGCGCACACTACGGTCTGGTGGTCGATTACGTCGACGGCGCGAGGGCCTGGAAGAAGAAGCCTTACCGTTGGCGAATGCCGGGCCTTTACTCCGACGACACGCAGCAGGCCCTGGCGCTCTGCGACACGCTGCTGGAGCAGCGCCGGGTCGATCCGGACCGGCTGGCGGGGCTCTACATGAGCCTGGCGACCCCGAAGGGGGCGTACGTCGGTGCGCACCGCGGCGTGGGCCGGAGCTTTCGCCAGGTGCTCGCGGACCTCGAGCGGGGCATTCCGCCGCTCGAAGCCGGCCAGCTCTCGGCGGGCGTCGGCGCTGCGATGCGCATCGCGCCCGTGGCTCTCTATTTCGAGGACGAGCCGCATTCCGTATTCGACGCCGTCATGAACGCGAGCCTGATGACCCATCGTGACATCCGCAGCCTGGCGGGGGCATTCGCGGTGGCGCACGCCGTGCGGCGGCTCTCGGCCGGCGAGGCGCGCGACCCGAGCTTCCTCCTCTGGCTGGCCGCCGACGTCAGCCGGGAAGAAGAACGTATTGCCACCGGATTCAGCCATGTCGTTACTTCGCTGACGTGTCATCGTCGGAGTGTCTCACGCGCGATCGCCCATGTCGAGTCGCTTCTGGAACTCCCCCGCGACCGGGCCTTCTCCGCCCTGGTCGAAGAGGCCAACCGCCACGGCGCCGAGCCCGCCTGCAAGCGCCCCACTATGGGCTTCCCACCGGCCTGCATCCCGACCTGCCTCTACCTGCTGATGACCACCGAGTGCTTTGAGGAAGCCGTCATCGACGTGATCAACCTCGGCGGCGACACCGACACGGCCGGGGCGATCCTCGGCGCCCTGGCCGGTGCCCACTACGGGGTCGATGCGATTCCCTCCAAATGGCTCGCCGGACTCCAGAACCGCGAACCGATCGACCACCGCGCCTATGCCCTGCACGACCGCTCGGTCGACGGACTCGACATTCCCGACCTGATCGCCCGCGAGCACGAGCTGAGCAACAAAGAGGCGGAATGCCGGGAGAACCTCCTCGCTCATTCCCAGAACGGCGGCGACCTCGGCGCCAACCGGGTCTATTGACCGCCGTCCGCTGCCGACGGCCAATTCGAGAAACTGCGCTGACTACCAACTCTAGATAAGGAGCTCTGGGCGCAACGATCATAGCGCCCTTTCCCCGTACAACCTCTTTGGGATATGCTTGAGAGGAGTCGACCGGGGTGATGACATGCCTCGTCGACCGGGGTAAGAATATGGCTTTTTGCGGGCGATCGGGCGTTCAGGGGGGTGGCGGGGCGATGAGCCGGATCAACCGCGACCGGATCAAGAGACAGCTCGACGAGGCGGAGGGGTACTTGATGCTCGAACTGCCCGACCGTGCGCTCCAGATCCTGGAGAGCAGGGGGGATTGGGCGACGATGCAGTTCGAGGCCAGCCTCTTGACGGGGGAAGCGTTGCGCTCGCTGGGGCGTTACCGCGAGGCCCTCAAGCCCCTGGAGGTCGCGGCGGGGCTCCGACCGAGCGACGTCAGCGTGGCGATCGCGCTCGGCTGGTGCTACAAGCGGACCCACCGCCTGGCCCAGGCGATCGACGCGCTCGAACGCGCTGAGCGGCACAACCCGGACGAGCCGTTGCTGCACTATAACCTGGCCTGCTACTGGAGCCTCGCCAGTAACGCCGCAAAGGCGATCGACGAGCTTGCGTCGGCGTTGGCCCTCGATCCGGAGCTCCGGAACCTCATCGCCGACGAGTCGGACTTCGACCAGTTGCGCGGCAACCCGGACTTCGAGCGCCTGACGCTCGGCCGTGCCCCCTTGGCGTGACGCCGGCCAAAGCCGACAGTCGCCCCCCTACCCCGCGCCGATCTGGCGCACCGCTTCGAACAGGCCGATCGCGACCGCGTTCGCGAGGTTCAAGCTGCGGGCTTCGGGGTGGATCGGGATGCGTACGAGACGTTCCCCCTGCTCCGCCAGCCACGTTACGGGAAGCCCCCGGCTCTCCGGCCCGAAGACGAGCGCGTCGCCGGGTCGGTAGGTGACGTTCGTGTAAGACCGGCTCGCCTTCGTGCTGAATGACCACATCCGGTCGCGCCCGAAGAGGGCGACCACCTCGTCGAGGTGGTCGACGACGCGCCAGCGGAGGTGCTCCCAGTAGTCGAGCCCCGCGCGTCGGCGATGGCGGTCGTCGAGGTGGAAGCCGAGCGGACGCACGAGCCAGAGCATGGCCCCGGCCGCGACGCACGTCCGCCCGATCGCCCCGGTGTTCGCCGCGATTTCGGGCTCGAGCAGAACGACGTGGAGGCGAGAACCGAACGACTCGTCGGCGGGGTCTAATGAGTTCATCGGCCTGATTCGGGGCTCGAAAATTCATGACTCGTCGATCATACTACCCGCCTTCGGACGCCCCGTTGAGAGCGGATTTTCGTCGAGGCAGGGCGGTTTCTGCTTCAGGGACACAAGCGGTTTCTTGGGAAGGCGAGGCTGGGATGAAGAAAGGTTGGGCTCGCAACGGCTCTTGAGCGACAGCGGCGGACGGGTTCTTGTTGCGCCACGAACGTTCTTCCCACCTCTCCCCTTGCGGGGCAGGGGTTTCGCACAATGCTTTCGGCCAGGACCTGTTCGACCGCCTTGCCCAACATTTCCGCGGCCCGGCCTCGCGCTCCCACCTGAGAATAGAACGGCCCTGTCCGTCGAGGGACCCGTCCGCGTCAGAGCGAGGAGCACGTTGCCATGGAGCGTTGCGGCTGGATCAAGCAGGACGAGCAAATGCTCCGCTACCACGACGAGGAGTGGGGCGTGCCGATCCATGACGATCGCCTGCTTTTCGAAGCGCTCGTCCTCGGCGGCGCGCAGGCGGGTTTGAGCTGGCGAACGATCCTTGTCCGACGCGAAGGGTACCGCGCGGCGTTCGCGCGCTTCGACGCGAAGCGTGTTGCGCAGTTCAGCCCGGCGGACGTCGAGGCGCTCCTGGCCAACCCTGGGATCATCCGCAACCGCCGCAAGGTCGAGTCGGCGATCAAGAACGCCCGGGCGACCCTGGCGGTCCGGGAAGAGATCGGGACCTTCGACGCCTACCTCTGGAGCCACGTCGAGGGTAATCCCGTCGTGAACCAGTGGCAATCGCTCGCCGAGATCCCCGCCCGCACGCCGCTCTCCGACGCGGTCAGCAAAGACTTGCGCCGGCGCGGGTTTTCGTTCGTCGGCTCAACGATTTGTTACGCGTTCCTCCAGGCGGCGGGGCTGGTGAACGACCATCTCGTCACTTGCTTTCGCCACACGCAGCTATCCGGGTTGGACTCTCGCGGCCGAAAGCGTGTAAAATAAGCGTGCCGACACAAACGTCCTGCCAACGACTTGACCCACCCGGGGCCCCGCCCCATGACCTGCCTCAATACTAAAATGCGCGTTCTGCCGATCACGTTTGCCTCGTGCCTCGCCGCCGCCTGCGCGACGGGCGCTGCCGAAGCGCCGAAGCCTGCGGCCCCAGCGTTTCCGCCCGAGGCGGTGGAATTCTTCGAGAAGCAGGTCCGCCCAATCCTGGCCGACTCTTGCGTGCGCTGCCACGGCGCACAGAAGCAGTCGTCCGGCCTGCGACTCGACTCCCGCGCGGCGGTCCTGGAAGGGGGAGACAACGGCCCGTCGGTCGTGCCCGGCGATCCCGACAAGAGCCTGCTGGTGCAGGCCGTCCGCTACGCCCACGCCGACGTCAAGATGCCGCCCAAGACCAAGCTCCCCGAAGCGTCGGTTCAGGCGCTGACGACCTGGGTGAAGCTCGGAGCACCGTGGTCAAGCGTCCCGACCCTCTCGGCGGCCGACCAGGACAAGGCAGCGCCTGGACACTGGGCGTTCCAGCCCGTCAAGGATCCGTCGGCGCCCCCGCTCAAGGACGCCTTGTGGGTCCGCTCGCCGATCGACGCCTTCGTC